>NZ_JBFRCX010000004.1:0-456076 GCF_052113285.1 Rhizobium sp. YAF28 | reverse complement strand
ATTTCTTCCTGGACCTTCTTCTTGTCGACGCCGTTTTCAGTCGCGGCAACGATCTTTGCCTTGATTTCGCCGACGACGTCGATGGCGCTGTCCATGGCGGTGTAGGCGGTGTCAACCTTGGCAGCGCCGAGGCCGAGAGCGTCGGAAACAGCGCCGAGGGCCTTGTTGTCCGAACGCATGGTCGTTGCGATCGACCAGTAAGCAGCGTTGTCGGAAGCCTTGCCAACGCGGAAACCCGTGGAAACGTGGTTCTGCGTGCTGTTGAGGCCCTGGTTGACGTTGCGCAACGTCTGGAGTGCTGCCTGGGCGGAATTGTTCGTGTTAATGCTCGTCATAAGTGTGTCCCCTAGAAAACTAGATACAAAAAAGGAGGACATACCGGACTATAAATACCGGCGATGACGGACCAGCTTCATGCCACTCGGTGCCTTTGTTTCTTGGCCCAAACCCGTCATGTCCAGGGCAATCTCGCAGCGAATACTTGCCAACTTCTTAAAAGCGGAGCTCCCGGCCAAGCCGCTCCAATTGCATGGTTAATGTTGTTTGAATTCGTCTTCGAAACCGCAGCTTTCCCGGAAAGCGAGCATTCAGCCGCACCGGTTTCAAGCAAGCTTCGAATGCCAGTGTGGCAGAAGCCGGGATAGTATCGTCGGGTAACCTGCATTCTGCGGGACGGCCTGATTGCGCGCCCCGTCGATCACCATTTCATGCCGGAACATTTCCTCACGGAGTTAGGTTTTGAACAGCAAAGTTTCGTTCTCGGCGGCATCCCGGGATTATCAGGCAGGCCGCTATACACAATCCCTGGCGACGCTCAACCAGCTCATCGATACCCAGAAGGACGCCAAGACCTACGCTCTCCTGGCCAAGAACCTGCTGCAACTGGGCTTCAAGACCGATGCTGCCAAGGCCTATGGGCTGGCGGCCGATTGCGCCGGGCAAGGCGCGTTCGAATTCCTGAAGACCGCCGCCAAAATCCACCTTGAGGCCGGCAACGAGGACGAAGCTCTTCTGATTGCGATGCGTAATCTCAGCAAGGCGCAGGAAGATCCGGAACTTGCCTTCATTATCGCGTCGATCTATCTGCGCCGGCAGCGGCGCGATCTGTTGCGCCCCTTCAAGAAGGTCCTGTCCGAGAGCCAGAATCCGGAGCATGCACGCCTTGCCGCACTGCTGCTCAACGACGACCTCATGGACGAAACGAACCAGACGCTCGCCCGTAACCTCTTCCGGCGCTACCCGGGCAATCTTGCCTTCCGCTTCCTCTATCTCGTCTGCGTACGCGAATTCAACGAATTCGACGAAGCGAACAAACATCAGATGCCTATCGACGCCGCACTCGCCAAAAACGACATTGATATGCTGAGGAAGGACAACCCCTTCTATCACCTGCATTGGTGCGGCAACGAGGATTATAACCGCTACGCGACCATCGGCACGAAGCCGCTCGACGCGGCCCGCGTGGCCTACCGGCGCGGCCTGCCGCATAGGTGGTCCGACAAAATCCGTATCGGTTACATGTCCTCGGATTTCTGGGACGCCCATGCCACGATGAAGCTGCTGCAGCGCGTCCTCGAGCTTCACGATCGCAATCGTTTCGAAATTACGCTCTTCGATCACACGCAGCCCGAATACCTGGAGAAGAACAAGGCCGATCGCAGCCGCTGGGGCAAGGTCGTCGATGTCTACGGCCAGTCCGACGAAGCGATCCTGAAGGCCGTCCGCGCCGAAAATATCGACATCATGGTCGACCTCAAAGGTCATACGTCCGGAAGCCGCGCCTCCTCCTTCAATTTGCCGCTAGCGCCCATCCATGTCGCCTGGCTGGGTTTCCCCGGCAGCACGCTCAATGTCGATCTCGACTATGTAATCGGCGATCACTCGGTGCTGCCTGACCTGGCCAAGCCTTTCTACCACGAGAAATTCCTGCGCATGCCGGAGAGCTATCAGCCGAACGATCCGGCGAACCGCCCGCAGCCGCAGCCGGTCACGCGCGAACAGCTTGGCCTTCCGGAAAACGCCTTCATCTTCGCATCCTTCAACGGTAACCGTAAGATCACCCCGCAAGTGGTCGACAGCTGGTGCCGGATCCTCAAGCGTGCGCCCGATAGCGTGCTCTGGCTGATGGCGAACACGGCTCGTAACATGGAAAATCTGCTCGAGCGCTTCCAGGCCGGCGGCATATCGCCGAAGCGGATCATCTTCTGCCCGCGTGCGCCTTATGAACAGCACATCAGCCGTCAGCAGGCGGCAGATCTCGGTATCGATACTTTCCCCGTCAACGGTCACACCACGACTTCGGAACAGCTCTGGGGCGGCCTTCCCGTCCTGACGATGAAGGGTACCAATTTCGCCTCGCGTGTCAGCGGGAGCCTGCTCAGGGCTATCGACCTGCCGGAACTCGTCGCCGACGATCTCCAGGCCTACGAGGATCTCGCCGTCGAGCTCGCACTCAACCCGGAACTCGTCGCCGGCTACAAGAAACATCTGCAGGAAAAGCGTTACATCGCGCCGCTCTTCGATGCCGAACGCTTCTGCCACCACCTCGAACATGGCTACGAGATGATCGCCGAGCGCGCCAAGCAGGGCCTCGGCCCTGATCATATTGACGTCCCGGCACTGCCGCCGCGCACCGAGCCCTTCGGTTCGAATAGCTAAGGCGCTCAGACACATTCAGCAACATAAAACCCGCCGGAGCGATCCGGCGGGTTTATGTTTGCGAGAGGAAGAAAGTACGCGACGGCGCTCCGCCTTTGCCCCGTCAGCTGAAGGAGCGCACGAGACTGCCGACCAGAAGGTTCCAGCCGTCGATCAACACGAAGAAAAGGATCTTGAACGGCAACGAGATCGAGGTTGGCGGCAGCATCATCATACCCATCGCCATGGTAATCGTTGCAACGATCAGGTCAATGACGAGGAAGGGCAGGACGATGAGGAAGCCGATTTCGAAACCGCGCCGGATCTCCGAGATCATGAAGGCGGGAAGGAGGATGCGGTAGTCGATCGGCTCGGTCGTCTGGATATTCTGGCCGCGCTCGCGGGCCAGATCGGCAAAGAGCGCCAGATCCTTGTCGCGGGTATTGGCAGACATGAAGGTGCGGAACGGCTCGGCAATGCGCTGAACTGCCGTTGCCTCATCGATCTGGTTGGCAAGCAGCGGCTGAACGCCGTCCTGCCAGGCCTTATCGAAGGTCGGCGACATGACGTAGAAGGTCATGAACAGCGAAAGCGAGAGAAGGATCATGTTCGAGGGCGTCGAAGACAGGCCCATGCCCGAACGCAGGATCGAAAAGGCAATGATGAAGCGCGGGAAGCTCGTCACCATGATGAGGATACCCGGCGCGACCGAAAGCACGGTCAGCAGGCCGAATGTCCTGATGATCCAGGCGGCGACAGAGCCGTCGACCGGGATATTCAACAGATCAGTCGGCAGCTGCTGGGCTACCGCCAGTTCCGGCACCGCCATCATGGCGGCAAGGAAAACTATAAGTCGAATCATTCGATGACAAAGGTCCTGAACATGACCTTCGATACGCGCCCTTGAGAGCGAAGGTCAACACGTTCCTGGATGTCATCCTTGAGATATTGAAAGCCGCGCGGCCCTTCGATCTGCTGAAGGGAAATGGTCCTGACATAAGCGAGGATATCCTGGTGAATATCCTCGGCGACCTTGACATCCGGCGGCCCGTTGAACATCAGCGCCACCTCGAGTCGGATCCAGTTTTCCGAGGGATAAGCGAGGTTCGAGGTGACCGGATCGAGCAGCACAATGTTGTTGGCTTCGTTCGCGATTTTCGGAAGACCGCCCTCGGCCTTCTTCTTGGCCTCGGCCTCTTTCGCCTGTTCAGCCTCTGTAGCACTGCGGATGTTCGGGGCCACCATGTTGCCGACCGCCCAGCCGCCGCCGGCGCCGACGAGCGTCAGCACGGCAAGGCCGATGATCGTCATCACCATGCCGCTCGACTTCTTTTTGCCTTCGCCTGTTTCGTTGTCTGCCATCTTGGTTCAGCCTCAAAGCGGCGAGAAGAGATCGACGGCCTGCTGGCCGCGCGGCGGCTGCTGCACTTCCATCAGGCGGCCACGGCCACCATAGGAAATGCGGGCTTCGGCGATCTTGTCGTAGGAGATCTGGTTGTCGGAATTGACGTCCTGCGGACGCACGATGCCGGCGACGTTAAGGATACGCAGTTCCTGGTTCAGGCGAACTTCCTGCGAACCGCTGATAACCAGGTTGCCGTTTTCGAGAATGCCGGTGACAACGGCGGCAACCAGAAGGTTGAGCTTATCGGTACGCTCGATCTTGCCCTTGCCGTCCGTGCTCGTGTCGGAACCGTAGGTCAGATCCGTCTTGGACTGCGGCGTCCAGCCGAAGACCTGGGCGTTGACATCCCAGTTCATGCCGCTCGAATTCTTGCGGCTGCGATTGGTCTCGTTGTCGAAGGATCCCTTGTCATTGATCTGGATATCGACTGTCAGGATATCGCCGACGTTGAGAGCGCGCGCATCCTTGAAGAGCGCGGCCTGCGAATCGCTCCACAGTGAATAGCCCTGGGCTACCGCACGCGGCTGCTTCGGATAGAGCCCCATCTGCGGCGTCTGGCCATAGGCAAGACCGCTGCCGATCGGGCTCATGGCAGGCGCGCGGCCGATCTCGTTGACTGCCGTGGACTGGCAGCCTGCAAGGAGTGCGACGGCGACAATCACAGCCGGTAAACGCTTATTCATGAAGGATCCTTCGAGGTATTGGGATCAGATGCACTTGCAATGATACCGGCGATTTTGGCGGCCTTGGTGGAATCCATCTCGTTCAGGATCAGGCTCGACTGACGCGGCCCGAGCCGCATGATGACGGCCGCGGCCAGTTCGGGTCTGACATCCTGCAGTTGCAGCGCTGCGGCATCCGGCTTCATCTTCTTGTAGATATCCGTCAGGCCGGCCTCGGCCTGTTTGAGGAAATCATCACGCCGCTTCAGCCAGTCCTGGTATTCCGCCTTGCGCTTGTCCATCTCGGCGACGCGGCTGTCGATATCAGCACGCAGCTTCTCGAGCTCCTGCTTCTGCAGGAGATAGCGCTGATCGCGGGCCGGATCGGCGATATTCGTGCAGAACTGCTTGACCTCGTCCGTCGAGGTGATGTCGCCTGCCGGCGCCACCTCCTGGGCGAAGGCGCCGGGAATGGAAAGCAGCACGAGGCCTGCGGCCGGCAATGCCAGCCGGCGCAACAGTTCGACGATCGAGTTCTGGTTCGTGATCTTGCTCATTGCAGCACAAGCTCCGCCTGCAGGGCGCCTGCAGATTTGATGCCCTGGAGAATGGCGATGATGCCATCCGGCTTGACACCGATATTGTTGAGACCGGCAACGAGAGTGCGCAGGTCAGGACCGTCGATAATAGCGACCCGTCCGCCCGTTTTCTGCGCCTGGATATCCGTCTGCGGCTGGACAGCGGTCTCACCGCGCGAGAAGGGCTCCGGCTGGATGATCTGCGGCGTTTCGGTTACCTGCACTGTCAATGTGCCATAGCTGACGGCGACCGGCGAGACGCGAACATCCGAACCAATGACGATCGTGCCGGTGCGTTCGTTGATGACGACCTTGGCCGGCGTGTCGGTCTCGACCACGAGGTTTTCGATATCGGCCATCAGGCGCGTAAGATCGGCTTCGCGCGGCTTCTCGATGACGACTTCCTGCGAATCCTTAGCTTCCGCGACCGGACCGCCAAAGCGTGCCTTTGCGTAGCCGTTGACGATATCAGCAATGCGGATCGCGGTGGAAAAGTCCGGGTTGCGGAGCTGCAGGACGAGATTGACCGAATCCTTGAAGCGGGACGGCAGCTCGCGCTCGATGATGGCGCCACCCGGTACACGGCCGGCCGTCGTCACACCCTCAGTCACGGTCGCGGCCTGTCCTTGAGCCTGAAAGCCAGTGACGACGGCGGCGCCCTGGGCGACGGCATAGATCTGGCCGTCGGCGCCCGACAGCGAGGTCATGATGAGCGTACCGCCACGCAGCGAGGTCGCATCGCCGAGCGAGCTGACCGTCACATCGATTCGGCTGCCGGGGCTTGCGAAAGGCGGCAGGTTGGCGGTGACCATGACGGCCGCGGTATTCTTGGCGTTCGACTGGCTGCCCTGCGTGGAGATGCCGAGGTTCTGCAGCATCGCGCGCATGGACTGCTCGGTGAAAGGCGAAGCACGGAAACCGTCGCCGGTTCCCTGCAGGCCGACAATAAGACCGTAGCCGATGAGCTGGTTGTCGCGGCCGGCCTGAAGCGAGGCAATGTCCTTGATACGGGACGTCAGCGCCCATGCAGGCGCGACATCGGTCAGGCTCATCGCCAGAACCGCAACCAGGCTCAGGATACGAAAGAAGAACTTCATTTTGCCCTCACATGGACCGTACCGTCGGCGAGCACGGTGCCGCTGACGATGACGCCGGAATCCATATTGCGTGCACGGATCATCTGGCCGGTCGCACCATCTTCAAGAGGCGAGCCGGCAGCGGAAATGGTCATCTGACCAAGCTGGAAGACCAGGCGGATATTGGAGCCGCGCGTGACCGTATAGGGCTCGCGCAGGGCGGAGATCGAAATCGTCCGCCCCGGCAGGAGCGTGCGCTTGGAAACCAGACCCTCGACCTGGGAGACCGACTTTGCATAGTCTCCGGCGAGGTTGGGATTGGTGACCTCGACTTCCTGAAGCTGAGCGCTCGAAATCGTGTCGCCGGGATAGATGATCGTCGTGGGGACAACGGCATAACCCATGCCGGCATCCGCTGCTGCCGGCATGATCATGCCAGCGATTGCGATCGTGGCCGCAGCCACCCATCCTTGGATGTGTCCTGCCCGGCGAAACATCATGTTCGGCCCTTCCCTCTTACTTCAGGTTCTTGCTGACGATGGATGCCATTTCATCAGCTGTCGTGATCACCTTGGAATTCATTTCGTAAGCGCGCTGGGCCGATATCAGCTCGGTGATTTCCTTGACCGGATCGACGTTCGAGGATTCCAGGTAGCCCTGCTTGAGGTAACCCATATTATCCTCGTCAGGATTGCCAATGACCGCTTCGCCGGATGCCGGCGTTTCCTGGAAGAGGTTGTCGCCAATCGGCTGCAGGCCTGCCTCGTTAACGAAGTCGGCGAGCGTAAGCTGGCCGAGAGTGGTCGGAGTGGTCTGGCCGGGCAGCTTGGCGGTGATTTCGCCGGAGCGGCTGATCGTCAGCTCGGTGGAGCCCTGCGGGATAGTGACGCCGGGGATGACTTCATAACCGTCGATGTTGACGAGCTGGCCCTGATCGTTCTTGTTGAGCGCACCGGCACGGCTATAGAGCGTCGTACCGTCCGTCGACTGGATCTGGAAGAAGCCCTTGCCGACGATTGCGACGTCGAGGTCGTTGCCGGTCTGGGTCAATTCGCCCTGGAGATGCAGGTTGCGCACGGCCGAGGTCTGGACGCCGAGACCGATATTGGCGCCTTCGGGAACGACAGCCTGGTTGGCGCGGTTGGCGACACCCTTGGCGCGTTCGGTCTGATAGAGAAGGTCGGTGAACTCGGCGCGGGCGCGCTTGAAACCGGTCGTATTGATGTTCGCGATGTTGTTCGCGATGACTTCCAGGTTAGTCTGCTGGGCATCCATGCCCGTTGCTGCAATGGCGAGCGCTCTCATGTGTTCGTCCTCAAATCAGTTACATCTGCATCTTGGTGACTTCGAGGAAGGCCGAGACGACCTTGTCGCGAATGGCGATTGCAGTCTGGAGCGTCTGCTCCGCCTGCAGCATGGAATCGACGACCTCGCGCGTCGAGGCCGTACCCTTGATGCCGGCAAAGGACATGTTTTCCGCGCCCTTCAGGCTGCTGACGGCTTCGGTCGCCATGTTGCCCATGACGGAGGCGAAGCTCAGGCCGTTGGAAACGCCGGCCGCAGCAGATGAGGTTGCGGTCGAAGAGGAGGCGGAATTTTCGGTGTCGATGGCGCCGAGGGCGCGGGTCATCGAGAGATTGCTTACGTTCTGTACGCTGCTGATCATTATTGTCCGCTCTTCAGGAGATCGATCGTCGAGGAAATGAGGTCGCGAGTCTGCTTGATCGTCTGCAGATTGGCGTCATAGGAACGGTTGGCTTCGCGCATGTCGGCCATCTCGATCAGGATGTTGACGTTCGGCATCTTGACGATGCCCTTCTCGTCCGCAGCCGGATTGCTCGGATCATATTCCTTGGTGAAATCGCCTTCGTCAGTACCGATTTTCTTGACGTTGACGGTCTCGACGCCGCTGGTGCGATCCAGTTGCTGGCCGAAGGTGATGGTCTTGCGGCGATAAGGATCGGCACCGGGTGTGTCGCCTGTCGAGCGGGCGTTGGCGATGTTTTCCGAGACGATACGCAGACGTGTCGACTGCGACTCGAGCCCGGAACCTGCGATTTTCATTGCTGCTGAAAGCGGATCCATGAGGCTACTTCCTTACGGTCATCAACATCATTCGATGAAAGGAACTGACGAGCGAGGTATTCAGGTCGTACTGACGCTTGATCTCGCCGGACTTGGAGAGTTCTTCGGCCACACCGACGGTGTTGCCGGATTCCTGAACGCCGATTTCCTGGTCGAGCGCGGCATCCTTCACGTCAATGTCACCGCTCGTGCTGAAATCGTTGCCGCTCAGGTGCATCGGATTGGTGCGCGTCATGGTGACGTCCGACTGGTCGAGCACAGCCTGAAAAGGCGTCACATCCTTCGCCCGAAATTTCGGCGTGTTTGCATTCGCGATGTTGCCGGCAACAACCTCCTGACGAATCGTCAGCCATTCCGCCTGCTTTGAAGCCAAGTCGAAAAGTTGAATCGGTTGCATGAGAACTCTCCGTTTTTACTAGGCCGAACCTAGGGCGGTAATCTTGCGTGGGACTTACGGTAAATGCGGGCTTTACAAGCCATTCTTCGAGATTACTTGCAGACAGCGACCATCCGCCGCCCGGTCGTTGCTCCGACAGGGCCTCACAGCGATTCGTCCTCTTGCCTGAACTAGTTGTTCTGGTAGATCTCACCCTTGGAAGTAACGATCACCCACTTGCCGTCGCGCTGTTCCAATGTGGCAAGGCGGCTTTCGTCAGGCAGGATCGAGCCGACGCGCACGACATACATGCCCGAAGGATCTTCAATGAGCGCCCGGCCGTTGGCCACGTGCAGCAAACGGAAAGAGCCTTTGCCGGGGAAGGGCTGATCCTCCATCGAGGCGTCGCCACTGCGCTCCTTGCCGAGCTCGGAAACGGTTGCCGTCGTCATATTGTCGATCGGTGGGACTTTCTTGCCTTCATCGTTCTTGTTGACCATGGCGAGCGGTGAAACGCTGAAGACGTTGCGCGCCGGCCAGTTCGGCAATTCACGAGAGGCATTGCTATCGGCGACGCTGATGCCGAACTTGTCCGCGTTGAAGAAGACATACCAGGGGAAGAAGGCGGAAGCGCCGGCAAGTGCCAAACCCAAAAAGGTCAGCGCGCGGTCGAGCAGCACTCCCTTGTTACGCTCTTTCAGCGCGGCGATCCGTTCGTCTTCGAAATCGGCCATGATCAGGCCCTCCTTTGAATAGGCGCACTCGGAGTCGGTACGCCGGCGGCGGCCTTGAGAGCACCGGCAAGATCGGCGAAGGCATCAAGCGATTCGCGGTCTCCCGGAGATTGTTTCAGGACGTCATAGATGATCGGTACCTGCTTGACCGCCATGTCGAGATCGGCATCGGCGCCGGGACGGTAGCCGCCGATAAGGCGCAGGTCGCGCGTTTCCTCGAAGCGGTGGATCAGCACCTTGAGGCGGGAAACCAGCTTCTCCTGATCCGGAGTCCAGGCCTTGCGGGCAAGACGCGAGATGGATGCGAGCGGATCGATTGGCGGGTAGCGCCCCTCCTCCGCCAGGCTTCGCTGGAGAACGATGTGACCGTCGAGAATACCGCGAGTGGAGTCGGCGATCGGGTCGTTATGATTGTCGCCATCGACGAGGATGGAGATGATCGCGGTGATGGTGCCTGCACCTTCCGGACCGGGACCGGCGCGCTCCAGAAGACGCGGCAGCTCGGTGAAGACGGACGCCGGATAGCCGCGCGCGATCGGCGGCTCGCCCGAGGCGGTCGCCACCTCGCGGATGGCATGGGCGAAGCGCGTCACGCTGTCGACGATGAAGAGAACGTTTTCGCCCTTGTCGCGGAAGTGCTCAGCGATCGTGACCGCCGTCAGCGGCGCCATCTTGCGCAGCATCGGGCTCTCGTCGCTGGTGGCAACGACGGCAATCGCCTTCTTCATATTGGTGCCGAGCGTATCCTCGATGAATTCGCGGACTTCGCGACCGCGTTCGCCGACCAGCGCGATCACCACCTTGTCGAAGGCGTCGGCACGGGCCAACATCGACAGCAGCGTCGACTTGCCGACGCCGGAGCCGGCGAAAATGCCGAGACGCTGACCGAGGCAGAGCGGCGAGAAGATATCGATTGCGCGCACGCCGGTCTTGAAGCCGTTTTCGACGCGCTGCCGCGTCATCGAAGGCGGCGCAGTGTTCGAGATCGAACGGCGGTCCAGGCCTTCGGTGATCGGGCCGAGACCGTCGATCGGCTCGCAGAGGGAATTGATGGTGCGGCCGCACCAGCTGTCTGACGGAGATATACGGAAGGCACCCTTGCGGATGACGATGTCATGGATGCCGATCGGCTCGCCCGGTTCGATCGGGCAGACGTAAACCAGGTCCGGCTCTACCCTGACCACTTCGCCAAGATGGACACCCGTCGCGGATTTATGCGCCACGAACTCGCCAAGCCGCACATGCCGGGAAAGGCCGCGGACGGTATAGTGGCCGGCGGCGATGGTGTGCACGCGACCGCCATGGGTCACGGAGAATTCCGGCGACGTGTAGCGCTTTGCAAGGTCGCCGAGATGTGTGAGCTTCGGCGAGAGCGCGTCCTCGGTCAACAGGGTGGTGTTCATGCTTCACACCCTGCCTTAGCGGCTGCCGCCCAGCGTCTGAACCGCTTCCTTGAAGGAGTCTTCGCTGTCGCGCATCAGCGACGACACGCTATCGAAAGCGCGATTCACCTCGATCAGCTGCGTCATCTCGTGCATCGCATTGACGTTGGAGTTTTCCAGATAGCCCTGCTCGACACCGACATTGAAGCGGTCGACGACGGCGCGCGGCTGCTCGGTCGTCATGATGCCGCTGTTTTCGTAGCGCAGGTAACCCTTGCTGATATCGGCTTCGAAGAGGCCGAGTGAACCGACCTGGCGGTCATTCTGATAGATGATGCCATCAGTGCCGACCTTCGGCTCGCCGCCGGCGGTGTTGAGCACGATCGGCGCACCGCCTGCATCGAGAACCGGATAGCCGCGGATGGAAACCAGCTCGCCGGTATCCCGCATCGTGAAGCGGCCGTCCCTCGTCAGAACGCGGCCGGCGGGCGTATCGAGAGAGAACCAGGCATCGCCCTTGATGGCGAAGTCGAGCATGTTGCCGGTGTGCTGCATTTCGCCGTGAGTGGTGTCCAGGTAGTCGTTGCCCTGGGAGACGAAGGCGACCTTGGTGTTCGTCTTGTTCTCGTTGTTCGCCAACATTTCATCGAACTTTACCTCAGTGCCGCGAAAACCGGTCGTGTTCACGTTGGCCATATTGTCGGCGATCGTCGTCAGGCGTTTCTCGAGAGCCATCTGCGACGACAGGGAAACGTAAAGACCGGATTGCATGTCGGTAAGCTCCACATTGGCGATAAACGGGACGAAACACCGGGCTCCTTTTAGTTCGGCCACGGGTTCCGCTGAGCGGCATCTCAGACATGGGCGCGCATAGGCCCACTCGTCACGTTCAATATGAAGGCAAATCCTTGCGCGAAGCTGGTAGCGCAAATGAATGCGCGAAAGCCGCGTTCATCAGCCTCACGCAAGGCACAAACCCTATCCGTCGCAAAGAAAAGCAACGTTCAGATTGGGCTGACGATGAATATTATTATCGGATTTGTAGTTGTCTGCGGCTGTATCGTCGGTAGCTTCATGGCCATGGGCGGCGAAGTCGATGCTCTTTTTCAGCCCTTCGAATTCCTGATCATCGGCGGCGCGGGTCTCGGCAGCTTCATCATGGCCAACCCTATGAAGGTGGTGAAGGACTCCGGCAAGGCGCTCGGAGAGGCCTTCAAGCACTCCGTTCCCAAGGAGCGCAACTACCTCGATACGCTCGGCGTGCTCTATTCACTGATGCGCGACCTGCGTACGAAATCGCGCAACGAAATCGAAGCGCATATCGACAATCCGGCCGAATCGACGATCTTCCAGCAGGCTCCGACGGTTCTGAAGAACAAGGAACTGACGGCCTTCATCTGCGACTACGTGCGCCTGATCATCATCGGCAACGCCCGCTCCCACGAGATCGAGGCGCTGATGGACGAAGAAATCAACACCATCCTTCATGACAAGATGAAGCCTTACCACGCGATCCAGATCATGGGCGATTCATTCCCCGCTATCGGTATCGTCGCGGCGGTTCTCGGCGTTATCAAGGCCATGGCGCATATCAACGACTCGCCGGAAGTGCTCGGCCACCTCATCGGTTCGGCCCTCGTCGGCACATTCCTCGGCATTCTGCTTTCCTACTGCGTCTGCTCACCGCTGGTCTCGCAGATCAAGGTCGTCCGCTCCAAGCAGCACCGCCTCTACGTCGTCGTCAAGCAGACCCTGCTTGCCTACATGAACGGCTCGGTGCCGCAGGTCGCCCTCGAATATGGCCGCAAGACGATCTCGGCGTATGAACGCCCGTCGATCGACGCAGTGGAACAGGAAATGATGAACCCAGGTGGCGAAAACAAGGCAGCTTAAATGACTATGAGCAATGCTTCGCATGACAACCAGACAATGGATCCAGCTCTCCTTGCCAAACTGACCGGCGGTCTCGGCGACAAGGGCAGGGTTGCCAAGCTCTGCAGTTCCTTCAGCGATATCTACAGCGAATTCCTTCCTGATATCCTGAAGAGCGAAACCGGCCTCGACGTGACAGTCGGCTATCTCGGCTGCGAGATCGGTTACAAGAATCATCTGATCGACGATCTCAGCTCCAACATGACGCTGGTCGATGCGACGCTGCGCAATTGGTCTCAGAACATCACCATCGCCTGTGGCAACAGTTTCATCATTACCCTGATGGAACATCTGCTTGGCGCTGCTGCCGAAACGATCGAGGAGCCGGCCGACCGGCTTCTCTCCGTTATCGAGATCGACCTCGCCGGCATGGTGTTCGACAAGATTTCCAAGGTGCTGCGTTCTGCCGTCAACGCGCCTGGCGGATTCGAGCCCAGCCTGTCGGCTCCCTTCGCTCTTGAAGCACGCATCCGTCCGCCGGAAGACCGTCCGGATGAATTCGCGGCGGCAATCAACATGTCGATCACGCTTGCCGGCATCACTTCCGAATTCAGCCTGATCGTCCCCCAGGCAGCGCTGCTCAAGACCAAGGTCTCTGCCCCGAAGCCGAAGAAGCAGCCGAGCAAGTCGCCGGAGTGGACGGAGCAGATCGGCGACCAGGTTCGCCGGTCGCAGGTGACCCTCGAAGCGAAGATCCGCCTGCAGGATCTGACGCTCAGAACGATTTCCAAACTGATGGCCGGCGACGTCATTCCTTTCCGCGACAGCGGCGACGTACGCGTCGAAGTCAGCGCCAACAGCCGAGAATTGTATGTGTGCGAGTTCGGGCGTTCAGGCGACAACTACATGGTGCGAGTGAAAGACACCATGAATTCGGATGATGAGCTGATCCGGCACTTAATGAATTAATCGGTTCTCTCGCTCTCAGGGCCACAAAGGCAGTTTGAGGCAAGTTTCAACTGGAATAGTGATTTCATGGCTACGAAGAAGACACAGCAGAATAGTGACCTCTCCCTGGACATGCCGGGCAATGAAGCCGATCTGGATCAGGCTATCGACGATCTGCGCGGCGTGCTGAAGAAAGATTCGGACGGCGACCTTCCGCAGTTCGGCGACGACCTGCAGAACGATGCTTTCGCAGCAGGAACGGACCTTTCGCCGTTCGGTGGTGATGCCGGCGAAACCGCCTTCGGCGGTGCCGATTTTGCAGGCGGCGATTTCGGGGGCAGTGATTTCGGTGACAATGCTGCCGGCATGGGCGCAGCAGGCTTTCCCAGCCTTGACGCCGCGCCGAGCTTCGGCGGCAATTCCTTCCAGTCCGCTCCGGCACCGCTCGGGAGCGCACTGAACTCGAACTTCGACCTGATCATGGACATCCCTATCGATGTCCAGATCGTGCTCGGGACGAGCCGCATGCAGGTTTCCGGCCTGATGAACCTCACCGAGGGTGCTACCATCGCGCTCGACAAGAAGATCGGCGAGCCGGTCGAGATAATGGTGAATGGCCGCAGGATTGCACGCGGCGAGATTACGGTTCTTGATAACGACGACACGCGATTCGGTGTAAAACTGATAGAAGTTTTGAGCACGAAAAAAGCCTGATCCCTGTGCGGGACGGAGAGGTTAGACCATGATGGACTTTGACGATTTCGGCGGCGCACTTGCCGGGAAACCGTTGACCCAGGCTGAAAAGGCGGCGGCAGTTCTTCTCGCTATGGGGAAGGGGGTCGCCGGCCGACTGCTGAAATATTTCACGCAGGCCGAGTTGCAGACCATCATCGGATCTGCCCAGGCGCTTCGTGCCATCCCGCCGGACGAGCTTCTTCAGCTCGTCGGCGAATTCGAAGATCTCTTCACCGAAGGCGCCGGTCTGATGGACAACGCCAAGGCGATCGAGGCCATCCTCGAGGAAGGGCTGACGCCTGACGAAGTCGACAGCCTGCTTGGCCGCCGTACCGCCTTCCAGGCCTACGAAACATCCATCTGGGACCGTCTCGCCGAGGCGGAACCTGCCTTCGTCGCCCAGTTCCTGCTGCGCGAGCATCCGCAGACCGTTGCCTATATCCTGTCCATGATGCCGTCGTCCTTCGGCGCGAAGGTGCTGCTGCAGCTTCCCGACAACCGCCGCGCCGACATCATGAACCGTACGGTCAACATGAAGGGCGTCAGCCCGAAGGCCGCGCAGATCATCGAAAACCAGGTGATGACGCTGCTTGCCGAGATCGACGCGGAACGCAACGCGTCAGGCTCCACCAAGGTCGCCGACCTAATGAACGAAATGGACAAACCGCAGGTCGACACGCTGCTCACCTCGCTCGAATCGATCAACCGCGAAGCGGTGAACAAGGTTCGTCCGAAGATCTTCCTTTTCGAAGACCTCATGTTGATGCCGCAGCGCAGCCGCGTGATGCTGCTCAACGATATTTCGTCCGACGTTCTCACCGTCGCACTGCGCGGCGCATCGGCCGAAATCCGCGAATCGGTCCTTTCCTCCATCAGCCCGCGCCAGCGCCGCATGATCGAATCGGATCTGCAGAGCGGCATGGCCGGCGTCAATCCACGCGAGATCGCGATTGCGCGGCGCGCCGTCGCACAGGAAGCGATTCGCCTGGCCAATGCCGGCCAGATCGAGCTCAAGGAAAAGGAAGGCGGCCCGGCCGCCGCCTAGACGATCGCAGTTGTTGACAAGCCCCCTCGCCCACAAGGCGGCGGTTGATCAGCAGCACGCACAAGACTACCCTTCGGGGAAATGGGCCGCGCTCCAGTCGCGGCCTTTTTCTTTGACGGAGGGCCGCAGACTTGGCCGATGAAGACAAGGACAGCAAAACAGAAGCCCCTACCGCGAAAAAGCGGTCTGATGCTGCCGAAAAAGGTAATACCCCCCACTCGCGCGAAATCTCGATCTTCACGACGATTCTGGCGACCTTCATCTATCTCGTCTTCTTCCTTCCCGACGCGACGTCACACATGGCCGAGACCCTGCGTGACGTCTTCGAGCAGCCAGATCAGTGGAAGATCGAGACCGGACCTGACGTCCTCTCGCTCTTTGCGAAGCTCGGCTGGGCTATGGCTGCGCTTCTGGCCCCTGCCTTCATCATGTTCATGGCGTTCGGCATCGCCTCGTCCGTCTTTCAGAACCTGCCGACGCCGGTTCTCGAACGCATCCGTCCGCAGGCCTCGCGTATTTCACTGATCAAGGGATGGTCGCGGCTCTTCAGCCTTCAAGGCCTCGTCGAATTCGGTAAGTCGCTGTTCAAGGTGGTGGTGGTCGGAGTGATTCTCTTCTTCGTCCTCAGAAGCGAATATTTCGGCTCGATCGATGCGATGTTTTCCGATCCGCAGACGATCATGGTTCGCATGATGACCGCGATGCGCAAGATCATCATCGTCATGCTGGTCGCCACCGCGATCGTTGCGATCGCCGACGTCTTCTGGACGCGCTATCATTGGTTCACCGAACTGAAGATGACGAAGCACGAGATAAAGGAAGAAAACAAGCAGTCGCAAGGCGACCCCTTCGTCAAGAGCAGGCAGCGCTCTGTCATGCGTGACCGCGCCCGCCGACGCATGATCGCCAGTGTCCAGCGTGCCACCCTCGTCATCGCCAACCCGACGCACTATGCCGTGGCGCTGCGCTACGTACGCGAAGAAAACGATGCACCGGTCGTCCTTGCCAAGGGCCAGGACCTTATTGCGTTAAAAATCAGAGAGATCGCCGAGAAGAACGACATCCCCGTCTTCGAGGATCCACCTCTCGCACGCTCCATGTTTGCGCAAGTCTCGGTGGATAGTGTCATACCGTCAGTCTTCTATAAGGCCGTCGCGGAACTCATTCATCGGGTTTACGCCGCGGAGGCCAAGAACAAACGGGTAAGATAAGTCGAATGAAAAAATGCCCCTACTCTGCCCAGCGTGAAAAAATCCTTGCAGAAGCGATCAGCCCGGTCGCAACCGAGCTCAGGCTTCTGGACGCATCCGATCTCATTTCTCTGCTGCGTTTCGAGTATTACGGCAATCTCGCCGACCTCGTCGCTTCCGCAGCGGAACTGTTTTTCCATCCTGGCACTGTCAACTTCGGCTTGGGGGGAAATTATACGCTGGAATGGGGCGGTAAGCCTGAAGTTGTGCTCGATCTCGAAATCAAGCCGCGCGGCGTGACCGTCTATGCGCAGCTGACACTCGCCGAAGACCATGCCGGCATCGAGATCAATCATATTTCCTTTCAGAACGCCTCCAGCGATCCGGACGCAAACACGGCTTTTCTCCAGAGAAGCCTGCACGAAGCGCGCTATATCGTGGCAAAACCGCAGGCGCTCGCCGGCTAAAGCACTTCCGTTTGAGAATATCAGGCCCGGCCCGCAAGGCGCCGGGCTTTGCCGTTCTCAGAGCCCTAGCTGATGTAGCCGAGACGTATCGCCTTCGCGATCGCCTGGATACGGTTGACCGAATCGAGCTTAATGGTCGCCGAGCCGAGATAGGCGTTCACCGTGTGGACGGACAGGCCGAGCTTGTCGGCAATTTCTTCGCTGATACGACCGTCGCCGGCAAGCTGAAGGCAGGCGATCTCACGCTCGCTCAGCGCTTCGGTCGCCGCCGCACGCCGCTCATCGAGCGACAGCAGATCCATCATCACATTGCAGCACCGGCCATGCAGCTCGATGATCGTATCGCTCGACGGATCGATATCGTCGCCGGTGAAAAGCACGAAGCCATTGCCAATGGCGCCAAGGCGCACTGGAAATGCGAGACCGGAGAAAGGCACCATGCCGTCTTTCAGCCTCACCATGAAGGGAGAGAAGTCGGCAGGGCCAGGAGCTGCACGATCATGGCTACCGGCCCAGAACAAAGGCAACAGCGAGCGATCGATATGGTCGAGCAAAGCCTCGCCATGAGCATCGACGAAGCCCTTGCCGAAGCCGGCATTCGAGGGACTCCAGTTTTCCAGCTCGCAGATCAGTCGCTGCTTTGCCGGCACGCCGGAGCCGGTGACACGAAAAACGGCGAAGCCTTGCGCATCCGCGAGCTTCTGCATGGCAATCAGGCGCGGGAAAAGGTCAGACCGGCTGGAAATCCTGTTCACACGTACCATGCGCATCTGGTCCGTATTGCCTAGCGCCCTGCCTGGATGATGGCCCATAATTTCCCTCAGACGAGATTGTTGCGAACGGCGAAGGCTATCGCCTCGGAACGCGTCTTCGTTGCAGTCTTCCGCATCACGCTGGTGATATAGTTATTGATAGTATTCCGGGAGATGCCGAGGATCATGGCGATCTCGTCGCTTGTCTTGCCTTCCGCAATCCAGAAGAGGCATTCCAGCTCCCGGTCGGTCAACTCGAAATCGCGATCGACCTTCGTGCCCCCGCACCGAAGGAAGCTTGCGAAATAGCCTGCAAGCAGGCCCACGTCCCGGAGACGTTCCGGCGAAAGAACGAAACCTTCCCTGAACAAGAACATCAGCACCAAGCGAGAGCGGCCGACATTCAAGGTCAGCGAGCAATATTGGCGGCTCGCGCCATGCGGCACATCGGCGCTGTCCGGCAGGAGTGCGAAGCCCGGCTGCAGCACCTGCATGCACTTCTCGAATTCGGTCGAGCGCGCATAACCCACGACCAGGTCATTGGCGACCTCCTTCACCAGATCGAAAGGCCAGTCGGACGAAACGATAAAGTCCAGACCGCTTTCCTGGATGAGATCGCAGCGCGCCATCAGATAGTGCATGGCGCCGACATACTCGGTCAGCGCCAGTAAGCCGGCATGCAATTTGCCGGTTTCGGCGATGACGCGAAGGCGATCGATCAGTTCGTCGCGCGGCAAAAGATCCGGCACATTGGCGCCGACGAAGTTCGCCATCTGCTTCTCGCCTTTATTCGCCTGAAATATGTCCATATCCATTGGCAGTGACCTGCGGCTGAGAAACTGTCGGTTCTCGCAAAGAAGTTCTGTTTTTGTGAAAGGGATTCAAACACATGCCCCACGCGAATCCCAATTCGAATCACTTAAGGGTAAGCCAACCACCGTAAATCACCATCTCCGACTTCTGGGGATTTACTTTTGCGACCTTCCATGCGGTGATTCGATCACCACTCCACTCTCGCGAAGATGTATAAAACTAGGATGATTCTGGCATTGGCCGCAACGTTTCTCGCCTTATGCGCGAGTGACGCGGAGCGGAATTATCGGTCTGAATGGCGTAATTATCACAGTTCCGGCAAAGGAAGTGCCGTAACCGAATGCCCCGGCAAAAGCAGATTTCAAACGCACGAAAGCAACGATCTATTGTTCTACTGGAGACATACTTGCGTCATCCGCCTTATGTACGGCTTGAGCATCATGCGAACGGCGTCATCCCGCTGCCGGGCGATCTCTACATCAGAACTCTCTGCAATAGAGTAACCGGCTCCTTACGAGCCGGTCACCAGTGCCGGTAACGTTCTTGTTACCGGCCGATGTATCCACAGATGAGAATGAAAAAGGCCGGTTTCCCGGCCTTTTTCATTATGCAGCTTCGTCGATGGCCCATTTCCTGAGGATCTTCGCGGCGCGCTCCTCGTTGATCTCCACCATACGGGCGAGCTTGCGTTCCGGACCTTCCTTGACGCGGCGGTTGAAGTTGCCGTCGTCGTCGCCGAGACTGAGCAGATCCTCGGTGCTGTCGAAGCCGAAGTCGGAGCCGAAGCCATCCATGAGCGCGCCGCCCGCGGAAGCGCCCGCCGGTGCGAAGTCCGGCAGTTCCAGGCCAGCCGATTCCGGAGTGGCGTCGCCGAAAACTGCGGCGGATGAACCCGAGCCGTTGACGGTGCGGATGAGAGGACGCACGCCCATCCAGACCACCACGAAGGCGACCGCGACGAAGGCCAGCGAGTTGATGATGCCTGCGAGGTTGCGGCTCAGCATGTCCATGACATGGACGCCGTTGTTGGCATCGTCGAGAAGCTGGTTCTCGAGGAAGTCCATTGCGGTGACGGTGACGACGTCGCCTCGGTTGGTATCGAGGCCGGCGGCCGAGGCGACGATGCTCTTCATCTCTGCGAGATAAGCGTCGATCTTGGCCTGGTCTGCCGGTTCGCCCACCATCTTGGCGATGCGGCCCTTATTGACGACGACGGCGACCGAGAGCTTTTCGACCCGGTAGCTGTTGCGCGTCGTGGCCGTGGTCTTGCTGTTGATTTCGTAGTTGGTCTGCTCTTCGCGCTTGTCGGACTTGTCCTGCGACTGCGGGCCGGTCGCGCCGCCAGCTTCAGGTGCGGCCTGCGGAATGTTCTGCTCGACCGTCGTCGCGTTGTCGGCCTGGTTCTGCTGCGACTGCTGGGCTTCCTTGGTGGAGCGGACCGAGCGCTCGACCTTGGATTCCGGATCGTAGGTGGTTTCCTGGATCTGCTGGGCGTCGGTGTTCAGATTGGCCGTTACGCTGGAGCGGAAGTTGTCCATGCCGAGGAACGGGGCGAGCGCCTTGTCGATGTTCGATTCGACTTCCTGCTGGACGTTCTGGACGATATTGAGCGAGCGGTTCAGCGTACCGTTGGCGGCGTCATCGCCGGAGGCGAGAAGCTGGCCGGCGGAATCGAGGATCGTCACGTCAGCGATATCAAGCCCCGGCACGGCCGAGGCGACGAGGTGGCGGATCGAGGTGGCGGCGTTTCGCCCCGTCGCGGCACTGGCGCGAATCATCACGGAGGCCGTCGGCTTCTGTTCCGCCTTCCGGAAATTGCCGACCTCGGGCATGACGATGTGGACGCGCGCGGCGGTGATGCCTGAGATCGATTGAATGGTGCGGGCGATTTCACCTTCGAGGGCGCGGACGCGGGTCACTTCCTGCATGAAGGAGGTGAGGCCGAGCGAACCGACATTATCGAAGAGCTCGTAACCGGCATTGGCGCTATTCGGCAGGCCGCGTTCGGCAAGCAGCAGGCGGGCCTTGCCCGTCATGCCTGCTGGTACGGTGATGCTGGAGCCGTCCGTTCCAACCTGGAAATCGACGTTGCTTTCGGCGAGCGCCATACTGATCTGATTGAGATCGGGCTTCTCCAGGCCGACATAAAGCGTTTCCTGGGCCGGTTTGTTGACGAAAATTGCCGCGGCCAAGATGATTGCGATGGAAGCGGCGCCGACCCCACCAAGGATCATCAAACGCGTCCGCCCAAGCGAACCAAAGTTCTTAATAATCTGAACTAATTGATTTAACAGATTCATTCTGTTCTCGCACGATCCGTCAAAGACAAAGCAGGCTTATTGCCTCATTTGACGAATAGACGCCGAAACTTGTGCGAGCGTTTCGTTCAGCGCATGCGGGAATGAATTGCGGTATCAGAAGAAATCGAAGTCGCCGGCCGCCTTGCTGAGCGGCTGGGAGTGGCCGTGACGGGTACCGCCACCGAGTGCCTTCTGCATTTCGGCAAGCTTCACAAGGCTCAGCGCGGTGGCGACATCGATCGACCAGTTCTGCGGAATTTCACCGGTGATGGTGTCGATGAATTCGGCCAGACCGCGCGATTTCTGCACGGCGAGATCGATGCCCTGCATCACCTTCATGCTATCAGGGGAATTCAGGATTTCCGAGCCGCCCAGTTCGATCAGCTGAGGCTCGATCCGTTCCATCAGGTAGGCAACGTCGTGAAGCTCGGAGACAATGCGCATCAATATGTCGCTCAGTGCCTCGACCGGCGCCGGCGGCTCGATAATCGGTGTAAAAGTCATATAAAAATCCTCGCCATTAAAAGAATTCGATACTGGTCTCGGCGGGCTTCTGCGGAGCGGCGGGACGCTGCTCGAGAGCGACGGTTTTCTGCGTTTCGGCGCCGGTCAGGGGGTATTGCCGGGCACGGCCGGAAACCGGCCAATATTCGATCTTGCGTCCATGCTCACCGCCGGTGCTGGAGCTGACCACCGGAATGCCTTCATCCCTAAGGAACTGCACGGCGAAGGCCGCGTTCTGCTCGCCGACATTCGAGAATGTCGAGATCGTCTTCGCTCCTCCGAAGATCTTGGCCTCCAGCCGGTCGCGTCGCGCGCCCTTTTTCAGGAGGCCGTTGATCAGCAGTTCCATGAGATGTACGCCGTATCGCGTGGCATCGCCGCCGGTCATCGGGGTGTTGCCTGTCCCCGGCAGCAGGAAGTGGTTCATGCCGCCAACACCAGCGACAGGATCTCTGAGGCAGGCTGCCACGCACGACCCAAGGATGGTCGTGAGCACCGCATCCGGGTCGCTCAGGACCTTATATTCACCCTGAATGATGTGCACGCGGCGGGCCGCACCCTCAGTGATCATTTCAGGGCTCCAAACACGGCTTCGATAGCCGCTTTCATCTTTTCGATGGTGAAGGGCTTGGCCAGAACGTTGTTTGCGCCGAGCTGCGCTGCTTTGGTCACCAGCGCACGGTCGCCCTGTGCGGTGAGGATGATGAAGGCCGCCTTCTTGGTGTTCGGATTGCTGCGGACTGCCTGCAGGAAGCCGATGCCATCCATCTTCGGCATGTTGAAGTCCGAGATCACGAGGTGGTGGGGCTGCTCCGCCATGATCTTCATACCCTGCTCGCCATCGCCGGCAGAGGTGATCTGCTTGAAGCCGAGCTGCGTCAGCGCGTCGCTGAGCAGCAGGCGGCTCGTAACCTGATCGTCAACGATCAGAACTTTGATTTTCTCCGCGATCGACATTATTCGGTCCCTTCCTTTCGGGCGGCTGTCATTTTCAATATTTCTTCGCCGATAGCAGCAAGCGGGAGCTGCTGTTCAACTGCGCCAAGTTCGTAGGCAACTCTTGGCATTCCGTAAACGACGCAGGTTTTTTCGTTCTGACCAAGCGTTCTGGCCCCTGCATGTCGCATTTTTAACAACCCGGCGGCGCCATCGCGACCCATGCCGGTGAGGATCACGCCGACGGCATTGCGTCCGGCGAGTTCGGCAACCGAATCGAAGAGCACATCGACCGATGGACGATGGCCATTGACCGGCCCCCGCTCGACCAGCCGGCAGCAAGGCGCCGATGCATTGGAGACCTGCAGATGACGCTCGCCGCCAGGCGCAAGATAGACCTTGCCGATCTCGAGACGGGCGCCATCGGTCGCTTCTTCCACGACCGGCGCGCAGAGGCGGTTCAGCCGTTCGGAAAAGCTCTTGGTGAAGGTCGGCGGCATATGCTGGGTGATGACGGTCGGCGGGCAGTTCGCCGGGAATTTCTGCAGCACGGCGATCAGGGCTTCCACGCCACCGGTCGAAGAACCGATCGCCACGATCTTGCGGCCGACGCGGAAATCGGCCACTGCGAGCGGCGTGACGGCGGCAGACTTGGCCGGCTTGGCGAAATTGCGCTGCGTGCGGGCGGCAGCCTTTACCTTCTCGACGAGGTCGCCGAAGGGGCGCGGCTCGCCCGGCTGCGGCTTGCCGACGCAATCGAAGGCACCGATTTCAAGGGCTGCGAGCGTCGCCTCCGCGCCGCGATGCGTCATGGTCGAGACCATGATGACGGGCATGGGCCGCAGGCGCATGATCTTTTCGAGGAAGTCGAGGCCGTTCATGTTCGGCATCTCGATATCCAGCGTTAAGACATCGGGGTTCAGCCGCTTGATCGCCTCGCGCGCCTCCAGGGCGTCGCCGGCCTGGCCTATGACGTTGACTTCGGGATCCGAACTCAAGACGGCCGAGATCAGGCCGCGCATGGTCGGCGAGTCGTCAACGACGAGAACTCTTGCCGGAGCGCTCATGCCTTCCTCCCGATACCCTTGGACGTATAGCGATAGGTGGTGATGCCGATATTGTCGAAGACGTGCTTGGCCTCGCCCGAAACGCGCTCGGAGTGGCCGATATAGAGATGGCCACCCTCCGGCAGCAGGCCGGCAAAGCGCTGCCAGATCTTCATCTGCGTCGGTTCGTCGAAGTAGATTACGACATTGCGGCAGAAGATGACGTCGAACTTGCCCTTGAACGGCCACTGGGCCATCAGGTTCAGTTCGTTGTAGGTGATGAGGCGCTTCACGCGGTCGTCGACCTGGAACTTGCGGCGTCCCTGCATCTCGACCTCGGTAAACCATTGCTTACGCATAGCGGGCGAGACGGTTTCCAGCGCGTTTTCGTCGTAGGCGCCGGCCCGGGCGATCGCCAGGATCTTCGGGTCGATGTCGGTCGCGAGGATCTTGAAGTCGTAGTCGGCAGCGTTCGGCATCATTGACAGAACGGTCAGCGCGATCGAATAGGGCTCCTGCCCATCCGAGGACGCAGCAGACCAGATGCGGACACGGCCGCCGGCGCGCGCCCGGTTCAGAAGATCGGGCAGCACATGGTCGCGCAAGTGTTCGAAATGATGGTTTTCGCGGAAGAAACGCGTGAAGTTGGTCGTCAGGTGCGACAGCATCTCGCGCCGGGCGGCGGCCCCTGCCGGCGAGGCGACAAGCTCGCAATATTCGCGAAACCCCGAAAGGCCGAGATTGCGGATGTGCTTCGACAGACGAGAGTAGACCAGCGAGGCCTTCGTCTCATTGAGATAGATTCCGGCATCCGCATAGATCATGGCGGCAATTTCCGAGAGATCGCGGCGCGTCAGCGGGTATTCCCCGCTCGCCAGAACCTCGTCGGCACCAGACTGCCTCTGATCTTTTACGCCAAGTGCGTTCATGCGGCTTCGCTTTCGGTGTCGGGGAACAGGGCTTCGAGTTCGATCAGGCAGATCATTCGCTTTTCGATGGAGAGAATGCCGCGGGCGAACTGACGCTGAAGGTCTGAGGAGATCTCGGGCGTGGGCTGGATGTCATCTTCATTGACGGTCAGAATGTCGGAAACAGCGTCGACCAGCAGGCCCACCGTTTTGCGGCGGACCTGGGCGACGATGATGACGTGGCGGGCGGTCGGATCGACCGGCTTCATGCCGAGTCGGCCCGACAGATCGATGATCGGCAGCACCGCGCCACGCAGGTTTATGACGCCAATCATATAAGATGGCGAGTGCGGCATCGCGGTCGCCGGGGTCCAACCCCGGATTTCGCGGACTGCCATGATGTTCACGCAGAATTCCTGATCGCCGATGCGAAACGCGATGAGTTCGCTTCCGCTGAGGGTCAGATTTTTTGCCGTGTACGACATTGCCTCTTATCCTACTGCCGCCAGAGACATTTCAGCCTTCAGGGACTGACCGCGCGAGGCGCCGACCACTGCGTCCACGTCCAGGATGAGGGCCACGCGGCCGTCGCCAAGGATGGTTGCTGCGGCAATGCCCGGAACGTGGGTGTAATTCGCCTCGAGGCTCTTGATGACGACCTGGCGCTGGCCCTGGATCGCATCGACCATGAGCGCGCGCTGACCGCCGCCTTCCGATTCGACGAGCAGTGCGACACCTTCGACCGGATTGGCCTGGGTGGCGCGGAAGTTCAGGATGCGACCGACATCGACCAGCGGGCAGAAGGAGTTGCGGATCGAGATCAGACGGTGGCTCGCACCGAAGGAGTGGATCGCAGCAGCTTCCGGTTGCAGGGTCTCGACGATGGCCGTCAGCGGTACGACCAGTGTCTGGCCGGCAACCGTGACCACCATGCCGTCGAGGACGGCGAGCGTCAGCGGCAGGCTCATGGTGAAGACCGAACCGTGGCCCGGCTTCGAGGTGATGTTGATACGACCGCCGAGTGCCTGGATCGAGCGCTTGACGACGTCCATGCCGACGCCGCGGCCGGAGATGTCGGAGATCTTGTCGGCCGTGGAGAAGCCCGGCAGGAAGATCAGGTTGTCGATTTCTTCATCCGACAGGTTGGCGTCCGCCGGGATGAGATCGTTCTGGATCGCCTTCTGGCGAACCTTTTCGCGGTTGATGCCGGCGCCGTCGTCGGCAAGCTCGATCAGGATGCGACCCGAACGATGTTTTGCCGTGAGGCGGACCGTGCCTTCAGTGTTTTTGCCGGCGGCGGCACGCTTTTCGGGCGTTTCGATACCGTGGTCGACGGCGTTGCGGATCATGTGCGTCAGCGGCTCGGCCAGCTTGTCGATGACCGTCTTGTCCACTTCGGTGTTTTCACCTTCGGTGATCAGGCGGATCGACTTACCGGTCATGTCGGCGATTTCGCGAACGATACGCGACATGCGCTGGAAGACCGGCTTCACAGGCTGGGCGCGGATCGCCATCACCGAGTCCTGGATCTCGCGGGTGAGCTGCTGCAGCTCTTCGAGGCCCATGTTGATCGAGGACGTGCCGGTCGTGTCGTTTTCGATGACGCTCTGGGAGAGCATCGCCTGGTTGATGACAAGCTCGCCGACGAGGTTGATCAGGCGGTCGACGCGATCGAGATCGACGCGGATCGTCTGGCCTGCACCGGCAGCGGCATTGTTCTGCGCCGCTGCACTTGCGGCGGCGGCAGCAGCGGCTGCCGATTCCTTCTTTTCGACGCGGGCAGCGGCAGCAGCCATCTGCGCGACGTTGGTCGCCGTTTCAGCGGCAGCAACGGCAGCAGCGGTGTCGTCGGCCTTGGTCTCGGCAGCGGCCGGCGCTTCGGAGGCCCCGCCATCGTCCAGGATCGAGAGATCGAATGGAACCGGGATCATCGGCAGTTCTTCGTTGGTCTCGCCCGGCTTGCTGTCTTCTGCCGGCTTCACGGTCAGATCGCAATCCCATTCGGCGAATTCGAAGACCGTGCGGATGGCGTCTTCGCCCTTGTCCGTCTTGATCGTGATGTTCCAGAAGAAATAAGCGCCTTCGGGATCGAGCTCCTCAAGGCCCGGCAGAGCATCGGTGTTGCAATAGATGCTCATCTCGCCGAGGCGGGAAAGATCACGCAGCAGAAGGGTGGCGTCGTTACCCTTTGAATAGAGTTCGAAGCGCGGCTTGAAGGTGATTTCATAGGCCGGCAGATCGATCGGCTTCTCTTCGCCACCGAAATCGTCGAAGGAGAAGGGGACCGGCTGGAAGCCGCTATCGTCGGTCGGCTTGGGAGCCGGGGCTGCGGCAACCGGAGCAGGAGCGGCCTTCGGGGCCGGCTTCGGCGCGGGCGCCTCGGGAACTGCCGAGGGAGACGGCAGCTCACCGTGGGCAAGCGCTTCCAGTTCCTTGACGAGGCCGCGGCTTCTGCTTTCATCAACGCTGCCGCCATCGCGGGCAGCATTGGTCAGGTCGGCGAGCACGTCGGCCGACTTCAGCATGACCTTCAGGACGTCCTGGTTAGGCTCAAGCTTGTTGGAACGAACGCAATCAAGTGTGGTCTCAAAGACGTGAGCGAAGGCGACGAGGTCATCCAGGCCAAAGGCGCCGGCACCGCCCTTGATCGAATGCACCGCGCGGAAGACCGCATTGACGGTTTCCGGGTCGCGATCGCCATCATTCATTTTCAGGAGACCGGATTCCAGTTCGGCGAGCTGTTCCTCGCACTCCTGGAAAAAGATCTCTTTGATTTCGTTCATATCCATAGGAGCAAATCCTGGGCTTTAAGCGGTTACACGCTCGATGGCATCGATCAGCTTGGCGGGGTCGAAGGGCTTGACGATCCAGCCGGTGGCACCAGCCTGGCGGGCGCGGTTCTTCTTTTCCGCATCGCTTTCGGTGGTCAGCACCAGGATCGGGATCGCACGGTACTTCTCGTTGCGACGGACACCTTCGATGAAGCCGAAGCCATCGAGGCGCGGCATGTTGATGTCGGTGACGATAACATCAGGATTGGACTCTTCGAGAACTTCGAGGCCCTCAACGCCGTCTTCAGCCTGGATCGTCTCGAAACCTGCATTGTTCAGCGTTACGAGAAGCATGTTTCGGATGGTGCGGGAATCGTCCACCGTCAGTACTTTCTTCTTCATTGCCGGATCTCCTTGGCAAGCAGATGGTCGATATTGACGCCAACCAGCTGCATGGTTTTTTGAAATGCGTCGGACACCTTCGAGAAGGTGATCGACTGCTTGTCCTGGTCCCAGGTCTTCTCGGCGGCCATCAGAACCTGGGCGCAAAGAGCGCCGATGCGTTCGACTGCCGAAGCATCGATCGCCAGAGGGTTTCCTCGCATGGAGAGAAGCTTGTCGCGCAATGCGGAAGCCTCATTGAGATCAAGAACCGCTGGCAACTCCAGCGTCTTGGCACTCTTCTTTGCTGCCATCAGCTTTTCCTTGTCCCCTTGTCCCCAACCCGCGAAAGCGAGCCGGCGTCATAATCCGATAGGTTAGTAAACATTCCGCCCACCTCCGGCGCTTGCGAGAGGCTGAAGCATGCTAAAATCGTCATTTTCGTAATCGTCTTCGACCACTTCCGGGCGAGCTGCGATCGCAACCGTCCGGGAGGCAGAAACACCCACCTGATGAGGCCGGGTTGCATAGGCATTTTCCCGCGCAATGCGGAATTCGCGGATCGTCTGGCCGAGTTCCAGAATGACCGTATGAAGATGATTGGCGCCTTCGGCTGAACGTTCCGCAAAGCCGGCATTGTCGGCGACTTCGCCGCCGAGGCCCTTAACGTCTGCGGTCACGGCTTCGAGACCGGCGGCGTGTTCACCCGTCTCGCCTGCGATGCCAGCGATTGCGGCATTGATGTCGGTCACCTGACGGACGATGCTGGCAATCGAATCCTGTGTGCGGCCGACCATCTGCACGCCGGCATCCACCTGTGTCTTGGTGGTGGTCACCAGCGTCTTGATTTCACGGGCAGCTTCTGCGGAGCGCTGGGCGAGCGCCCGCACTTCCTGCGCCACGACGGCAAAGCCGCGGCCGGATTCGCCGGCGCGGGCAGCTTCGATGCCGGCGTTCAAAGCGAGCAGGTTCGTCTGGAAGGCAATCTCGTCGATCGCACCGATAATTTGGCCGATCTTCTCCGCAGACTGTTCGATATCAGCCATGGCGCTGATCGCGCGGCCGACGACCTCACCGCTTTCCTCGACGGCCGCACGCGTCGCGGCAGCAGCCTGTTCGGCGGCTCGGCTGCCGGCTGCACCCTCGCGGACCCGCTCGGCGATGCCGGCAAGGGCGGCGGCGGAAAGCTGCAGCCGCCCTGCCTGACCGGAAGCGTTGCCGGCGAAGCTACGGGATGCGCCGGCGAGCGATTGCGTTGCGGCTTCCGCCTTCGCATTGCGTTCTGCAATTGCGGCAAATTCCGTCTGGAGGTTGTCGAGTGCGGCGTTCAGCGCGGCGGCAATGTCGGTGTGAGCGCCATCGACCGGTGCGCGCTGCGTCAAGTCCCGGGCTGACAGGCCTTCGATGACATCGCTGAAGATGCGGGCGACTTCCGCTTCACCTTCGGCACGCTGATCGGCGAGTGCGCGCTGCTGCGTGGAGCGCAGCGCATTGAAACGCAGCGAGACGGCGATTTCGACATCAACCATGACGATGCGGATGATTGAGGTCATCAGGTCGGTGATCTCGCGAGCACGCCGCTTGGCCGACGGCAGTACCGGGCGACCGGCCAGCTCATCGGCCAGACCGGAAATCACGTGTTCCAGCATGACGCCGTGGCCGGCCACGTGCCAGCGAGGGTCGAGGCCGATCTTGCTTTCGGTATCGGAGAGAACCTTGACGCGTTCTGCATAGAGGCTGTCGAATCGCGCATCCGTGAGCACGTCCCAGTGCGAGGACTGCAGGTCGTGGAGACGCTCGATCTGACGCTCGCTCTCGAAATTGCGCGAGGCATCCGGGAAGGACTGGAAACGATGGAAGAGATCGCGCAGGCCGGCCTTGAGATGGGCTTCAAGGGCGGGCCGGTTACGGCGAACCATCTCGCACTGGTCTGTGTTGAGGCCGGCAAAGCGCAGGCGGTCGCGCAGGCTGCCTGCCTGTGCTCCACGAGCCTGATCTGATGGCATATCCTGCCTCAACGCCTATCCCCAACCACTTTCCGGGCGAACCCGGCCAAAAACCTTCGCAGATTCCGATGAATGCGATACGCAGAGGTGCTCTTCGCCACCGGTCGCAACCGAGGGACTGAAGCCTCCTGATCAGCAATTCTGTTTCGGAGCTGCCTGAAGAAGATGGATACCGGATCGACCCGGTACGGCGGTACGGCGTCATGCCTGGTGGGAACGAGTGCATCTTCCCATTCCGACGTGTAAACCAATGTTTATGGTTAATTCCTTGCTTGAAGGTTAATAAGCCATTCCCGTCGGTAGCTTTTGAGACAATTGGGAGAGTTCACCTAGTAAATACTGGCGCAGAGTTGCATCGCTGCTACAAGGCACACGCAAGCTTTATGTTATAGACCCGTTTTATAGAGCCTGACATGACGTCAATAAGGAAAGAGAAATGATAGTTCTCGGAATGGGTTCCTGCCTGATCGCCCTCTCGATCGCCGCAGCCGTTGCCCTCCTCGACCTGATCGCGACACACCGCGACAACCGCACGCTTCGCGTCTTCTAAGAGGTCACTGCGCCTTAAATCTACCTTTACCTTTCCCGTTGGCAGCCCGGCACCGTTGGTGTATCGACACGCGCTCCTGTGTCAGCGGAAGTAAGGGATTATGTCAGCTCGGACCGGCCTCATCATCATATTGGCGTTTACGATCTTCCGCATCGTGACGCTGCATTTCGATACGACGGACCTTTTCGTCGATGAGGCGCAATACTGGTTCTGGTCGCAAAACCTCGACTTCGGTTACTATTCCAAGCCGCCGATGATTGCCTGGGTTCTCAGGATCTTCACCGAGCTTGCCGGCTCCAGCGACATTTACTGGCTGCGGCTTCCCGGCCCCCTCTTCCACATGGCGACCGCGCTGGTGCTGATGAAAATGGCGAAGCGCTTCATCGGGCCTGAGATCGAAGGCTGGGTCGGCGCAACCTATATCACGCTGCCGGCGGTTGCGCTTTCTTCGGTGTTCTTCTCCACCGACGTCATCCTGCTCTTCTTCATAGCCATTGCGCTCATTGCCTATTTCGAACTGACGCAGCGCCGCTCCGTCGGGCTTGCACTTCTCATGGGTGTCGGTGTCGGGCTGGCGTTTCTTACGAAATATGCCGTGCTCTTCCTTGTGCCCGGCGGAGCGATTGCGCTGCTGCTCATTCCGTCGGCGCGGATTTCGGTGCGCGATTTCATCATCGCGGTCGTCACCTCCGCGGTCATCGCGTTCCCGAACCTGTGGTGGAACCTCCAGCACAACAATACGACGGTGCGCCACACGCAGGATATCGCCCACTGGAACGATCTCGGCAGCAATATCCGCGGCGGGCTGGAATTCTTCTCCGCGCAGTTCGGCGTTGTCGGCCCGATCGTCTTCTTCGCCACGCTCTGGGCCGTCTGGAACATGATCCGCGGCCGCAGTGAACCGCGTGAGAAGATGCTCGTCTGGCTCTCGATCCCGGTCGTGCTGCTCATTACCCTGCAGGCAACTGTCGCCAAGGCCTATGCCAATTGGGCCGTAACGGCCTATGTGGCAGGTATCGTGCTGGCGGTCTGGCTGCTTCACCGCCTGTGGCCGAAGGGTCTCAGAACCTCGCTCACCATCAATGGCGTTGCCTGCCTGCTCTTCCCCTTCGCAACTATCTTCGCACATCAACTGGTGCTGCCAAACGGCAAGGAAGTCATGCAGCGCTATCTCGGCCGGGCCGAAGTAAGCCGCGCAGCCGCTGATCTTGCCGCGCAGGCCGGCGCCGGCATCATCGTCACCGACAACAGGGACATGGTCGCCGATCTCTTCCACACGCTGAGAGCCGCACCCTACAAGATATATGCCCGTCCGCCGGCCGATCTGCCGGACAGCTATTACGAACAGGAATTCGCCCTCCCGGCCGATACCAGCGGGCAGGTTCTGTTCCTGACCTCCAAGCCGCTGAGTTGCGCGAACGAAACGCCGGAAATGCTGAAAAGCTGGCAGCCGGAAAAAGGCAACTACAGAGGCGATACGATCTATGTCTATAAGGTCGGTGCGGCCTGCCTGATGCAGCCCTAAGGCAGCTCAGTTCACCGGGCCGGGCAGGCAGAGGCCGATTCCGCAGCCTTCTATTTCGATAAATTTTACGCCACCCTCCTCGAAGGCAAGGCGCAGCTGCGCCTCCGTCGCACGATGGATTTCGTGGTGACGGCCTTCATAGTCGCGTATCGTGCTACGGGAGACGGCAGCCTTCTCAGCGAGGTCCGCCTGCGTCCAATCAAGCAGACCACGAGCCGCGCGGCACAAAGCGGGCGTCAGAATTGTTTCTTTTGCACCTTGACCCATAATTTCAAACCACCCATATTGGTCAATATAAATCAAATATGTCATGTTTTGAACAGGATTTCCAGATCGGGAGAGAGCGATGCCCCACGATACGCCTTTGATTTCAACAATCGTCGGCGGCCTTGTGCTGGCATTTATCCTGGGCGCGCTCGCCAATCGCCTGCGCCTGCCCCCTCTCGTAGGATATCTTGTCGCAGGAGTTCTCGTCGGTCCGCACACGCCGGGTTTCGTTGCCGATCAGAGCCTTGCGCCTGAGCTTGCGGAAATCGGCGTCATCCTGCTGATGTTCGGCGTCGGCCTGCATTTCTCACTCAAGGACCTGCTTTCCGTGCGCGGCATCGCGGTGCCGGGTGCGGTCGTGCAGATCGGCTTCGCCACGCTGCTCGGCTGGGGTCTTGGTGCTTTCATGGGATGGCCGACGGGCGGCAGCCTCGTATTCGGCCTAGCGCTTTCGGTCGCCTCCACGGTCGTGCTGCTGAAAGCCCTGCAGGAGCGGCGTCTCGTCGAGACGGAGCGTGGGCGCATCGCCGTCGGCTGGCTGATCGTCGAAGACCTTGCCATGGTGCTTGCGCTGGTGCTCATCCCGGCGGCCGCCAGCATCACCGGCGATGGTCATGGCCCGGTCGAGCCTCTCTCGGCGGGCCTCAACCGGATTTTCGGCCTCGATCTCGGCGTCGGCGGCATCATCGCCATGACGCTGGTTAAAGTGGCGCTGTTCGTCGCCCTGATGCTGGTCTTTGGCCGTAAGCTCATTCCCTGGACCATGCACCGCATCGCTCATACCGGTTCGCGTGAACTCTTCCGCCTCGGCGTGTTGGCAATTGCTCTTGGTGTCGCCTTCGGCGCGTCCAAGCTTTTCGGCGTATCGCTGGCGCTCGGCGCCTTCTTTGCCGGCATGGTTCTCGCCGAAAGCGAGCTCAGCCATCGAGCCGCCCAGGAAAGCCTGCCGCTTCGCGATGCCTTCGCGGTGCTCTTCTTTGTCTCCGTCGGCATGCTCTTCGATCCGAACATCCTGATCGAGCGACCGCTGCCGCTGCTTGCGACGGTCTTCATCATCGTGATCGGCAAGTCGATCGCAGCCTTCCTGATCGTCCTGCTTTTCAAGAAGCCGGTCAGTACGGCGCTGACGATCTCGGCGAGCCTCGGGCAGATCGGCGAATTTTCCTTCATTCTCGCCGCCCTCGGCGTCGATCTCGGCTTGCTGCCGGAGGAAGGGCGCGACCTTATCCTTGCCGGCGCGATCATCTCGATCATCATCAACCCGCTGCTCTTCTTCGTCTGCGACCGCATCCGGCCACTGCTGGAAAGCCCGAAGCGCGAGGAACCGGCCACCGAGACTGCTCCGGCCACTGAGGTTTCGCCGGCACCGGAAGAGGCCGTGGCCGACAGCGACGAGGTCCATCCGACAGCGCTGAACCGCCATGCGATCCTTATTGGTTACGGCCGTGTCGGCAGCATCGTCGGCCAGAACCTCAAATCATCAGGCACGCCCTTCCTCGTCATCGAGGATTCAGACAAGCGCATCATTGAATTGCGCGCGCAAGGCGTCGAAGTCATCCCCGGCAACGCCGTTTCTCGCGAAACACTTGATCTCGCCAACATCGCCGGCGCCCGCAGCCTCGTCATCGCCATCCCAAACGCCTTCGAGGCCTGCAGCATCGCCGAGCAGGGCCGCACCATCAATCCATCGATCCTGATCGTTGCACGCGCCCATTCCGACGCCGAAGTGGACGAACTGCGGCAATACGGCGCCGACACGGTGATCATGGGAGAGCGGGAAATTGCGCTTGGCATGGTTGACCGGCTCGCCCAAGTGCATCATGACAGTGCACCCTATGAAGACGGACCTTCGGCTGGTACAATCGTGCCATCGGTGGAGTATCCGCCGGAAAAACAATGAGAGATTGCCGCGCCTTTGAGCCGATCTGGGAGTGAAATCGCCGATACAGGGGAGATGGTGCTGGAACAGCGCCGTCTGGCAAGCCGTATTGCCGCCTCCGTCGTCGTTGCGATCTTTGCTTATCTCGGCCTGCTTTTCGGCGGCAATATCGTCATCGGCCCGTCCGCAGCACCGAACAGCCTTTCCTCTTCCAGCCGGGATTCGCAGCAGACGCAGGTTACGGCGCGAGACGCCATCCGCGGCCTGCTGATCAGTGATCGCAAGGCCGCACCGAAACAATCGCTCCAGGATACCGGCCCGGCGGCGCTTACCATTGTTCCTGCATTGCAGTTCGCCGACTGGCGCGCTGCCACGGGGGCAGCTGAATTCGATGCCCCGCTGCCCATTGCGGCAGCCAGGGCCCACCAGCCGCGCGCACCGCCGCAAGCTGCCTGAATCAAACGCCTTCGGGCGCTTCTGATCCATAGACATGCCGCAGCGCGGTTGCGCCGGCCCAAGCATTATCCAAGGATTTAAAACATGCGCAATTCACCATGGCTGGTGTTCACCTATACGGTGATCATCGTGCTCGGCCTGTTGATCGCCCTGCCGAATGCGCTGCCGCAGAGCGTGCTGCAGCGCATCCCCTCCTGGCTGCCGCACAGCCAGGTTTCTCTCGGTCTCGACCTTCGCGGTGGTTCACACCTCGTGCTCGAAGTCGATGAAGCCGACCTCACCAAGGAGCGCCTGAATTCGCTCCTGCAGGACGCACGCCGTGTGCTGCGCGAAAGGAACATCCAGCCGAAGTCGGTTGTCCGCAACAATAACAACATTGTTGTTTCGCTCGCCGATCCGTCGCAAAGCGATGCGGCCGTCACCCAGCTTCGCACGCTCGGCAATGTGATCGCCAGCGGCATCAGCGCCGGCCAGTCCGATCTTGCAGTCACAGCCGATGGCGGCAACATCACTATCGGCTTCTCCCCGGCCGGTATTTCGACAAACGTCGACAATGCCGTCACGCAGAGCCTTGAAGTCATCCGCCAGCGCGTCGACCAGGTCGGCGTTGCCGAGCCGACGATCCAGCGTATCGGCGCCAACCGCATTCTCGTGCAGCTTCCGGGCGCGCAGGATCCGTCCCGCCTTCGCGAACTGCTCGGCTCCACCGCCAAGATGTCCTTCCACATGCTCGCCCCGAACGGCCAGGCCGGCCCGGGTGTGACGATCATGAAGGACGACGAGGGTAACAGCTACCCGGTTCTCGACCGCGTCGAGATTTCCGGCGACCGCCTCTCGGATGCCCGCGTCAGCTTCGACCAGAGCCAGCAGCCGGTCGTCACCTTCCGCTTCGACAGCGCCGGTGCAACCCGCTTTGCCGAAATTACCCGCCAGAACGTCGGCAATCCCTTCGCGATCGTCCTCGACGACAAGGTGCTGAGCGCGCCCGTCATTCGCGAGCCGATCACCGGCGGTTCCGGCCAGATCTCGGGCAACTTCTCGACTGATAGCGCCAACACGCTCGCCGCCATGCTGCGCGCCGGCGCCCTGCCCGCCAAACTCACCGTCATCGAAGAACGCACCGTCGGCGCCGACCTTGGCGCGGATGCGATCCGGATGGGCCTCTATGCCGGCGTCGTCGGTTTCGCGCTCGTCGCCGCCTTCATCTTCGTGCTCTACGGCACCTGGGGTATTCTGGCGAACACCGCGCTTCTCATCCACACGATCCTGACCTTCTCGGCGCTGACGCTTGTCGGCGCGACGCTGACGCTGCCCGGCATCGCCGGCGTCGTGCTCGGCATCGGCCTTGCGGTCGACGCGAACGTCCTGATCAACGAGCGCATCCGCGAAGAAAGCCGCAAGGGCAAGAGCGCCTTTGCCGCCATCGACACCGGCTTCCGCCGCGCCTATTCGACCATCATCGACGGCAACATGACGGCGCTGATCGCCGCAGCCGTCCTGTTCTGGTTCGGCTCCGGCCCAGTTCGCGGCTTTGCCGTAACCATGGCGCTCGGCCTGATCATCTCGATGTTCACCTCGGTCGCCTTCGTGCGCGTCACGATGATCGAGATCACCCGCCGCCGGAAGATGAAGACGATCAACATCAAGCCGATGTTCTCCTTCTTCAGCCCCTACGACAAGCATATCCAGTTCATGAAGGCCCGCTTCCTCGGCGTGACCGTCTCCGCATTGCTGTCGATCGCCTCGATCGCACTCTTCGTCTATCCGGGCCTCAACTACGGCGTCGATTTCCGTGGCGGTATCCAGATGTCGGTGAAGACACAGGACGCTGCCGATCTCGGCCGCTTCCGCGAAGAACTGAACAGCCTTGGCCTCGGCGAAGTGGCCCTGCAGTCCTTCGGTGACAACAACACCATGCTGGTGCGCGCGCAGCGCCAAGAAGGCGGCGAAGAGGCACAGACGGCAGCCGTGACCAAGCTCAAGGCCGAGATCGTCAAGATCGACCCGTCGGCAACCGTCACCGGCACCGATGTCATCGGTCCGAAGGTCAGCGGCGAGCTTGCCTGGGCAGGTATCCTGTCCGTCGTGATCGCCAGCCTCGCGATGCTGTTCTACATCTGGTACCGCTTCGAATGGCCTTTCGCCGTCGGCGCCATCGTCACGCTCGTGCTCGACGTGACGAAGGTGATCGGCTTCTTCGCGCTGACCGGTCTGGACTTCAACCTGACGGCTATCGCCGCCATCCTGACGCTCGTCGGCTACTCGGTGAACGATAAGGTCGTCGTCTACGACCGTATGCGTGAAAACATGCGCCTCTACAAGTCGATGCCGCTGCGCGAAATCATCGACAAGTCGATCAACGAGACGTTGGCCCGAAGCCTCTACACCAATGCGACAGCCTTCCTCTCGCTCCTGCCGATGGCAATCTGGGGCGGTAGTGCGGTGGAAAGCTTTGCAGTGCCGATGGCTTTCGGAATTCTCGTCGCCGCCGCTTCCTCGGTCTTCATCGCAGCACCGATCCTGCTCTTCCTCGGCGACTGGCGCCGCCGCCATGCCAAGGCAGTGGCAGCTTCGAACGATGCAGCCGTGGAAATCATTCCGCCGGATGCAGGCCAGCCGCGCAAAACGGCAGGCTAAACCGTCGATATTTAAGGTGGACTTGGAGAGGGCGCCGGTTGCACAGCCGGCGCCCTCTTTCTATGTTCAGTTCAAAGAGATCGGGAGCACCGCGACATGTCATCCAACCCGACGGCGAAAAAGCCGGAAGCCGGTTCCACCGGGGATCAGGAGGAGCGCATCAAACGCTTCCTCGCGACCGCCTCGCATGACCTGCAATCGCCGCTCCGCCATATCGCCATGTATGCGGAAATGCTGCTCGACGATCTGGAGCCGACGCTCGACAGCGAACAGCTGCAGAGCCTCAGGATGATCATGGACAAGGCCCAGACGGCGCAGAGGCTGACCAAGGCATTGATGAGCCTTGCGGGAACGACGCCGCAGATTACAATCGGTGACGTGCGCCTCACCGACGTTGCGCAAGAGGCCTGGAAGCAGTCGCTGGAGGAATTTCCGGTGAACGGCGCGGCACTTGATGCGGACAATCTGCCTCTCATCCGCAGCGATGCCGCACTTCTGACCATTGTTCTGAGGCACCTCTTCTCCAATGCGTTGACATATCATGGCGCCGCTGCGCCCCACGTCACCGTGACGGCCGCACGGGAAGGTGCGGACTGGCGCATCATCGTTGCTGATAACGGCTGCGGCATCGAACCTGCCTATCGGGAGAAGATCTTCGATGCCTTCTGGAAGCTGCCGAAAGCAGGCAGCGTGCCCGGACCGGGGCTTGGCCTGACAACCACGAGGGATCTGCTCGGCGCGTTCGGCGGCGATATCAGGCTCGACCATTCCGATGAGAGCGGCAGCCGCTTTGCGATCCGCCTGCCGGCTTAGGGCGCCGTGCGTCCATTCGGACGCACAAAGGACGCTCTAACTCTTTGAATCTACGCATCAGGCTTTCCGGTCAGATGCTGTAATCATCCTTCCAGAAATCCGGGACATCATAGGTCACGTATTCCCGGATGATGTGCTGTAGCGTCTGGACGTCGATCTCATCTTTGCCGATGCGGAAATCGACGCCGTAATCGGGGAATTCCTGGAAATAGTTACCAGATATATCGGTCGAGACGACACCGATCGGGCCGGTATAGCCGATGCCCCTGAGTTCAGGTACGGTCTCGCGAAAATCCGCATTCGGCAACAGGCGGTTGTCGAGAAGGATGAGATCGAAGCGAGCGGCCTTTATCTTGTCCAGCGCATCACCGATCGATTGAGAATATTCGACATCGACACGCGGTTCGGAGAGATCGGCGATCTTCTTTTTGAGCGAACGGAATTCGATAAACTCGTCATCGACGAATAATACCTTTACCGCATTCCTGCGCGTTGCTTCCGCACTCATCGTTTCAGCTTTCCCCGAAATGAAACCAGCTCACGAAACCAGACCGTTTCGCAACGCAATCGCCACCATATGAACGCGGTTGACGGCATCGAGCTTCCGGACGGAGGCCGTGATATGGGAATTGACCGTATGTTCCGAAAGACCGAGGATTATGGCAATCTCCGCAGAGGTCTTGCCTTCGCTCGTCCATTTGACGATTTCGGTTTCGCGCTGCGTGAGCCGACCGGATATTTCCTGCGTCAGGATTTCCTCATACAGCTTGTCGAAGATGCGCATGGCATCGAGCAGAATATCCGCCACCTCGCCCTGGTCCGGCTCCTGACGCTGGCCGGCGAGCACCAGGCAGTAGCGACGTCCTTCCGGCGTAAACAGTGGAATGAAAAGGAATGTGTTGCCGCTGAATTCATTAAAGACGAGGTCTGGCGGGTAGCCTTCTATCGCCGCACTTTTTCCATGCACCGGTGTCGTCAAAAACTGCGCCGTCCGCGCCTTGGCGGTTCCCAGCGCTTCCTTGAGGGTCTTGACAAAGAGGCTCATGCGCCGTTCGGCGACATTGGTGATGACGACATCGCGTTCGCCGAAAGGAGTTGCAGCCTCCGAAATGCGCGCCAGGGTAAAATTGTCGAAATTGTAGTGCTGTGCGGCCGCCTTCAGCAGGCGAAAAAAATCCGTGCGATTGATAGCCCGGCTAAGTTCCGGACCGGCATGAAAGGGAACTGCGGCAGCACTGGTCATTCCCACCACTCCTCCTCCCCAATTCTCATTCCGACGATCCCGAAATCTTGGGATATACGTCTTAAGCGCGAACAGCTACAAAAATTGCGAGATAGTTGATGATCGATAACGAAATGGGGACTTTCGATATCGCAGGCAGAGACATCTCAACTACAGGTGATGCGTAGGACAGTTTACTCGAATAGTAGCTCTTACCTAGGTATCCCAATCTCTCCGTATTCAACATCCATGGATGCGGAAGACAGTGCCAGAAGTAAGCGCGGGAGAGCCGGTCGGGCCATCAGCTAAGGGGTTGGCTGACGTTCGTGGCGGCGAACAGGGATCGGGCGGCTCTCTCAGTGCTTTTTGGTTTTCTTCTCTTCGGGTGCAGTTTGAAATGCACTGCCAGGCTTGTCAATTGTGCTTTCTTGCAGGCGTCGCGCACTTTTTGCATGCAAATAAATTGCGCTTTCTGCAATCACCGATTGCCGATGATCCTAGCAAAGTCCAGCGGCTTCTCAAGGTAGAAATCGGCACCGGCGGCAAGTGCCCGTTCTCGGTCCTCCACCGCATCCGAACCGCTGCACACGCCGAGCTGCATGGTGGAAAAGCGATCATCCTGTCGCAGCCGCGCGATCAGCCCGCTGCCGCTGTCGAGAGGCATGTAGAGATCGGCGATCAGTATATCCGGCGCGCCTTCGCCTCTTTCCAGACGCTCCTCAAGCGCCTCGAATGCAGCCTGTGCGGTCGGGAAACAGAATAGATCAACATCCACCTGTTGTTTCTTTCGGATATAGTCGAGATAGAAGAGATCATCCCTGCTATCGTCGACGTAAAACAAGATCGACATCTGGCACCACAATCCGGATATTGTTTCTGATGTTCTGCACTGTCCTTCACTGAGACATTAACGCCACTTCACTAAAATTCGATATCGACCTTTAGGGATTTACTGTCGAAAAAGCATGTTTTGCGCAACAATCTGCCTATTGAGTATTCGTAGATTTCGGAAAAGATGGCTCGCCAACAAGGACATGGCGGAGAGGTGATGCAGGTGCGGGATACTGCTACATCAGGACGAGACGGGGCGGAAAGCGGTCGCTACCGCATGGTCGCGCTCGTCATCGGCTACCTGCTGGTCCTGCTCGGCCTGACGGCGCTGACCGGGTGGCTGCTGGAGGTCGAAATCATCATCTCGATCGTGCCCGGCTTTCCGTCCATGGCATTCAATACCGCCATCTGCTTCGTGCTGTCGGGTATCGGGCTTGCCACGTCGATGGAGACAGGCAAGCCTAACCGCATCGTGCCCGTCATTGCCTGCAGCCTTGCCGCCCTGCTTTCCGCGGTGCGCCTAACAGAGATCATCACGCTCGGCCGCACGATACATAATGTCGATGTGTTCCTGACGCAGTTTTTCATCTCTCCAACCTTTGTCGAGCAGATCGGCGGCGGCATGGGGCCGAACACAGCGCTGATCTTCCTGATATCAAATCTTTCCATTCTCTTTGCGCTCTATGGGAAGGAGCCGCGCGGCCAGCTTGTACAGGAACTCACCAGCTATATCGCGATCACGCTCGGCATGATCGCGCTTGCCGGATACGTCACAGATGCCGAACAGGGATATCGCTGGGGTCCCTATGCCGCGATGGCCTTGCCTACGGCTATCGGTCTGGTGGCTTTCGGTTGCGGGCTTCTCGCCAGATCCTGGTGGATGTTGCCAACCAACAGGGCACAGATCCCCCTCTGGATACCGGCATCGATCTGTTTTACCGGCCTCATCGTCGATCTCTATACGCCGCTTGGCGTGGCAAACGGTATTCTCTATGTCCCGCTCGTGCTGACGGCGCTCTGGTTCGGTAATCGCAACGCGCCGATGTTATTCGCCTTCGTCTGCACTGTCCTGATCCTGCTTGGCTTTTTCGCCGTCAACCATGCTGAGAATGATTACTGGCGGGAAGCCACCAATCGCTCGATCACGGCAGCAACGCTCTGGCTGATTGCCATTTTCGTCTTCTATTTCATGCGCAACAGCCAGCATCTGGAAACCGAGCGCATCCGCTTCAGCGCGCTGGTACGCAATACGCCTGACGCCGTGATCTCCATCGACGAGGTCGGGCGGATCATGAGCTTCAATCCAGCCGCCGAGACCATGTTCGGTTACACGCCGCAGGAAGTGATCGGCAACAATATCAAGATGCTGATGCCGGAACCCTATCATTCCGAACATGACGCCTATCTCGGCAATTACCGGCGCACCGGTGAGGAACGCATCATCGGCACGACGCGCATGGTCTCCGGCCGGCGCAAGAACGGCGTGGTCTTCCCAATCGACCTCTCGGTCAGCGCTGTCGTCGGTGGCTCGGGCAAGACCTTCGTCGGTATCGTGCGCGATATCAGCGAGCGCATGCGGCAAGAGGAGCGGATGAAGACGACGCTTGCGCAGCTCGAGGCATATACGGCCGATCTCGAACGCTCCAACCACGATCTCGATGAGTTCGCCTATATCGCCTCGCATGATCTCAAGGAACCGCTGCGCGGCCTGCACAATCATTCGCGTTTCCTGCTGGAAGATTATGAGGAGAAGCTCGACGAAGACGGCGTGCGCCGGCTTAACCGGCTTGTCCGGCTCAGTCAGCGCATGGAAAAGCTCGTCAACGATCTTCTCTATTTCTCGCGCATCGGTCGCCAGCAGCTCGCGGTCAAAAGAACCGATATCGGTTCGATCATCCGCGACGTCGTCGCCACCATGGAGCTTTTTCTGGAGGAGCGGCATGCGAAGGTCGTCATCGACGGGATGCTGCCGGAGGTCGTCTGCGATGCCCCGCGGCTAACCGAGGTATTCCGCAACCTCGTCACCAATGCCATCAAATACAACGACAAGCCCGTGCCGCTCATCAGCGTCGGCCATCTGGAACGCTATGCCGGCAAGGACGGGACGACGGTCCGCAACGTCTTCTACGTGAAGGACAACGGCAAGGGCATACCCCAAGAATTCCACGAGGATATTTTCCGCATTTTCAAACGGCTTGAAAAATCGCAGGATTCCGAGGACGGCACCGGCGCAGGGCTCACCTTCGTGCGCAAGATCATTGGGCGTCACAATGGTGAGATATGGCTGGAGTCGGACGTAGGCATCGGCACGACATTTTACTTTACTTTGGGAAGGAAGCGCGAGGGCCAGAATGCTGCAGCGTGACACGCAACCGATCCTCATCGTCGAGGACAGCGAAGACGATTTCGAAGCAACGATGCGGGCCTTCAAGCGCACCAATCTGCGCAACCCCATCCGCTGGGCAGCCTCCGGTCAGGAAGCGCTCGACGTGCTCGCCACCATGGCGCCGAAGCCCGGCCTCATCCTGCTCGACCTCAATATGCCGGGTCTCGACGGGCGCAAGACACTTGAGGCGATCAAGTCCAATGCGCATTGGCGCAAGATCCCGGTCGTGATCCTCACGACATCGGACGACGAGCGCGACATCGAGGGCTGCTATGCGCTCGGCGCCAACACTTATGTACAGAAACCGGTCGATCTCGACGGACTATTCGCCGCTATCCAGCGGCTCAAGGAATACTGGTTCGAAATCGCAATCCTGCCCCTAGAGGACTGACGTTTGGCGGAAGACTGCTGCGTTCTCATCATCGATGACAATATAGACGACCGGGAAGTCTATCGCCGCATGCTGGCGCGGGTCTCCGGCACGAACTATACCGTGATCGAGGCCGAGAGCGGCGACGAGGGTCTCGCCCTCAACAGCCAGAGGCACCCTCACTGTATTTTGCTCGACTATTCGCTTCCCGGCCGCGACGGCCTTGGCGTGCTCTCGGAAATCCTCGCCCAAGATGCGGCCGCGAATGTGGTGATGCTGACCGGCCAGGGCAACGAAACCGTCGCAGTTGAAGTGATGAAAAGCGGTGCGCGCGACTATCTCACCAAGGATGCGCTATCGCCCGAGACGCTGCATCGCTGCATCCAGAATGCCGTGATGCATGGTGTACTGGAAGCAAAGCTTGAGCAGAAGCGGCAGTCGCTCGAAATCTTCACCCGCGCCATGGCGCATGATCTCAAAGAGCCGCTGCGAACGATCAAATCTTTTAGCCGCATTCTGCACGGCTCGGCCGAGCTGCCGGCCGAGGACCGCGAACTTCTCGATTATATCCTCAGCGCCGCCGATCACATGGAAGACCTGATCGTCAAGGTCTCAGGCTTCACGAAGCTGGAGGTCTCGAGCGAGCTCGAGCTCAAGCCGATCTCGCTGTCGGCCGTGCTCGATCAGGTGGAGCACAATCTGCATCAGCAGATCGAAAGCCGGCAGGCGATCATCATCCGCGGTCGGCTGCCGGAGGTGATGGGCGACGCGACGCTGCTGATCCAGCTTTTACAGAACCTCGTCTCCAATGCGATCCGCTATTGTGAAGATACCGTTCCGGAAGTGCGCGTTTCGGCCATAGCAGACAGGGGGATATGCCGCCTGACGGTCGGTGACAACGGGCCCGGAATCGACCCTAATCATCGTGAGCTGATCTTCCAACCCTTCAAGCGCCTCGTCGGCCGCGGCATCGAAGGCACAGGGCTCGGGCTTGCCATATGCCGTCGCATCGCGCAGCTGCATGGCGGATCGATCTGGTGCGAGGCGAAGACCGGCAGGGGTGCGACCTTCCTGCTCGAAGTACCGCTCGCGAAGATATCAGGCGATCAGCCGGTCACCAGCGAACAGCCACAGGCGGCAAAAGCATCCGACCATACGAGCGAAAGCCGCGGCAGGCTCGCCGAAGTGCTGCTGGTGGAAGACAGCCCGGCCGATATCCAGCTTCTGAAGATCAAGTTGATGCGGCGCGAGAAGGTGAACTTCAACCTGCATGTGGCGACCAACGGCCGCGAGGCGATGCGGCTTCTGGAGCAGCGCGCCGGCGTTCCCGGCGAGCCGCAGATCGATCTGATGCTGCTCGATATCAACATGCCGATCATGGATGGTTTCGAAGTGCTGAACGCGCTCTCAGCCGATCATCGGTTGAATAGGATTCCGGTCTGTGTGCTCAGCACGTCAAGCGACGAAAGCGACATGCAACGGGCAAAAGACCTCGGCGCGCTCGCCTATATGATCAAGCCGCCGACGCTGCAACAACTCGAAGAAGCATTGGAGGAAGTCGACACGCTGGAGCTCCTGCCGCGTGGTGACGCACTTGTGCTTTTTGCGGAACAAAATTAGAGAAAAGGTCATTGGCAACGGTATGACGCTAGCAACGACCCTCATACTCGCGCTCCTGGCCTCGCCTTTTCAATTCGGGCTTTCATCCATGGCTTCAGGCATACACCATATCACGCTGATCACCCGCAAGGTGCAGGCGAATGTGGATTTCTACGCCGGATTCCTCGGCATGCGGCTCGTCAAACAGACGGCCGGTTTCGAGGACGCCACACAGCTTCACCTCTTCTATGGCGATGCAGAGGGCAGTCCGGGCTCGCTCGTCACCTTCCTCGTCTGGGAGGACGGTGCGCCCGGCCGCGCTGGCTACGGCCAGATCAACGAGATGTCGCTGGCGATCGATCCGACCAGTATCGGCTACTGGCTGACGCGTGCCATGCGCTTCGGCTTCCGCTCGGAAGGCCCCGCGGATGAATTCGGCGAGCCGGTGCTGCGGTTGAAGGACCCGGATAATGTCATCGTCAAACTTGCCGGGGCCAGGGATCTGAAATCACCGGCCGTCTGGGACGGTGGCGACGTGCCGATCGAGCATGCCGTGCAGCGCGTGCGCGGTGCGACCATGCTGACCGAAAAACCGAACGAGAGCCGCCATTTCATCGAAAGCCATTTCGGATACAGGTTCCAGGCAAATCGCGGCACGATCGACCGCCTTGTCTCGCAGTCGGGCGATATCATCGACGTGCGCGATGCGCGTGGCTTCTGGTCCGGCGCACCGGGTACCGGCACGGTCGACCATGTCGCTTTCCGCGCAGATGACGACGCAGCCGTTCTGGCCGTTCACAAGGCGCTCGAAAAGGAAAATGCATCGGCGACCAACCTGCACGATCGCAAATACTTCCGCTCGCTCTATGCCCGCGAGCCGGGCGGCACGCTGATAGAGCTTGCCACCAACCAGCCGGGCATGATGGTGGATGAGCCGAAAGCTACACTCGGGACCAAGCTCTTCATTCCGCCGAAGGATTCGATCACCAATCTCAGCGACCTGAAGGTCGTGCTGCCGCAGTTTTCCATGCCCGGCCAGCCGCGCATCAATTATCGCGACCTGCCCTTCGTCCATCGTTTCTATACGCCGCCCGATCCCGACGGCAGCGTCTTCGTGCTGCTGCACGGCTCCGGCGGCAACGAGACGACGCTTATGCCGCTGCTGAACAAGGTCGCGCCACGCGCCACCCTTCTCGGCGTGCGTGGGCGCGCGACCGAGGAAGGCTTCCCGCGCTGGTACAAGCGCATCACGCCTTTCTCCTTCGACCAGGACGACATCAAGAACGAAGCCGAAGCCTTCGCCGCCTTCATCGAAGGTGCGGTCAAATCTTATGGTCTCGATCCGAAGAAGATCGTCTATGTCGGCTACTCAAATGGCGCTAACCTTCTGAATTCGCTGCTCTACCTGCACCCGAACCTGGTGCACAAGGCTGTGCTTCTGCGCTCCATGCCGGTGCTCAGCGCCTATCCGCATGCCGACTTGAAGGGCACGGACCTGCTTGTCATCAGCGGCAAGATGGATGCCTACGGCAAATATGCGAGCGAGCTGGAAGAGCGGCTGAAGACGTCGGGTGCGACCGTCGATTCCGACGTCATCCCCGGCGGTCACGATCTCGGCGATGCCGACGTGCCGATCATTCAAAAGTGGCTGCTGCAGGAAAGCAAACTGCAGGGAACCCAATAAGCTACCAGTGGAAGCTGTCTGGGCATGATGCCGGAACGGCATCCCCTGCCGTCGGCGCGTTGCGATCGATCCCGTAGAGCCTTGCAAAACCGGCGTCTTTCAGGAGATGGGTACCCGCCGGCATGACGTCGCCGACATTCTGATCGACGACGTCGGCGTTGACAACCAGGATAAAATCGAACTTGCTGCGCCAGTCGACAAGATAGGGCGTGAAGCTGGCGTCCTCCGCCATCAGACCTGGACAGGACAGAACGCCGGTTGAAAAGAGATTTCCTTCCGGTACCGAGCGATCTGACCAGGATGGAAGGACGGCAAGAGGCTGCTTGCCCTGCGCGCTGAAGAGCGTCGGAACGAAAGCATGCGCCAGTGGAATCGCCAATGTCGGCAGATGCCGAAACGTATCCTCGGTGAATGCGTAATGCCGCTGATCGAGTTTTATCTCAGCAAAGGCCGGATCGTGCTGCAACGGCAGGATCGCGGCGCCCGAGGGAATGGCTTCAAGCACCTTCGCTACGCTCGTAACATCGACCTGCCCCCGCCACCAGTTGAAACCGATCCAGGCAGTCCGGCCAAAGACAGCGACATTCAAGGCGAGGAACAGGATGACGGCCCGACGGCGGCCGATCTTTTGAAAAGGGCAGATCATCACCATGCCGACAAGGGCGGCCATGATGGGGAAGCGCCAGCTTATCCAACCGGTGCCAAAAGCATGCCGTGGCGAAAGGATGGATAGCACAAGAAGGCCTGCCACGGTGATAACGAGCCCTGCATGAATGCGCATGTTTTTCGTGGCAATCGCCCTGCTGCAAACGAGTAGAATCGGCACAAGGAAGATTACATCGACGAGCGCAACATAGGTCCAGACGGCCGACAGCAGATTGAAAACCAGCAGCACTGGGCCGTCGTTCCAAGCAGCCACGATGCCGCCCACATGACTGCCTGGGAGGTCGGCGGTCAGCGCCAGCGCGACCGGCGGCAGCAGGCAGGCGATCATTGCCGCCGCGAGCCTGCCGGCAAGGTGCAGGACCGCCGAACGAGATTTGAGGACATCAAAGCGCCAGGAAAATTCCAGTCCGCAGACGATCGCCAGAAAAAAGCCTACAGAGAATATATGGACGACGGTGAGCAGCAGCGATACGGCCACCCGCCATAAGAAGAGCCTGACTGCAGACCCGGACTCCAGGCGGTGGTCCAGCGTTGCAAACAACAATGCAAGGCCGAGGCCTATCTGGAAATTGATGAAACCGCCGACCAGCGTGGCGCACCAGGCGAGATAGAGCATGCCGATCTGCCAGTAATAGCTGCCGCCGAACAGGCGCCGATGCAGTACGATGGCACCGAGCGGCGGCAGGACAATCGCCAGGAATAGCAGGACGCGGGCGAGCAGTGAGACGCCGATGACGGGACCGATGAAGCGGGCGAGCAGATCAATGCCGACATTGGTGAAAGTGCGGTTCCACTCGATCGCGTAGATTTCGGGGAAGGGTGCTTCCTTTATGCCGCCGGCAAGCAGCCACATACGGGCATAGTGGTTTGCATAATCGAGGAGCGGCGGAAATTTGAAGAGAGCGACAAGGATGGCGGCAAGGGCCATGAAAGCCAGCAAGGGCGCAGTCGAAGCCTGCCGCGCAGCGACTTCCTGCGGCTTTTCCGCCTTTTGAACTTCAGCTGAAAATACCTGATCAAGGTTCGCCATGGCCGATCCTGCCCAAACTCCGGGACAGATCTATCAGCCAATGGTCAAGCTTCCTTTAAACGGGATTATCCGCGCCGTGCGACCGTGATACCGGCAAGAACAATCAGGCCGCCCAAGGCCTGCATTGCCGTGATCGATTCGTTGAGCAGCGCCCAGGCGAGGATGGCCGCCACGACCGGCTGGAGAAGCAGCGTCAGCGAGGAGAAGGCTGCCGGCAGATAGGCAAGCGCATAGGCGATCGCCACTTGCCCGCCGGCATGGCTGACGAAGGCAAGGCCGAAGACCACCGACCAGCCGTAAAGGCTTGCCGGCAGCATGTGGCCTTCGAAGAAGAACGCAAGCGGGAAGACGCCGACTGCGGCAGAGGCTGTGCTCCACAGCATGATACGGATCGTATCGAAACGACTGCGCAGCGCGCCGATCGCCAGGATGTAGCAGGCATAGAAGAAGGCGGCGATCATGGCGACGCCATCACCGCGCAGGTCGCCATTTCCAAAGGCAGCAGGCCCGCCCTTCAGCACGACCACGCCGGCCAATGCCAGGATGAGGCCGAGCACGAAGACGCGGGTAACCTTGGTGCCGAAGAACAGAAAGCCGATGGCGGTCACGAAGACCGGCGCAAGGTTTGCGAGCAGTGTCGCATTCGCAACCGAGGTCATGGTGATCGACAGATGCCAGGCCGACAGATCAAGCGCCAACACGGCGCCCGGCAGGATCAGCATGCCACAATCGGCAAGGCTCTTCGGCTTGGGGCCGGTATCCTTGCGCAGAAGCGAGAACATGAAGATCGGGATCAGCGCCAGTGCCACACGCCAGAAGGCCGTTGCCATCGGCCCGACCTCGGAAAGCCGCACGAAGATCGGCGATCCACCGATCGCCGCGCCGCCAATAATAAGGGCGACTAGCGGGAGACGGCTGGAAGATGGAGTTTCGGAAACGGAGGAAGCGGCCTGCGACATGATCTCGATGCTTTCTGCGCGGCCGATCTCAGCCGCGACTGACGCAGCGACTATCAGGAGTAGCGCCTCGAAGACAGTCAGAGAACGACAGATCGATCAGAAATAGGTCGCCAATTATCTCGCGGCTGCGGCTTTCAGTTTGTCTGTGATCTCGCGGGCAACGAAGACCGTATGTTCGGTGATCTGCGGCAATCCCATCAATTCACCGAAGGTTCCACGCGCAAGCGGACCGGAAATGAGCAACGAGGGGATCGCCTGACCATCCGCTCCGAGCGCTTCGGAACGCTCGGAGCAAGCAAGTCCGAGACCGGTGGGATCAAGGACGAGATAGCCTTCGCGCTCGAGTTCACCGAGCCAGGGTTGCGTCTGCAAAATACCACCATGTGCGGGACCGGTCGTGACGATGACGGCATCGAACGTTCGTTCCACTCTTTCGCGGGCATGCCGCGGCTGCAGGGTGATGCGGATCGTTTCACCCTCGACCTTGGCATCGGCGACGGATGCTGCAAGCACTTCCAGCCGGCCGGCTTCGATTGCTGAATCGAGCACCGCCTCCACCTGCGGGGCGATGCGGAAACGGTGAACATCCCAGTAGGACCTGAGATGCCGGACGATGCGCCGCCGCTCGGCGACCGGCAAAGCGCGCCAGAGATCGTGCCCCTGGGAGCGCACCTGATCGATGACGGCATGCCAACTCGAGCCCTGCTCGGCTGCCTGGAGAATGGTCAGCCGGATCTTGCGCAACAGCGCGACTGCCGAGGATGCGGGATCGGCGATGAAATCGCCAAAGGGTTCCTGCAGAACCGCGGCATGGCCGCGAGAGCGCAGGCCGCGGCGAGAAATCGCCACAACAGGACCCTCATGGCCGTTTCGCGCAAGCGAAGCGATCACGTCTGCCCCCGTCAGCCCGTTGCCGATGACGAGAACTCTGTCCTGCGGCCGCACGACCTCAAGGGAACCTGGTTTCGTGGTATCGGCAACGAAACGAGGATGATCGCCAAGAATAGCCGCCAGCCTGCCCGGCGCCACCGGCGGCGGATGGCTGGTGGCGATGGCGACAATATCGGTCTCAGTGCGCCCGCCCTTATCGTCGAGGATCACCCAGCTATCACGCTGGCGGCGGATGGCCGTCACTGTGGCGCGGCGATGAGTGATGGCACCCGACTTCAGGAAGGGCTTCAGAAGTGCACCGACATAATCGCCGAACACGCGCCGGCGCGGGAAAAGCTGGCCGTTCTCGCGCGCAGCCTCGGGATCGTCGCGCACGGCATTGTTCGCCTCGATCCAGCGCTGGAACTCCTCCGGATCATCGGGCTGCAGGCTCATCTTGGCGGCCGGCACATTGATGCGGTGCGCCGGATCGGCGGTGTCATAGGCAAGGCCACGGCCCAGCATGGGGCGCGGCTCGAAGACCACGATATCGGGTGCGTCGGCGCCGGCAAGCTTCAGCAAATGATAGGCGACACCCGCCCCGGAAACGCCGCCGCCGATGATGGCGACGAGCGGCCGCTGGGATTTCTGTTCGTTCGAAGGTTCTGTCTGGAACTGCATCTCAGCCGGCGTCATTTCAATCGATGCCGGAGCATAGGTGGAGCCCGGAGGCCACGCAATGCTCCGGTCCCATTGTCTATAATTTTCATGCAGAAACCTGCGGCGACCCGATCAGCCGGAGATCGTGGTTGCGAAATCCGGAGTGCCTCTGATGGTGTTGCTGACGGTGCAGATTTCGTCTTCGGCCATATGTGCAATCTTGCGGCGCGTTTCCTCGTCGATATCGCCCTTGATGGAGAAGATGATGTTGAACTTGGCGACGCGCGACAGCCCTTCCGCCGCCTTTTCGCCGGTCACATCAGCGGTCATCTCGGTGATCTTGTCGAGGACGCCGAGCTGGCTTGCCGCCATGCGGGCACTCAGCACGAGACAGGCCGAAAGCGAGGAATAGAGCAGGTCGAGCGGGTTGAAGCCCGGCTGTGATGGGCTGGTGACGATATCGATCTCACCGCCGGTGACCGACGTAACGTGCGGAAAACCGGTACGACCAAGAACGGCACTTGCACCTGTGGGACGGGGACGCGCCTTGAGATCGGCCATATTGTAATCCTCTATTGAATAGAGCTTTCAGATAGTGTCTCGGCCGCAAACCCGCAATGCGGCGATTTTGATTTTCGTTGCACCGCTCAGCGGAACCTTTCCTCTGTTCAGCGGTTTTTTCACCTGAAAAACCTCATGAAGGCAGGACTTTCCCATGCCCGGCATCCGCAAGATCGACCGCAAACGCAGCAGTATGGATGCGCGCGACCGGCTGATCGTCGCGCTCTATGCCCAGCTCAAGGCCGAGCGGGAGACACGTGAGACGCTGGAATGGGCAATCCGCAACGGTGCGGTATCCAAGGAAGTACTGGAGGCGATCGCCGCCGATCCGGTTCCTGTCGTCACCAGCGAGGATATAGCATCGCTTGAAAAGATCATCGCGCTTGACGAGCGGCGCAGCCGCTCGTCCCGGCAATGAATGACCAGAACGGCTGACAAGGAGGAAAGCACATGGCCGACATCACCTATCAGATCGTTCCGCATGACAATGGCTGGGCCTACAAGCTCGGTGATACATTGTCTGAACCCTATGCCACAGCAGAACAGGCGATGGATCGCGCAAGAAACGCAGCCGCGCGCCAGAAGATCGGCAAGGGCGATGCGCTGCTCGCCTACCCGGCGCCGGATGGAAGCGGCTGGAAATTCCAGCAGATCGACACCGACAAAAGCAACAGCAGGCTCTGAACGGAGGAGACGATGGCGGGACGCGCAAGCTGGAAGGGCCATCTAAAGGTCGGCGACCTTGCTTGCGCCGTTGGCCTTTATACCGCCGTTTCCTCTTCCGAACGCGTCTCTTTCAACATCGTCAACCGCAGGACTGGCCATCGCGTTGAGCGGCGGTTCGTCGACAGCGAAACCGGCAAGCCGGTGGAGCGCGACGATCAGGTCAAGGGCTATCGGACGGAGAGCGGTGACTACATCCTCATCGAAGGTGATGAGATATCGGAGATCATGCCCGAAAGCGAGAAGGTGCTTGACGTGAAGGGATTCATTCCCTTCGACGGGATCGACAAGCTCTATTTCGACCGCCCCTACTATCTGGCACCAGTCGACGAGCATGATGCGGAAGCCCTCGCATTGATTGCCAGAGCCATGGTTGACGGCAGGGTGGCAGCTCTTGCCGAAGCAGTGCTCTTCCGCCGCAATCGCACGCTGCTCGTCCGCGCGCATGACGACCACATCATCGCGACCATGCTGAACTTCGACTATGAAGTGCGCTCGGCAAGCTCCGTCTTCAAGGACATTCCCGATATCAAGTTCGACAAGGAGATGCTGGAGCTTGCCGGCCATATCATCGGCACCAAAGAGGGCCGTTTCGACCCGAGTGAATACCACGACCGCTACGAGGCCGCGCTCGTCGAGCTGGTGAAAGCCAAGATCGAAGGGCGGGCGCCGCCGAAACGCAAGCGCGAGCCGGAGCGCAAGGTAGTCGATCTCATGGAGGCGCTGCGCCAAAGTGCAAAAATGGGCGGCAAGGCGCCGGCGAAGAAGCCTGCCGCACGCAAGACCTCTGATAGAACCAGCAGAAAAGCGAGCTGATCATGGCGCTCGAAACCTATCAGGCCAAACGCGATTTCAAGATCACATCGGAGCCGCGCGGCCGGAAAGGCCGGGCGACAGGCAACAGTTTCGTCATCCAGAAGCACGACGCCACCCGCCTGCACTATGATTTCCGCCTTGAGATGGACGGCGTGCTGAAAAGCTGGGCCGTCACCAAGGGACCGAGCCTTAACCCCGAAGACAAGCGCCTTGCCGTCCATGTCGAGGATCATCCTCTCTCCTATGGCGATTTCGAAGGCATCATTCCAAAGGGACAGTATGGCGGCGGCACGGTCATCGTCTGGGATCGCGGCAGCTGGACGCCGCTCGGCGATCCGCACAAGGCCTATCGCAAGGGGCACATGGAATTCGAACTCGACGGCGAGAAGCTGAAGGGGCGCTGGCATCTGGTGCGCATGCATGGAAAACCCGGCGAGAAGCGCGAAAACTGGCTGCTCATCAAGGGCGACGACGAAGAAGCCCGCCGTGAGGGCGAAGCCGATATCCTCGAAGAGCGCCCCGAATCCGCCAAGACCGGCCGGCAACTCGAAGAGGTGGCGGAATATCCCGATGCCACCTGGCACTCCAGACCGGAGGGTGGCAAGGCCGTTGCCGCAAAGGCCAAGGCGCCGCCAGCGAGAAGGGCAAAGTCCCCTGCCCCACAAGAGCGGGATTGGCCGAAGGGCGCGAAAAAAGCTGATATGCCCGACTTCATCGAGATGGCGCTCGCCAAGCTGAAACCCAAGCCACCGGCCGGTGAGGGCTGGATCCACGAGATCAAGTTCGACGGTTACCGGCTGCAGGTGAAGATTGAGAATGGGCGGGTGACGATGCTCACACGCGGCGGTCTCGACTGGACGGAGAAATTCGGCAGGGACCTTGTCGATGCCTTTGCATCTTTGCCGGTCGAAACGGCCGTCATCGATGGTGAACTCGTCGTCGAGCGCGATAACGGCGCGTCGGACTTCTCCGCCCTGCAGCACGACCTTAGCGAAGGTCGTTACGACCGCTTCGTTTTCTATGCTTTCGACCTGCTCCATCTCGACGGATACAGCCTGCTCGATGTAAGCCTCCTCGAACGCAAACGTCTGCTGGAGACCGTGGTTCCCAAAGATAGCAGCAAGCTGCGTTACAGCACGCATTTCAACGAGAACGGCGGGCTGGTGCTGGATCACGCCTGCCGGCTCAGCCTCGAAGGCGTCGTCTCCAAGCAGCGCGACAGCAAATATATTTCCGGCCGCAACGGTGAATGGATCAAGTCCAAATGCTCGCAGCGGCAGGAATTCGTCATCGGCGGCTATGTGCCCTCGACCGCGATGAAGAATGCCATCGGCTCGCTCGCCATGGGTTATTACGAGGATGGCGCGCTGAAGCATGTCGGCCGCGTCGGCACTGGTTACACAGTCGCGACGGCGCAGATGCTTTACGAGCGGCTCTCGGCGATGGAGATGAAGCAGAATTCCTTCGACGACACGCTGACCGCCGAGGAGCGGCGTGGCCTGCATTACGTCAAGCCGCAGCTCGTTGCCGAAGTGGAGTTCCGCGCATGGTCGGCGGATGGTAATCTGCGCCACGCGGCCTTCCGCGGATTGCGGGAGGACAAGCCGGCAAAGGACGTTGTGCGCGAGATGGAAAAGACGACCGCGAAAAACCTGCCGAAATCGGTAGTGCAGCTCACTCATCCCGACCGCATCTACTGGCCGGATGAAGGCATCACCAAGGAAGGTCTCGCCAATTACTATGCGCAGGTCTGGCACCTCATGGCGCCCTATGTGGTCAACCGGCCGCTTGCCCTGCTGCGCCTGCCCGATGGGATTTCCGGCCATCAGCGCTTTTTCCAGAAACATGCCTGGAAAGGCATGAACGACTATATCGAGGAAATTACCGACCCCAAAGACAAGGGTGGCGAGAAGCTGCTGCGCATTACCGATTTCGACGGTGTCGTGGCGCTGGTGCAATCGGCCGCGCTGGAAATCCATCCCTGGGGCACGACGACGGACAATTGGGAAAAACCCGATATGGTCACCATGGACCTCGATCCCGGCGAGGATGTGCCATGGGAAAATGTGATAGCGGCAGCTTACGAATTGAAGGAGCGCATCGAAGGTGAAGGCCTTGCAGCCTTTGTCAAAACATCCGGCGGCAAAGGCCTGCATGTAGTGACGCCACTTGAGCCGAAGGCCGATTGGGCGGATGTGAAGGGCTTTGCCAAATGGCTGGCAGACAGCATGTCGCAAGATGATCCCGAGCGCTATCTTGCAACCGCAACCAAGGCGAAGCGCAGCGGCAAGATCTTTATCGACTATCTTCGGAACGGCCGCGGCAACACCGCCGTTGCCGCCTATTCCGCGCGCGCTCGCCCGGGTGCGGCCGTTTCCATGCCGCTGGAATGGAGTGAACTGACCACCGCAATCGGCCCCGCCTATTTCACGGTCGATAATACGCCGGCGCGGCTCGATGCGCTTAGCAAGGATCCCTGGGATGGGTTCTTTGCGGCGGCAAAGCCATTGCAGAAGCGGAAGCGATAGGGCTTCACTTCCAACCCTGCGGACTTTTTAAGATTATCGCGACTTCCCGCGATCGCCTTCAGCGGCCAGGCTCTTCTTCAGTGCATCCATGATGTTGATGACATTGCCCGTCGATTTCACCGGTGGAGGCTTGCGAGCCGGGGCAGCCTTCTTGAGGTTCTTTTCCTTGCTGCGGATCAACGCCTTCAGCCGCTTCTGAACCGGATCCTGTACCATCGAAGGGCTCCATTCCTTCGTCTCTTCCTTGACCAGCTTTTTCATCAGGGTCAGCAACTCGCTATCGACCTTCGCCTTCATATCGAGTTCGGCGGCCGGTTCGCGCACCTCGTCTCCATAACGCAGCGTCCAGAGAATGATGCCCTTGCCTTGCGGTTCCAGGAGCAACGCACGCTCTCGCCGGTAAAGCACCAGCCGAGCGATGCCGACGACATCGTTGGCTTTCATCGCCTCGCGGATCACACAGAAGGCCTCAATGCCGACCTTGTCTTCCGGCGCCAGGAAATGCGGCTTGTCGTACCAGATCCAATCGATCGACCCGCGCGGCACGAAAGTATCGATATCGATTGTGCGCGTGCTTTCCAACCCCACCTCTTCGATCTCCTCGTCCTCGAGCAGAACATAGTCGTCCTCGCCACGCGGATAGCCTTTCATCTGATCCCTCTCGGCAACGGGCTTGTGTGTGACGCTATCGACATAGCGGCTTTCGACGCGGTTTTTCGTTGCGCGATTCAATACATGAAACCGCACCTTGCTCGACTCCGTCGTCGCCGGCGTCAGTGAAACGGACGCGGTGACAAGCGAGAGCTTAAGGTAACCTTTCCAGAACGTTTGACGGGCCATGGGCCATAAACGGAAATGGTCGCGAGAGGTTCCGTCCGTTGCCTGTTGGAGCGAAAATTCCGGCGACGTTCCAACGGAATGCAATACCTAAGAGCCCCGGTTGCAATCACATATTCGTTTCGACAATTTCCTGACACGATTTTCGTACCAACTGGTTCGATGTCGTTGTCCGCAGGCAAACAAATGCAAAAAGATGATGTCTCCCGAGCCAAGAAAGTCGCTTTCGTCCTCACGCTGTTTTTTGGCGTGATGATATCCTACGCGAAGTTTGCCGGACTGTTTCCGCCGCCTAATTTGAGCGACGAAACAAAATACGGACCGCCGGGCTGGTTCTCAAGCTTCGACCTCGGACCTTCGCCATTCTCTCGTCCGCCGGAATTCGGGCCGGTTGAGGAACCGCACGACATTTCCGTTTAACGTTGCGGTGCGGAGCTTCGCAGCCGATGCGAGCCGAAGCCGGCCGTCGAACGTCAACGCAAAGGGTCGGGAGTTTGCATGGGCATCATCCCGCAGCTCGTTCGGCACGGTCTCTCAAATCATGGAAGCCCTCTCGGACCTCGACTCTCAGCTTGAGTTAGTACCTGGGGAGTGGCCCGCAGATCGATGGTGTTAGGCTTCTGCCCTGGCTGCCAGGAAAACCAGATAGCGATCGGACGCCGATAATGCTTGTTGAGGGCATCCGCTGCTTCCCTCTCGAAGAGCGTCCGTTCTTTCGGACTGTCGGTAATATTCCGCTTTTCGTAGATCACAGTATCCTCCCCATTGTTGCGATCCAATTCGGATCATGCGCAAAAATGCGCCTATCCGAAACGGACTAAGGTCCGAGGGTTACGCGGGATTGTGCAGAGGAGGTGAAGATGGCGCAGGGTTCAGTGTACGGCGCTACCCCAGTCAGGTTAGATCCGCAACCAGTTGGAAACATTTTCTCCCCTGAGGATCGATATCTGCTTCCTGCATGATGATGAGCCTCAAAAGGCGGGCCGCTCATGAAGTCGTGAAGTCGCGCCTACCGAGCGCACAAAGGTGGATACACCGCATTCTACAATGCCATGTATGTTTGGATAGAAATGCTTCAGAGATTGAATGGTGCCCAGGACCGGAATCGAACCAGTGACACGCGGATTTTCAATCCGCTGCTCTACCAACTGAGCTACCTGGGCTAGCCATGCTTCCTAGGAAACATCCTGCTTGAGAATGTCAGGGCCTTGGTTCGCCCCGGAAGCGAGCGGGGTTATAGCATCTTGTTCGCCCATGGCAAGCATCAAATGATAGTTTTTTGACGGTCCTGCGGATTTTGGCGATTTGCGAGGAAAAATAAAGGCTTCGCGGTGGAAAACCTGCTCTGTTCCTTTGTCTTCACGCAATTACGGACGCAAAAACCGCTGCACATTTTTGCTGGAATTGCTCTAGTTTTCCTCGTCGGGATAATCCGCCTTCGTCTCGTCGTCGGCCACGGGGATGGCGTAGGAGCCCGTCAGCCAGCGTGACAGGTCCACTTCGCGGCATCGGTTGGAACAGAAGGGATAGTGTTCGCGGTTCGACGGTTTGCCGCATTCGGGGCAGGGGCGCGTCTTGCGCAGCGGCTCAACCTTGCCGTCGGTCTTCATTTCATCAGACATGGTTTCCTCCTACAACATCAGCCCGAAAATCGTTCCGATTTTCGGAAAGCCTGATGAGTAGATTCAACAAGCTAGAGCGTCCTTTGTGCGCCCCGAATGAACGCACGGCACTCTAGCGGGAGATCAGCCCTCGGGCCAACGGCTGTGGACATCGAAGCCCTCGCCGGTCAGAAGCAGAATGGTTTCGTAAAGCGGCAGTCCCACGACATTGGTGTAGGAGCCCACCATTTTTTGCACAAAGGTGCCAGCCAGCCCCTGGATGCCGTAGGCGCCGGCCTTGCCGCGCCATTGGCCCGAGGCAATGTAGTTTTCGATCTCGAAGCTCGACAGGCGCTTGAAGCGCACTTTCGTCTCGACGATCTTGTGGCGCACCTTGCGATCGGGCGTGATCAGGCAGATGCCGGTATAGACAACGTGGTTGCGGCCGGAGAGCAGGTGCAGCGAGTTTGACGCCTCATCGGCAAATTCCGCCTTGCCGAGAATGCGGCGACCGACAGCGACCACCGTATCGGCGGACAGGATATAGCTGCCCTTCCAGGTGATGTCGCCCTTGATGGCGGCAAGTGCCGCTTCCGCCTTTTCGCCTGAGAGGCGGCGAGCGAGCGAGCGTGGATGCTCCGACTTCTTCGGTGCCTCGTCGATATCCATCGGCATCAGGCGCGAAGGCTCGATGCCGGCCTGATTGAGCAGATCGACGCGGCGGGGCGAGCCCGAGGCCAGAATGAGCTTGTATTTCAGCGCCATGGAACCTCGACCATCGGCAGGCGGGAGCGGAAACTCCGGGGAGCTTCGCAGACCAAGCTTACTTGAAGCGGTAGGTGATGCGGCCCTTCGTCAGGTCGTAGGGCGTCATTTCGACCAGAACCTTGTCGCCGGCGAGAACGCGGATACGGTTCTTGCGCATGCGGCCGGCGGTGTGGGCAATGATCTCATGCTCGTTTTCGAGCTTCACGCGGAATGTCGCATTCGGCAGAAGTTCGGTCACGATACCCGGGAATTCGAGGACTTCTTCTTTCGGCATATAAGGGTTTTCTTCCTGTGTGTTGGGTAAAGCGGCGCTGGGCGCCTCAAAATTTGCGCGGAAACTACACAATCAACGGGGATTTGTGAACCTCGTAGATCGGGCTTTCTATCTTTTGTTTCACGCCGATTGCGCGGCGATGCCATTTCTCTTGAGTAGCCGGCTTTCGATGAGGCCGGCGATGTGATCGCGAACCTCTCGATAGCTGTCCAATATCTGCTCGCGCGTTCCGGTCGCGACCGTCGGATCCATGGTCGGCCAGTAGACCACGTCAACGGCACTGGAGCGGGTCAGCTCGAGTGCTGCGTGATGGGCCTGCGGTGAGAGCGTGATGATGAGGTCGAAATAATCGTCCTCGAGCTCCTCCAGCGTCTGCGGCTGGCGACGGCCGAGCGACAGGCCAATTTCTTCCAGCACGACATCGACGAAAGGATCGCGTTCGCCGGCGCGAACGCCGGCAGACCTTATATAGGTATTTCCAGGCAGAATGCTACGGGCGATCACTTCGGCCATCGGCGAGCGGATGACATTCAGCCCGCACATGAAGAGGATGGCGCCCGGCCGCTTTCCGTCCTCCGTTTCGACGTGCGGCTCCATCGCCGTCATCCGCGCCAATAGAGTACGCAGACCAGCGTGAAGAGACGCCGGGCGGTGTCGAAATCGACATCGATCTTACCCGAGAGACGGTCCTTCAGCGTTTGTGAGCCCTCGTTGTGAATGCCGCGTCTGCCCATGTCGATCGCCTCGATGCGGCTCGGCGAGGCCGAGCGGATCGCCTCGTAATAGCTCTCGCAGATCATGAAATAGTCTTTCACGATCCGGCGGAAGGGCGTCAGTGACAGGATATGGGTTGCAACATTCTCGCCGTTTTCCGTGGTGATGGAAAAGACCAACTTGGAATCGACCAGCGAGATGTTCAGCCGATAGGGCCCGCCGGCATGGCCGACGGGTGTGAAGGAATTCTCCTCGATCAGGTCGAAGATCGCCACCGCCCGCTCATGCTCGACATCAGGAGTCGAACGGCCGATCGTATCGTCAAGGACAACGTCGCAGAGCCGAAAGTCGTCCTTCACCATTCCCTCACCTTTCGAGGTTCAGGCGGATCGCGACCGATCGCGCATGGGCATCGAGGCCTTCGGAAACGGCAAGCGCAATCGCTGCCGGGCCAAGATCACGGAGCTGCTGCGGACCGAGCCGCAGGATCGAGGTGCGCTTGACGAAATCGAGAACCGAAAGGCCGGAGGAGAAGCGGGCGGAACGCGCCGTCGGCAGCACGTGATTGGAGCCGCCGACATAATCGCCGATCACTTCGGGCGTGTGGGCGCCGATGAAGATCGCGCCGGCATTGCGGATCTTGTCCACAAAGGCATCGGGATCGGCGACGGCGAGTTCCAGATGTTCAGCGGCGATACGGTTTGCGAGCGGAATGGCATCCTTGAGATCAGAGACAAGGATGATTGCGCCAAAATCGCGCCAGCTAGCCGCAGCAGTCTCTGCACGGTTCAGCGTCTTCAGCTGCCGTTCGACGGCCGCTTCGACCGCCTTGCCGAATTCCTCGTCGTCGGTGATCAGGATGGCCTGCGAGCTCTCGTCATGCTCGGCCTGGGCGAGCAGATCAGCGGCAACCCAATCGGGATTGTTGTCCTTGTCGGCGATGACGAGCACTTCTGACGGGCCGGCGATCATGTCGATACCAACAGTGCCGAAGACCTGGCGCTTGGCGGCGGCGACATAGGCATTGCCGGGGCCAGTAATCTTGGCAACCGGGGCGATCGTTTCCGTGCCATAGGCAAGGGCAGCAATCGCTTGCGCGCCGCCGACGCGGTAGATTTCATTGACGCCGGCAAGTTTGGCCGCAGCCAGCACCGCCGGATTGACCGAACCGCCCGTCGCCGGCACGGCGATAACAATGCGATCGACCCCTGCAACCCTCGCCGGTACGGCGTTCATCAGGACCGAGCTCGGATAGCTCGCCGTGCCGCCCGGCACATAGAGGCCGACGGCTTCGATTGCCGTCCAGCGCGAGCCGAGGCCCACGCCCATGGCGTCCTCGTAGATATCGTCCTTCGGGAGCTGTCGGCGGTGGTGGGATTCAATGCGGAGTGCGGCGACCTTCAGCGCGCCGAGGACTTCGGATGGAGTGACCTCGACGGCATTGTCGATCTCTTCCTCGGTGACACGCATAGGCACGGTGGCGTAGTCGATGCTGTCGAACTTCTTCGAATATTCGGCGAGAGCGACATCGCCGCGGGTGCGAACGTCATCGATAATGGCGCGTACCACGGCGTTGACGTCTTCGGAGACTTCCCGCTTGGTGGTCAGAAAAGCCGCGAAACGCTGCTCAAAACCATCGGATGCCTGATTGAGCCAGATTGCCAAAGCGGTATTCCTTCTCTGATCGAAACTGTTAGGCTCAGGTGCCAGGGTGGCGCGGCTTGGAAGTCGTTTCCCAGGCGCCGCCGATATCGGCAAGCTGCACTTCGATGCATTCGACATCGAGGGCGATCGAAGCCGTGCCGGACAGCGAAAGCTCCAGCGTGCCTTCCGGGCCCTCGCCCTTCTGCTCGAAACGCAAGGCGAGCAGCGACAGCACGTCGTCGCGCCGAGCACGGTCGATGCCGATCGAGCGGACGGAAAGCACGCGCTTGAAAACGAGAGCAGCGCGGCGGCGTTCGAAACCCTTGCGCTTGCGGGCCGCCTCTTCCCAGACGAAGCGGTTGGCAGCGAGCGAAAACTGCTTGTCGCGCGGCAACCAGTCGATATCGGCTACCTTGAGGACGCTGTCCTGTATATGTGCGGAAATGACGGCCAAGTCTTCGCTATCGAGCGCAACAAGCTTCAGGTCGGTCATCCAGCCTCTATCCCATGTCTTTCAGCCGCACCTGCGGCGATCTGTCAGACAAGGGAGATAAGGCGCTCAGACCAAATACGCAACCGGGATAAAGGGCGCACAAGCGCCCTTTTCTTACTCGCTGACGCGCTCAACGATGGCGCCGCAGCGGGTCAGCTTTTCTTCCAACCGCTCAAAGCCGCGATCGAGGTGATAGACGCGGGAAACCGTGGTCTCGCCTTCGGCGGCAAGCCCGGCGATAACGAGCGAAACGGAAGCGCGAAGATCGGTCGCCATGACCGGGGCGCCCTTCAGCCGCTGGACACCTTCAATCTTCGCCGTCTGGCCTGACAGAGAGATCTTTGCGCCAAGGCGGGCAAGCTCCTGCACATGCATGAAGCGGTTTTCGAAGATGGTTTCCGTGACATGCGAGATGCCGGAAGAGCGGGTCATCAGCGCCATGAACTGCGCCTGCAGGTCGGTCGGGAAGCCCGGGAAGGGATCCGTGACGATATCGACCGGCTGGATGCCGGCGCCGTTACGCTTGATGCGCATGCCATTGTTGGTCGACGAGATGTCCGCGCCGGCGCGGCGCAGTGTTTCCAGCGCCGTTTCCAGCAGGGCAATATCGGTATTTTCGAGTACGACATCGCCGCCGGCCATGGCAACGGCCATAGCATAGGTGCCGGTTTCGATACGGTCAGGCAGGACGCGGTGGCGCGCGCCCGAGAGCGAGGTGACGCCTTCGATCGTGATGGTCGAGGTGCCCGCGCCGGAAATCTTCGCGCCCATGGCATTCAGGCAGTTGGCAAGGTCGACGACTTCGGGCTCGCGTGCGGCATTGCCGATTACGGTCGTGCCGCGGGCAAGGGTTGCCGCCATCATCAGCACATGCGTGGCGCCAACGGATACCTTCGGGAAGGTATAATGTGTGCCAATGAGGCCGCCCTGCGGTGCCTTGGCGTTGATATAACCGCCATCGATTTCCATCGTCGCGCCGAGCGCGGTCAGACCGTCGATGAAGAGATCGACCGGACGCGTGCCGATCGCGCAGCCGCCCGGCAGCGAAACGCGGCAATGACCTTCGCGGGCCAGGAGCGGACCGATGACCCAGAAGGAAGCACGCATCTTCGAGACCAGTTCGTAGGGAGCGGTCGTATCGACGATGGTACGGCAGGTGAAATGGATCGTGCGGGCGTAGGAATCTTCCTGACGCTCGCGACGGCCGTTGACGGCGACATCGACGCCGTGATTGCCGAGGATGCGCATCAGCAATTCGACATCGGCAAGGTGGGGCACGTTTTCGAGCGTCAGCGTATCGCTCGTCAGCAGCGAGGCGATCATCAGCGGCAGCGCGGCATTCTTGGCGCCGGAAATCGGAATGATGCCGTTAAGCTCATTGCCGCCGACAATTCTGATACGATCCATGTGCACTTACGGGCGAGGCCCGCCTTTCCTCAAAAGTTTTGCCTGTGGGGGCAAGGCAAGAAGTGGGGGTCTTTAGAGCAAATCCCCGCACGCTTCAATTCGTCGCGGACCGAACATTACGATTCGTCCATTTTTGCGGCAGGCATTTTTGCGGCGGGCAGCCCATTCGTCTCGTCCGCCTGGCCGGATCGGCGCGCGCGCACTTGCTGTTTGCGTCTTGAAAGATTTTCTCTCAGCTTTTCGGCAGCCCGTTCGCGGCGCAATGCCGCTTGGGCTTCCATGGCCGCTTTCCGGCTCTGCCGGGCCTTCTCAGTCTCTTCGTTCATCCCCCAGAACTACCCGAATTCGCGCCATTCCAAAAGTGGGCGGGACGTTATTCCCAGATAAGTTGGAATTTGCGGCTTGCACTCCTGCCGAAGCTGTGGCAATAGCCGCCCCGTTCACGCGAATTGAGCGTTTCCGCTTCTCGCGTCTGGTCCTGCTGCCGTAGCTCAGTGGTAGAGCACACCCTTGGTAAGGGTGAGGTCGGTGGTTCAATCCCACTCGGCAGCACCAGTTTTCTCCTTTAGCATTATCCCCCGCGCCAATCGGCGCCATTGCTGCCGGCAAAAATCTCGCTAGAATATTAGCATTCTGAATGCCTTTGCGGAGGAACCCGAAGGCTTCATTCAATGTTTCTATCGAGACATGCTGGAGGAGCGTCGATGGCAACTGAACGATGGAATAGTCCGATCAAGGTAGGTTTCGAAGAGGCGGGAGCACGCACGGTTAACGGACCGTTTGACGCGCTGACCTGCCTGACCGATCTCTGGCCTGCCGTACGCGGACTGAAATATCTCAAGGCACGCAGCGCCTGCCGCGCCGCACTCGATGGAAGAAAGACCGTCGAAGAGGCCCGCGCGGAGTTTATGGCGGCGGCCGAGGAAGCAAAGCTTAAAGTGCATTAAGCTTTCGGCGGCGGTATTGGACAATAAAAGTCCGATCTGCTCCGAAACGAAGCAATGCTTAATTTTCACTTAACCCTGCCCGGAGCTCGCGCAGGGCTTTGTCTCGAAAGACATTGCGCCATTCATCTGTTCATCAATAGAACGACGCCAGCCATCATGATGATGGTTAGAGGCTCGTCACCTTCTGCGGGAGACTGCAGACGAGCCTCGTTCGAAAGAAACTTCGAATATTCTATCAGCAATCCGAAGTATCCTCATCCTCCACCTGAATATATCCTACACCGATGATTGTGCCATCTGCGGCACGGATGAAGGACGGCAGGTAATGCGGTTCGGCGGGCTTGCAGACGGCGGCGCTGGTATATTCGTTCAGCGCTATTTCGTCTTTCGGCAGCGCCGAATAGTTCATATCGGTTTCGAGTGAGGCATGGGCGGAGCCGGCAAAAGCGCCGCATCCCAGAAGCAGAGCTGCGGCCCACAGGCGTATCAGCGTTTGCATTATTGTCTCCCGTATTGAAATCAGCTTTTCAACACGCGGGACAGGGAGTTGGTTCCTTGGAAATTCCTGTGCTGATCGTGATTTATCTCACCAGCAGGCGGCAATGCACGTAACCGCTTCCGACAATGTCCTCGGCGATTGCCAACGCCCGCTCGCTATCACCCCATTGGCTCACGAAACCTTCGAGAATGACGGTGGGGCCGATGGTGGAGACGATGATTTCGGTCGCATCGAGATCGGCTGCGGCATGCAGGGCGCTTTCCACGGACGCGCGCATGGCGGCCGTGTTGTGGCCCTTCATCCAGGCTTCCTCGTGGGGTGGCGAGCCGTGAAACCGCAGCACCATGACCGTTCCTGACATTACCTAATAGGGGTTTAACGCAAGAAGACGACGTTTGTTGCCATACGCAGCCGGCTGGATGCATAGTCGCCGTGATGGTGGTGCTCCGATACTCCTGTCCCCGTCGGCAGAAGCCCCATGCAATTGCGGCCGAGGAAAATGTTGATGAAAGCGCTTGTGCCTGCCCTTCTTGCCACGACCCTTCTGGCCGCACCTCTGCTGGCAGGCTGTTCCGCCGCGGACGCGCCTGCGCTGGAGCCCATTCCCGGCAGCATCACCTATGGCGGGCAGCCGCGCACGAAGCTGACGAAATCGCCGATCGGCAGCGCCGTCCACAACGACTTCTACGATCAGCAGGGCCAGCGCGTCTACGAAACCTATATTCTCCAGGCCGACCGCAGCCTGAAGCTGGTGCGGCGGCAGATCGTGCCGGACTTTCCGTAATAGTGCATGGCAGCCAGCGCCTGCTTGACAGCGGCGCCAATCGAGAACATCCAAGGAACATCTGATTTTATTCGCGAGCGTTGATTCTCCCGCGAAGCCCAACCGGACGGCTGGATGTATCTCGAAAGACTCAATCCCCAGCAGCGCATGGCCGTGGAGCACGGCACACTCACAGACGGCAGCCATGTGGCCGGGCCGCTGCTGGTCATCGCCGGCGCCGGTTCTGGCAAGACCAATACGCTCGCGCATCGCGTTGCGCACCTCGTTCTCAAGGGTGCCGATCCGCGCCGTATCCTGCTGATGACCTTTTCGCGCCGGGCGGCTGCCGAAATGGGCCGGCGCGTCGAGCGTATCTGCGGCGAGGTTCTCGGCAAGAATTCCGGCATCCTGGCGGATGCGCTCGCCTGGAGCGGCACGTTTCACGGTATCGGCGCGCGGCTCTTGCGCGACTATGCCGAACAGATCGGCATCGACCCGGCCTTCTCCATTCATGACCGGGAAGACAGCGCCGACCTGATGAACCTCGTGCGCCACGATCTCGGCTTCTCCAAGACGGAAAGCCGGTTTCCGACGAAGGGCACCTGCCTTGCCATCTATTCGCGTGCCGTAAACTCCGAAACGGAACTGCCGCTGGTGCTGCGCGACGCCTTCCCCTGGTGCGCCACCTGGGAAAAGCAGCTTCGTGAGCTTTTTGCCTGTTATGTCGAGTCGAAACAGAGCCAGAATGTGCTCGATTACGACGATCTGCTGCTCTACTGGGCACAGATGGTGGCAGAACCCATGATCGCCGAGGATATTGGCAGCCGCTTCGACCATGTGCTCGTTGACGAGTATCAGGACACCAACAGGCTTCAGTCTTCGATCCTGCTTGCGTTGAAACCGACCGGCCAGGGCCTGACCGTTGTCGGCGACGATGCGCAGTCGATCTATTCCTTCCGCGCGGCCACAGTGCGCAACATTCTCGATTTTCCGGCTTCCTTCAGCCCGGCTGCCAATATCGTCACGCTCGATCGCAACTACCGTTCGACGCAACCGATCCTTGCCGCCGCCAACGCGGTGATCGACCTTGCTTCCGAGCGTTTCACCAAGAACCTCTGGACGGAGCGGGAATCGCCGGAACGGCCACGGCTGGTGACGGTGCGCGACGAGAACGATCAGGCGCGCTATGTGGCAGACAAGGTTCTCGACAATCGCGAGGAGGGCGTGAAGCTGAAAAGCCAGGCCGTGCTCTTCCGCGCCTCGCATCACAGCGGCCCACTTGAGGTGGAGCTAACCCGCCGCAACATTCCTTTCGTGAAGTTTGGCGGGCTGAAATTCCTCGACAGTGCGCATGTGAAGGACATGCTGGCGGCGCTGCGCTTTGCCCAGAACCCGCGCGACCGTGTGGCTGGCTTCCGGCTGATGCAGATCCTTCCGGGGGTCGGCCCGTCCACCGCGCAGAAGGTGCTGGACCAGATGGCTGACGATGCAAGCCCGATCGCAGCGCTTGCCGTCATGCCCGCACCGCCGCGCTCGGGCGAGGAGTGGACCTCCTTCGTTTCCACCATGCAGGAGCTGAAAACCGGCAAGGCTGGCTGGCCGGCCGAGATCGAGCTGGTACGGCGATGGTATGAGCCGCATCTGGAACGGCTGCATGAGGATGCGAGCGCGCGGCTTGCCGATCTGGTGCAACTCGAGCAGGTCGCCGGTGGTTATGCCTCGCGTGAGCGATTCCTGACGGAGCTCACACTCGATCCGCCCGATGCGACTTCGGATCAGGCAGGCGTGCCGCTGCTCGACGAGGACTATCTCATCCTCTCGACCATCCATTCGGCCAAGGGGCAGGAATGGACCAAGGTCTTCATGCTGAACGTCATCGACGGCTGCATCCCTTCAGATCTCGCAGTCGGCACGACGGCCGAAATCGAGGAGGAGCGGCGATTGCTCTATGTGGCGATGACCCGCGCCAAGGACAGTCTCGATCTCGTCGTGCCGCAGCGCTTCTTCACCTATGGTCAGAATTCGCAGGGCGACCGGCATGTCTATGCGTCGCGCAGCCGCTTCATTCCAGCCACGCTGCTGCAATTCTTCGAGGTCTGCGGCTGGCCACAGGTCAAGACCGATACGGCAGCCGCCCAGCAGGCGCGGCAAGTGCGTATTGATGTCGGCGCGCGTATGCGCGGCATGTGGCGTTGAAGCCTCTCCTGACCAGCGGGGTTAGAGCAAAAGCGGCGGCTTGGCCGGCTCGAAGAAGCGGCCGATCATTTCATCGTTGACCAGGGCGATCGTCGGCGGCGACCATTTCGGATTGCGGTCCTTGTCGATGACGGCTGCACGGACGCCCTCGTAGAAATCCGGACCGTGCAGGATGTGCATGCAGGCGCCGAGCTCGCGGGCAAGACATTCGCCGAGCGTGCGGCTCTGGCGGCCGGCCCTCAGCAGCCGCAAGGCAAGCTTGAGACTGGTCGGTGAACGTGTGAGCATCACGCGGCGGGTCTCGGCAGCGAACTCGCCTTCCGCCGCACCAAGTGCGGATGCGATGTCCTCGACGCGGTTGAAGTGAAAAGCACGATCGATCATCGCGGCATTGGCCTGCAATCTGCCCTCGCCCGGCTGTTCCGAGAGATCGCGTAGCGCTGAGTCCACATCGTCCGACGAACTTCCCGCAGGCATGTTCGTCAGACGCTGGACTGCCTCTTCGAGACGCGAGGCAGGCATATAGAAATCTGCGAGCCCGGTATGGATCGCATCGGCGGCATTGATATCGAGCCCCGTCAGGGCCATCCATGTGCCGCTTTCGCCCGGCGTGCGGGGCAGCAGCCACGTGGCCCCGATATCGGGAAAATAGCCGATGCCGGTTTCCGGCATGGCAAGGCGGGTACGCTCGGTGACGATGCGATGGCGGCCGTGGCTGGAAAGCCCGATGCCGCCGCCCATGGTGATGCCGTCCATCAGCGCCACATAGGGCTTCGGATAGGTGGCAATCCTGTGGTTGAGGCGGAATTCCTCGCGCCAGAAGGTTTCCGCGAGACCATCGCCGGCGCGGCCACTCAGGTGGATGGCGCGGATATCGCCTCCGGCGCAGAAGCCGCGCTCGCCTTCGCCCATTACGACAATACTCGCCACGGTTTGATCGACGGCGAACTCATCAAGCGCGGCGGTAATCGCACGCACCATGGGGATCGTCAGGCTGTTCAACGCCTTTGGGCGATTCAGCCGGACGAGGCCTGCCGTGCCCCGTCGCTCGACAATGACTTCGCTTTGATTGCTGTTGTCCATGGTCCACCTCACTCCTGACCTATGAATAAACCGGGTCGGGTCGGGGTTCCAGTGGCTGGCTGATCAATCAGGCCGAGAGGGACTGCGAAACGGCAACATCACGCCGCAACGCGTAATCGATCGCCAGTTCCAGCGGGAGCGACCTCGAGAAATAATAGCCCTGCGCCAATCTTACGCCGATGCCTTTCAGCGACTCGGCCACATCCTCGCTTTCCACACCCTCGGCCACGGAGGCGATGCCGAGGTTCTGGCAGAGGTTGGCGACGGAGCGGGTGATGTTCATGCAGCGCGCGTCGCGGTCGAAATTCATCACAAAGGCCTTGTCTATCTTCAGCTTGTCGAAGGCCAGGCGGTGGATGTGGCTCAAGCTCGAATAGCCCGTGCCGAAATCGTCAAGCGCGATCGAGATGCCGGCAGCACGCAGCATGCCGATCACCTGATCGGCAGTGTCGAAGTCGGACAGGAGTGCCGTCTCGGTGATCTCGAACTCGATGCGTTTCGGATCGACGCCGGCGCGGCTGATCATCGCGAGCAATGCCATCGATGTCTCATGATCGCAGATGTCGCGGGCCGACAGGTTGAAGGAGACGCGCAGATGCGCCGGCATGATCTTCAGTGCGTCGAGCGCCTGGCCGAAGAGAATGCGTGTCATGCGGCCGATCACCGCCGTGCGTTCGGCGGCCGGAATGAAGGCATCCGGACTGATGCGGCCGAAGCGGGCGCTATCCCAGCGCGCAAGGGCCTCAAAACCGACGACGCGGCCGCTGCGCAGCTCCACGATCGGTTGATATTCGAGCTTCAACTCCTTGGCGAAATTGTCAGCCTGCAGCTCCAGCTCGATCAGATAGCGTTGCGTCAGGATCTTTTCGTGTTCCGGCGAAAAGAATTCCACGCCGCCGATGCGCTTGCTCTTGACCTGGTAGAGAGCGAAGTCCGCTTTCTCGTAGAGATCTTCGGCGGTGTACTCGCCCGCCTCAGGATAGACGATGCCGCAGGAACCGGAAACGCGCACCGAACCATCCGGAATCTCGAAAGGTTCGCGTACGGCCGCACAGAGCGCCACGCCGAGGTCAGAGACGCCCCTGAGCGTCATGTCGGAGGGGAAGATGATGCCGAATTCATCGCCGCCAAGGCGTGAGACGATACCCTGATCGCCCAACAGCGAGACGAAGCGGCGTGCTGTCTCCTTCAGCACGAGATCACCAGCCGCATGGCCGAAGACGTCATTGACCGGCTTGAAGCCATCAAGATCGACGATGCCGATGACAGGCGGTGAAGACGGATCCTTCAGCAGCATCTTTTCGAGCGACAGGAAGAAGCTGCGGCGATTGGCAAGGCCGGTCAACTGGTCCTGGAGCGCGTTACGGCTGTTGACGAGGTTCAGTTCCTCGGCTTCGGCCTGTTTCTGCTTGAGCTCTTCGGCAAGCCGCACTAGGTGCGCGAAATTCTGGAAGTAGCTGTTGATGACACGCAGGAAGGGCAGCACCAGGAACAAGCCGCTGACTGCCGTGGCCACAAAGACCGGGTTGCCGGAAAAGAGGAAGGTCACGATCATGGCTGTGAAAGTGATGACCGTGGTGATTGCCGCGGCGAGCGGCAGATGCATCAGGCAAAAGACGCAGGAAATGCCGGTTACGACCAGGAAATAGGCGATCTGGCCCTGCTGCGAGGCATCGCCATATTGATAGAGCGCGATAGCCCAGCCGCCGAAGCCGATCGTGAGGATCACCGCGCCGACCAGCGTCACCTTCATCAGCCGCAGTGCACGTTCCGGCGTGACGTTTTCCTTGCCTGATATCTCCCACCAGCAGAGGCGGAAGACGCAGACGATGCTGAGACCGACGGGGATGTAGAGCGAAAGCCAAAGAGGCGCCGACTTGATGTGGGTGATGGCGACAGCCAGCGCATTGATGACGAGGAGAACGTACAGAATCGGAATCTGCGATGACAAAGCTTCGAACTGTGCCACCAGAAACTTCGGATTATCTTTTTGCAGCCGTAGTGACGCGATGAAGTTCTTCATGATCCCTTTTCCCTTGGCGGAAACGAGCCAGAGAAAGCTTGATTATTCCTTATTCACGTAACGTCAGGCCACCCGCACTGCGCCGGGATGGTAAATGTTCGGTTGCATTTCAGAAAGAAGCCGCAGCCAGTGCGCGATGAATGCTGTGCAGATCGTCGACGCTCCTGTTCATCAGGAAGAGTTCCCAATCGAGCGAGCTGCGGACGATGGTTTCCAGCGAGTCGTGTTTCGGTGTCCAGTCCAGCACGCGACGGGCAAGGGTCGCATCGGCGACGACGCTCGCTGCGTCGCCCGGCCGGCGTGGCGCCATGTTGATCTTGAACGAGTGACCGTTCAAGCGGGTGACCATGTTCAACACATCGAGCACGGAATAGCCGTTGCCATAGCCGCAGTTGGCGACAAGTGGCCCGCTGCCCTGGCGCAAATGCTGGAGCGCCTTCAAATGCGCTGCCGTCAAATCGCTCACATGGATGTAGTCGCGCACACCGGTGCCGTCATGGGTCGGGTAGTCGAAGCCGTAGACGGCGATGCTGTCGCGCTTTCCGAGTGCGGCCTCACAGGCGACCTTGATGAGGTGGGTCGCACCCGAGGTCGACTGGCCGGTGCGCAGCTGCGGATCGGCGCCTGCAACGTTGAAATAACGCAGCGCCACATAGCTGAAGTCATAAGCGGCAGAGGCGTCACGAAGCATCATTTCAGTCATCAGCTTCGACTGGCCGTATGGATTTTCCGGATTGAGCGGCGCCGTCTCCTTCACGGGTACGGAGCCCTTCTGCTGACCGTAGACAGCGGCTGTCGACGAGAAGACGAAGTTACGGATGCCCGCCTTGATCGCAGCACTCAGCAGGGCGCGTGTCTTGCCGGAGTTGTTATCGTAGTAAGAAAGCGGGTCAGAGACCGAGACCGGCACGACGGCAGAGCCGGCGAAATGGATGATCGCCTCGATATCGTTTTCGATGAAGATCTTCTTCAGCACATCCGGACCGGCGACATCGCCGAGATAGAAGCGCGCGGCCGGCGCCACGGCCCAGCGAAAGCCGGTGGAGAGGTTGTCGAGCACGACGACATCTTCACCGACATCCAACAGCGTCCAAACCATGTGGCTGCCGATATATCCAGCCCCACCTGTCACCAGAACCGCCATGTCTGCATTCCCTGTTTTATCTTTTTCGGGAGCATCAGAACGGCTTTTTCCTTTCCGATTTTGTTATCAAACGGCCTCGGAAAGGCTTTGCGGCCGGTATGTTTTGAGATGTGGTTAGAGGCGGATTTCAGGTATTTCTACAATTTTATCGAACAGCCGGTTTTGGGACAAAACCGCCTTTTGCCACCCTTTTCCGAGCGCGTTGACAAGGCGTTCACGGCAAGTCAAAGTAGGTGCATGAACAACTTCGCGTTTCAGGCTATGATGATGGGCATGACGACCACCCTTTGCGGTGGGGGCGTCGGCTTGTGACCTGAAACTGTTCACTATACCCGACCCAACCCCGCCGGACACGCGCGGGGTTTTCTGTTTCTGCCCCGATGTCCGCCCCATGCAAAGGACTTCTCGTGGCACAAGATCTTCTCTCAATGCCGGTTCGTAACCCGCTTCTCCAAAACAGGGAGCGGCAGCGATGAGACTCTATCTGTCATCCTACCGGCTCGGCGCCAGCGCCTTCCGGCTGAGGAAACTTCTGAATGGCGGACGGCGCGCCGCCGTCATCCAGAACGCGCTGGACTTCATTCCGGCCGAGCCCCGGCGTGCCTACGAGGCCAATATCTACGATCCCAAGGAAGAACTTGCCGATTGGGGGATCGAGGCGGACGAACTGGATTTGCGAGACTATTTTGGGCAACCGCACGCGCTGAAAGAGGCGCTCGCCGGCTTCGACCTCGTCTGGGGCGTCGGCGGCAATGCCTTTCTTCTGCGGCGGGCCATGCGGCAGAGCGGCTTCGATCGCATCATCGGGGAATTGCTGCGCCAGGATGCGCTCGTCTATGGCGGCTTCAGCGCCGGGGCGGTCGTTGCAACGCCCTCGCTAAAGGGCATCGACATCATGGACGATCCGCAGCAGCTTGCACCGGATTACGACGAAGCAATCCTGTGGGACGGTCTCGGGCTCGTCGATTTCTCCATCGTCCCGCATTACCACTCTGACCATGATGAGGCCGAAGCTTCCGAAAAGACCGTCCACTTCCTTGAAGAAGCCGGCACGCCCTTTCAACCGCTGAGAGACGGCGAAGTCATCATCGTCGAGGGCCGGAATGTGACGCTGCTGCCAGTGCTACCGGAAGCGATGCGTCGCTCCGCCTAAAGCGTGCCGCGATCTTTCAGATTCGCTTGTCATGCTTTAGGCCTCTGTTTTTCGCATGTCGTTATCGCAAAACCGCTGCACACTTTTGCGCGACATGCTTTAGAGCTTCAGGATATAGTCGCAAAGCCGCTCAGCCGCGACTGTCACCTGCGCCGGATCGCGCAGGAAACAGGCGCGCAGAAAAAGCTCGCCGCCGGGTCCGAAGGCCGTGCCGGGGGCAAGGCCGACGCCGGTCTTGTCGACGATGTCGATCGCAGCCTTACGGCTGTCGGTAACGCCGTCGATCTTGAGGAAGGCGTAAAGCGCGCCATCGGGTTTCAGTGTTTCGACCCGATTGGTGGCGATCAGTGCATCGCAGAGGATATCGCGGGAGCGGGTTGCCTTGTCGATATTCGACTGCACGAAGGCGTCACCCTCGTTGAGGGCAGCGACTGCGCCCTTCTGCATGAACTGTGCGACGCCCGAGGTCGAATACTGGATCAGGTTTTCGAGCACCTGCCCGGTTTCCGGCGGGGCAACGATCCAGCCGACGCGCCAGCCGGTCATAGACCAATTCTTGGAGAAGGAGTTGACGAAGATGATCTTGTCGCCGGGCTCCATGACGTCGAGGAAAGACGGCGCGCGGCCACCAGCATAGAAATAACGCGCATAGATCTCATCGGCCATGATCCAGAGATCATGCTTGCGGGCCAACTTCAGGATATCCGCCAGATCCCTCTTCGTCGCGGTCCAGCCGGTCGGGTTTGATGGGGTATTGATGAAGAGGCCGCGGGTCCTCGGCGTGATCGCCGCTTCGATGCGATTGAGGTCGACAGCCCAGGTGCCGCCTTCGAACTGCAGCTCGACGCCGACCGAACGGGCGCCGGCGATTTCCAGGGCGGCAGCGATATTTGGCCAGGCCGGCGTAAGATAGACAAGTTCGTCGTCGGGCGAGGTCAGTGCCTGAACGGCGATCTGGATTGCCTGCATGCCTGAACCGGTGACGTAGAAATGCTCGACCGGAAGGCGGATGCCGAAATGCCTGAAGTAATAATCCGACAGCGCCTGGCGCAGTTCGGGAATGCCGCGCTGCCAGGTATAGAAGGTCTCGCCGGCGGCGAGCGCCTGCATGGCCGCCTGATTGATGAAATCGGGGGTGGGAAGATCGCCCTCACCGACCCAGAGCGGCAAGAGGCCCTCACGGCCACGGGCATAATTGACGACTTCGACGATCCCGCTTTCTGGCGCTGCAATGGCGCGCGGGCTGAGGCTGCTTACAATCGACATGCATATCTCCAGTTCACGCCTTCATAGCGGATTTGCGGACGCAAATCCTATGACAATGCGTGATGGCATATCGATTTTCGTGATGGATGAGCCCGGCCGGAGCGAACGGGCTTAGGACCGGATCAGACGGCTGGGCGCTTGGCGAGAAGATCGCGGATTTCAGTCAGCAGCGCGACATCGGCCGGCGGCGGCGGAACCTCTGCCGGCGCTTCCTTTTCCTTGCGCTCGACCTGCTCGCGCAGGATGTTCACAGCCTTGATCATCAGGAAAATGATCACGGCGAGGATGAGGAAATTGATGAGGACCGTGATGAAATTGCCGTACGCGAAAACGGCCCCGCGGCTACGGGCAAGTGCAAGGGTTGGCTGCCCAAAGGCCTCCTTCGACAGCGGAATGTAGTAGTTGGAGAAGTCGAAACCGCCGAAGATCGCACCGACGATCGGCATGATCATGTCTTCGACCAGCGACTTGACGATGCCGCCGAAGGCGCCGCCTATGATAACACCGACTGCGAGATCCATGACATTGCCGCGGGCGATGAAAGCTTTGAACTCATTGAGCATCCGATCTGTCTCCCCTTGATGCATTTTCAAAGACATGCCGTTGTTTTCATTAGCTACACCTTCATCTCAATTAATCAATCGGCAATTGGAAATATTCGGACACTGCCCCCATCCGCGTAGAACTTAAGACCAAGGCCGCGGGAATTTTCAAACTTGCTGAATTGCCCTAATCTCGGAACTGTTCCGGGAGGACGGCGGATAGTCCGCCGGCGGAGGGTCGATGCTTCCAGGCTGGGTCATATTTGCGTTTGCCTTGGGTTATCTTCTGCTGCTTTTCGCAGTAGCAAGCTACGGCGACCGCCGGAGCCGGAAATTCGGTGTGCCGGAAGGCGGTCGGCCGGTGGTCTATGCGCTCAGCCTGGCGATCTACTGCACCTCCTGGACCTATTTCGGCGGCGTCGGCCTTGCGGCTCATCATGGGCTGGAATTTGCCGGCATCTATATCGGGCCGATCCTCGTCTTCACACTCGGCATGCCGTTGCTGAAGCGCATCATCGAACTCGCCAAGGCCGAGAAGCTTACATCCGTCGCCGATTTCATTGCCGCGCGCTACGGCAAGAATTCCACTGTCGCAACCATCGTGGCGCTGATCTGCCTCATCGGCACCATCCCCTATATCGCGCTGCAGCTGAAATCCATTTCAGCGACGGTCACGGCCATGGTCAATCCGTCCGACTATGGCATCGGCAGCGGCAACCTCTACTTCCTCGACCTTCCACTGATCGTCACGCTGGTGCTTGCCTGCTTCGCGATCATGTTCGGCACCCGCCACACCGATGCGACGGAACATCAGGACGGGCTCATCCTCGCAGTATCGATGGAATCGATGGTGAAGCTGGTTGCTTTCCTGACGGCAGGCATCTGCGTTATCTGGTTCCTGTTCGACGGGCCAAGCGACCTGTGGCAGAAAGGATCGGAGAACGCTCTGGTCACCGCCGCACTCGACTATCAGACACCGCTCAGCCGATGGATCACGCTGACGCTGCTTTCGGCCTTCGCCATTATCATGCTGCCGCGCCAGTTCCATGTCACAGTCGTCGAAAACCGCACGGCAAAGCAGCTCCGGCTCGCGGGCTTTCTCTTCCCGCTTTATCTGATCGCCATCAATCTCTTCGTGCTGCCGGTTGCGATCGGCGGGCTGCTGACCTTCGGCGGCAACGGCAACGCAGACCTTTACGTGCTCTCTCTGCCGCTTGTGGGGCAAATGCCTGTTGTCTCGCTGATCACCTTCATCGGCGGATTTTCGGCGGCGACCGCCATGGTGATCGTCGATTCCGTGGCGCTTTCCATCATGGTGTCGAACGACATCGTCATGCCGTTCTTCCTGCGCCGGAAGCTCGCGGGCCTTGCGAGCCAGCGCGACGACTTCGCAAAAAGCCTGCTCAATATCCGCCGCAGCGCCATCTTCGCCGTGCTGCTGCTTGGCTACGCCTATTACCGTTCGACCGACAGCACGGCAGGGCTCGCCTCGATCGGCCTGCTCTCCTTTGCCGCCATCGCGCAGATTGCGCCCGCCCTCTTCGGCGGCATGATCTGGCGGCGGGCGAATGCGCGCGGCGCCATCCTCGGCCTCTCGTCCGGCTTCATCATCTGGGTCTACCTGCTGTTCCTGCCCTCATTCGGAGGCCCGGATTATTCCTATGTAGCGAGCAGTTTCCTCGGCTTCATCTTTCCCGGTACAACGCTCTTCACCGGCCCGGATGCCGATCCGCTCGTCAATGCGACGGCAATGAGCCTGCTCGTCAATACCGCCACTTTCATCGTCGGCTCGTTGACGCGCAACGCCAAGCCGCTGGAACGCATCCAGGCCGGCATCTTCGTCAAGCGGCATTCGCGCTCGCAATTTGCCACGCGGGGCTGGAAGACCCGCATCAGCGTCGGAGATCTCAAGACGGCGATCGCCCGCTATCTCGGCGAGGAGCGCATGCAGCGCTCGCTTGCGACTTACGAGCAGACGTCAGGACGCAAGCTGGAGGACGACCAGCCGGCGGATATGGCGCTCATCCATTTCACCGAGCAGCTTCTCGGCAGCGCTATCGGCTCCTCCTCGGCTCGGCTCGTGCTGTCGTTGATCCTGCAAAAAATCGAGGATGCTTCCTCGGACACGGCCTGGCTGCTCGATCAGGCGAGCGAAGCACTTCAATATAATCAGGACATGCTGCAGACGGCGCTCTCGCAGATGGATCAGGGCATTGCCGTCTTCGACAGTTCCAATCGGCTGACGATCTGGAATCGCCGCTTCCGGCAATTGCTGGACTTGCCGGAAAATGCCGGCCAGGTGGGTTTTCCGCTATCGGAAATCGTCAGTATCCTCAGCCAGCGCGGCGATATCGCGCCGGGCGACCAGGGCCAAGCGGTGCGGCATTTCCTGACGCTCGACAAGCCCTTCCCGCTGGTGCTCGGCGGCGGCGAGCGCATCATCGAAGTGCGTTCCAACGCCATGCCGGACAAGGGCATCGTCGCGACCTTCACCGACATCACCCAGCGTGTGGCCGCCGACCGGGCGCTGAAACAGGCAAACGAGACGCTGGAGCAGCGTGTCGTCGAGCGCACCGCGGAACTGACCCGCGTCAACAAGGAGCTCGCGGAGGCGCGTGCAGCGGCCGAGGAGGCCAATATCGGTAAGACGCGCTTCTTTGCTGCCGCCGGCCACGATATTCTGCAGCCACTCAATGCGGCCCGGCTCTATTCTTCCGCGCTCGTCGAACGCATGGCGCAATCGGAAAACAGCCCGATCGTGCGCAATATCGATTCCGCGCTGGAATCGGTCGAATCCATTCTCGGCGCCGTGCTCGATATTTCCCGGCTGGATACCGGCGCCATGCGCCCGCGGCTGGCTTCCGTGCCGCTTTCAGATCTACTCGAGCGCATTGAGACCGATTTTGCACCGATCGCCCGCGAGAAGAAACTGAAGCTCAAGGTCATGCCGACCTCGCTGCGGGTGCGCTCCGATCCGAACCTGCTGCGCCGTCTCGTACAGAACCTCGTTTCCAATGCCATCAAATATACTGTCAGCGGCAAGGTGCTGGTCGGGGTAAGACGACGTGGCAATCAAGTGATGATCCAGGTGATGGATTCCGGCATCGGCATACCGCCTTCGAAATTCCGGACAGTGTTCAAGGAATTCGCGCGGCTGGATGAGGGTGCCAAGACCGCATCGGGCCTCGGGCTCGGCCTCTCCATCGTCGACCGCATCGCCCGCGTGCTCAATCACAAGGTCGAGCTTCATTCAACGCATGGCAAGGGCACGGAATTCCGCATTCTCATGCCGCTCGATATCTCGAAGAGCGCGGACGCAGCAACAGCCGTCGTTCCCGTCGACCGCACGGCCCAGCCGCTAAAAGGATTGCGCATCCTCTGCATCGACAACGAAACCAAGATCCTCGAAGGCATGCGGCTGCTGATCGACGGATGGGGCTGCGATACGCAGGCGGCGGATTCGCTTTCCGTTGTCCAGGCGCTCTCGATGCGTCAGCCGCCCGATCTTGTCATTGCCGACTATCATCTTGCCGACGGGACCGGGGTCGAAGCGATCCGGCATCTGCGGCAGCATTTCGGTGTCGATATTCCGGCCTTGCTCGTCACTGCCGACAGGACGCCGGAGGTGCGCGCCGAGGCGGAGAAGCATGGCATTGCCGTTCAGCACAAGCCGGTGCGGCCGGCGGCACTTCGCGCCTATATCACCCAGATTTCCGGCCTGAAGCGCACCGCCGCGGAGTGAAGATCAGGCTGCCTTGCGCCGGCCGAAGACGTGGCCGACAAGCTCCTGGACGGGGGCGGCGGTCGGGGCATCGCCGAACAGGATACGGTACATGATGGGGGCGACTACGCGATCCATCACTGCATCGACATCGGGGAACGCCTCGCCCCTCTCCTTCGCCCGACCGGCAATCGCCTCGATCTGCTGACGGGTGAAGTTGCAACATTTGTTGGCATTGTCGCCGGTCTGGGCGGAGAGCACATCGCGGATATATTCACGGCCAGGACCGGAAGACATTTCTTCGGCATATTGCTCGGCCCAGGCCTCCAGATCACCGGCGCCGGTACCGGTATCGGCCGGCTCCATATCGGGGCGCAGGCGCTCCACCGCAACGTCGGCCAGCAATTCCTGCAGGTCACCCCAGCGGCGATAGATGGTGGAAGGCGTCACGCCTGCACGCGCAGCGATCAGCGGCACGGTGATCTCTGCACGGCTCATCTCTACGAGGAGGTCACGCACCGCGGCATGCACGGAAGCCTGGACACGCGCGCTTCTGCCACCCGGACGGATATTCTCTTTCACTGCCATTTCGAACCAACCTTATCCGCCTGAAGTGTGCTGCGATCTTTCAGATTCGCCTAGCACGCTTCAGGCCCTTTTTACGCAATTCCGGGTGCAAAACCGCGGCCAACAGTTCAGAAACTTTCATGCACTCATAAACGCAAATTATTTGCTTTTAGGCCTTACATCTCCTAGATAGAGCTAACGCAATAACTTAGCCTTAAGGAGCTTATATGGTCGCCGCTTCCGAATCCATCAAGAATTCGTCGCCCATGGGCTTCCACGCTCTGACGCTTGCGATCTTCTTCGGCGCATCAGCAGCGCCGACGCCTCTCTATCGTATCTATCAGGAGAGCTTTGCCGTTTCTCCCATCCTGATCACCGTGATCTTCGCAGTCTACGCCTTCGCACTGCTCGCAGCCCTGCTGATTGCCGGCTCCATCTCCGATCATCTCGGACGGCGGCCCGTCATTTTCGGCGCACTGGTGCTCGAAATCATCGCCATGGCGCTGTTTTCCATTGCCAGCGGGCCGGAATGGCTGATCGCAGCTCGTATCGTACAGGGGCTTGCGACCGGCATCGCCGGCGCTTCGCTGGGTGCCGCCCTTGTCGATATCGACCGGGCAAAGGGGCAGATCGTCAACTCGCTCGCACCGCTTTCCGGCATGGCGATCGGCGCCATCGGCACCAGCGCGCTGATCCAGTATGGACCCGAGCCGCTGCATCTCGTCTATGCCCTGCTGCTTGCTGCCTTTGCCGTGCAGGCCGTTGCGCTGTGGCTGACGCGAGAGACAGGCGGCACGCGGCCCGGTGTCTTCAACTCGCTGAAGCCGACGATTTTCATTCCGCAGCAGGTGAAGAAGCCGCTGTCGCTGGTGACGCCGATCAATATCGCCAACTGGACGCTCGGCGGCTTCTACCTGTCGCTTGTGCCATCCCTGGTCGCTTCGACCACCGGCAGCCGCGCGCCGCTGACGGGTGGCGCGGTCGTGGCAGCGCTGATGCTGTCGGGCGCAATCGCCGTCTTCCTGCGCCGCAACCGCAGCCCGAAAGCCAATCTCATCTTCGGAGTCGCCTCCCAAACATTGGGCATCGCAACGGTCGTCGCAGGCGTGCATCTTGCCAATGTGCCGCTACTGCTCGTCGGCACGCTTTTGACGGGCGCCGGTTTCGGCACCAATTTCCTCGGCTCAATCGGCACGATCATGCCACTTGCCAAGCCGGAAGAACGGGCCGGCCTGCTTTCGGCCTTCTATATTCAGAGCTATCTCGCCTTCAGCCTGCCGGCAATCCTTGCCGGCTTCCTCGTCAAGTCAATCGGCTACGGCATGACCACAGACATCTACGCAACCGCCATCGTCCTCGTCAGCCTTGCCGGGCTGATGGTGATGCGCGCGACAAAGGAGGCGGCGACGGCTTAAGGCGTGTCGCGATCCTTCAGATCTGCCACGCTTTAAGCTCTTGTTTTCGCAAGTCGCTATCGCAAGATCGCGCACATTTTTGCGCGACATGCTATATGCCATCGCAGGATGCGATCAGCGCCAGCCGAGTGCCGGCGCGACGTATTTCAGGATCGATTCGATGACGTGGGCATTGTATTCCACGCCGAGCTGGTTGGGGACGGTAAGCAGGAGCGTATCGGCCTCGGCGATCGCCTCGTCCTTCTTAAGCTCCTCAATGAGAGCATCGGGCTCGGCGGCATAGGAACGGCCGAAGATTGCCCTCGTATTCTCGTCGATGAAACCGACCTTGTCCTGCCCTTCATTGCCATAGCCGAAATAGGAGCGGTCGCGATCGTTCACCAGCGCGAAGATGCTGCGGCTCACGGAAACGCGCGGCTCACGCTGATGGCCGGCTTCCTTCCAGGCCTCGCGATAAGCACGGATCTGCTTGGCCTGCTGGATATGGAAGGCTTCGCCCGTCTCGTCATCCTTCAGCGTCGAACTCTGCAGGTTCATGCCAAGCTTGGCGGCCCAGACTGCCGTAGCGTTCGAGCCTGCGCCCCACCAGATGCGCTCACGCAGACCAGCCGAATGCGGCTCGAGCCGCAGCAGGCCGGGGGGATTGGGGAACATCGGCCGCGGATTGGGCTCGGCGAAGCCTTCGCCCCGCAACACTTCCAGGAAGACCTCGGCATGGCGGCGGCCCATATCGGCATCGCTCTGGCCTTCCGGCGGGTTGTAGCCGAAATAGCGCCAGCCATCGATGACCTGCTCGGGCGAGCCGCGGCTGATGCCCAGCTGCAGGCGTCCGCGGGAAATCAGATCGGCCGCGCCGGCGTCTTCCGCCATGTAAAGCGGATTTTCGTAGCGCATGTCGATGACGGCCGTGCCGATCTCGATGCGGCTCGTCCGAGCGCCGACGGCCGCGAGCAGCGGGTATGGCGAAGCAAGCTGACGAGCAAAATGATGGACGCGGAAATAGGCGCCGTCAGCGCCAAGTTCTTCAGCGGCGACAGCGAGATCGATCGACTGCAGCAGCGTATCGCCTGCCGAGCGCGTCTGGGATTGCGGCGAGGGCGTCCAATGCCCGAACGAGAGAAAACCGATCTTCTTCATGATTCCATCGCTTAAACTGAAGTGTGCCCTGCACGCTTCTTGTCATGATTCCTGACAGGCATATAGGCGCTCGCAGGAGATTTCTGAACCGGATGACTGATCAAATGCGAATTCGGCGCCGCGCAGTTGCAGCACAGAACGCGGTCTATCGGGAAACCTCGCAAAAGCAGGGGAAAAATTTGTTCCCGGCCATACTCTTAAGACAATTCTTAATTAGTCATATAAATTGCCGTCCGCTAAATTGTGAAGGGAAAGCAATGAATACAGATAGTTTTGAAAAGAAAGCCGACCTGCTGCTGGTCATGGCGAACGCCCATCGACTGCGGATGCTGAAGACGCTTGCCGAGCGCGAGGTGGCGGTCAACAACCTCGCCGATATTATCGGAATCAGCCAATCGGCACTCTCCCAACACCTCGCCAAGCTCCGCAGCAGAGACCTCGTCAAGACGCGACGCGATGCGCAGACGATCTACTACTCGGTCAAATCCGAGAAGGTCCATGTGATCCTTGAGATGCTGAGCGAAATGTTCGACGAGGGCCAGACAACGGATCGCCGGCTGGCGGGTTAGGAGACTTCGTATCGCCTGGATTCCCCACCGTCACCGGTTAACTGCTCTAGCCTGGCTGCTACGCCGGGCATGAACATTCTTTATTTCTCCACGAGCTTCGCCAGTTGCTCGGCGACCGTGCCCCAGCCGTCGTAGAAGCCCAACTCCACATGCGTGTTGCGGGTGTCCTTGTCCTTATGCATGACGAGGGCGTTGTAATCGGTGCCTTCGGGATGGTCGGCGAAGGTGATGATGGCTGTCATGAAAGGGGTCGGCGCGGGGCGCCAGCCGCCGAGGAGCGCATTGGTGAAGACGATGCGACGGCCATCCTGAATATCCAGATAGCAGGCGCTGAGATGGTGTTGGAAGGGACCGCCATCCTCGCTCATCTCGGTCACGAGGGCGCCGCCGGGTTTGACTTCCATGGCGGCGACACGGCAGAGCGCCGGCGCTGGGATCCACCATTTTTCGAATCTTGCCGGTGAGGTCCAGGCGCTCCAGACGGCAGCCGGCGGGGCCTTGATGACGCGCGAAATGGTCAGATCGAGATCGGGATTCACATTGATACTCATTGGGATTTCTCCTCCTCGGATTGCGTGGCGGTGACGAAAGCTTCGAGCCTGTCCGTGCGGGCTTCCCAGATGGCGCGCTGAGCCGAAAGCCAGCCGTCGACCATCGCGAAACGCTTCTTTTCCAGCGTGCAGGTGCGCACGCGGCCCTGCTTTCTCGTTTCGATCAGGCCTGTCTCTTCCAGAAGGTGGATGTGTTTCATGAAGGACGGCAAGGCCATGTCGAAAGGCTTTGCAAGGTCGCTGATGCTGGCTGGGCCGGTGCCTAAACGACCGATGACGGCGCGGCGCGTGGGATCGGCCAATGCCAGGAAGATGCTGTCGAGTTGATGTGAATGGTAATCCATAAGGCTAAGTATCAGGATCTGATACTTAGCGCAAGGGCTAAGTGTTTTGAATTGGCTGTTCGCGCGCTTGCAGCAGGATTCTCCGCTCAAGCCCAGCCAGAGATGGAGGGAATGTCAGAGCGGCGCCCGCGGCCCTTACGAGCCGCGGCGCCTCACCAATTATGCAGCCTTATCAGTTGCCGGATAGGGATCGAAGCGGCTGTAGAAGGTTTCGCCCTTGGCAGCCATTTCCTTCAAGAGCGGCGTCGGCTTGAAGTGGTCGCCATAGGTGGAGGCCAGCTTTTCGGCGAGTTCCACGAAAGCCTTTACACCCATGCCGTCGATGTAGCTCAGCGCGCCGCCGGTATAGGGCGCAAAGCCGAAACCGAGGATGGAGCCGACGTCGGCTTCGCGGGGATCGGTGACAATTCCCTCTTCCATGGTGCGGGCGGCTTCGAGCGCGATCGTGACCAGGAAGCGCTGCTTCAGGGTATTGACGTCGATCTCATCCGCCGGCTTCTGCGGATAGAGGGTCTTCAGCTCCGGCCAGAGGAATTTCTTGGCGGGCTTGGTCGGATACTCATAGAAACCCTTGCCGTTCTTGCGGCCACGGCGGTCGAGCTCGTCCACCAGCTTATTGATGAGCGCAAGGTGACGTTCGTCGACGGCCGTGGGGCCGAGATCGGCGACCGTTGCCTTGAGGATCTTCTGCGAGAGATCGATCGCTACTTCATCATTCAGCGACAGCGGGCCGACCGGCATGCCGGCCATCTTGGCGGCATTCTCGATCATCGCCGCCGGTACGCCTTCGATCAGCATGTCATAGGCTTCGTGGATATAGCGGAAGACGCAGCGATTGACGAAGAAGCCCCTGACATCGTTGACGACGATGGGCGTCTTCTTGATGGCGGCAACATAGTCCAGGGCCACGGCGAGCGCCCGGTCACCGGTGCTCTTGCCGAGGATGACCTCTGTCAGCATCATCTTTTCGACCGGCGAGAAGAAATGCACGCCGATGAACTGGTCCGGGCGTTTCGAATTTTCGGCAAGGCCCGTGATCGGCAGAGTCGAGGTGTTGGAGGCAAAGATCGTCGCTTCCGGGATGACGGCTTCCACCTGTTCGATGACCGCCTTCTTGACGGCGCGGTCCTCGAAAACGGCTTCGATGACGAGATCGGCATCTTTCAAATCGGCGTAGTCGGCGGAGGGTGTGAGGCGGGCGAGAAGTGCTGCACCCTCTTCCTGCGTAAGACGGCCCTTACCGACGGAATCCTTGACGAGGCCTTCGCCAACGCCCCTGCCCTTTGTGGCAGCCTCGATATCGCGGTCGATCAGCACGACTTCGAAACCAGCGGCGGCCGTGACATAGGCGATGGAGGCGCCCATGAAGCCGGCGCCGACGACGCCGACCTTCTTGAGTTCTGTCTTCGGCACACCGGCCGGGCGGCGGGCGCCCTTGTTGAGCTCCTGCATGGAGATGAAGAGCGAACGGATCATAGAGAAGGCTTCGGTGGTCTGCAGCACCTGCGTGAAATAACGCTGCTCGATCTTCAGCGCCGTATCGAAGGGAACCTGCAGGCCTTCATAGACGCATTTCAGGATGGCGAGCGCGCCGGGATAATTGCCTGATGTTTCGCGGCGCAAGATCGCCGGCGCTGCCGGCCAGAGCTGGGCTGCGGCGGGCGTCCAGATGCCGCCGCCGGGCACCTTGAAGCCCTTTTCGTCCCAGGGGGCGACGGGCTTCAGGCCGTCCTTGATCATCTGCTTGGCGGCCGGAATGAGCTGATCCGGATCGACCACCTGATGGACGAGGTTCATGGCCTTGGCGCGCGAGGCGTTCAGCGACTGGCCCGTCGTCATCATCTGCAAGGCGGACTGGGCATCGGTCAGCCGCGAGATGCGCTGTGTGCCGCCGGCGCCTGGGAAAATGCCGACCTTGACTTCCGGCAGGGCGATCTTGACGCTCTTGGCATTGGAAGCGACGCGGCCGTGGCAGGCGAGCGACATTTCCAGCGCGCCGCCCATGCAAGTGCCGTTGATGGCGGAAACCCAGGGCTTGCCGCAGGTTTCGAGCTTGCGGAACAGGCCGGTCATGCGGCCGACCAGATCGAAGAGTTTCTGTGCCGCACCGTCAGGATTTGCGGCTTTCTCCTGCTGGTAGAGTGTGAACATGGACTTGATCATCGAGAGATCGGCACCGCCCGAGAAGGAGGACTTGCCCGAGGTGATGACCACGCCCTTGACGGCGCTGTCGGCGACCGTCGCATCGATGATGGCATCGAGCTCGTTCATCACCTCTTCGGTGAAGACGTTCATCGACTTGCCGGGCATGTCCCAGGTGACCAGGGCAATACCGTCCGCATCGGTCTCGACGGTGAAGTTGGTGTAGCTCATCGTCTCTCTCCCTTAAACGCGTTCGATGATGGTTGCCGTGCCCATGCCGGCGCCAATGCAGAGGGTCACCAGCGCGGTGTTGAGATCGCGGCGCTCCAGTTCGTCCAGCACGGTGCCGAGGATCATGGCGCCGGTCGCGCCGAGCGGATGGCCCATGGCGATCGCGCCGCCATTGACGTTGATCTGGTCGTGCGGGATGTCGAAGGCCTGCATGTAGCGCAGCACGACGGCGGCGAAGGCTTCGTTCAATTCGAAGAGGTCAATGTCGGCAAGCGTCATGCCCGTGCGCTTCAGGAGCTTTTCGGTGACATCAACCGGGCCGGTCAGCATCAGAGCCGGGTCGGAGCCGATATTGGCGAAGGCTTTGATGCGGGCGCGGGGCTTCAGGCCCATGCTCTCGCCACCGGCTTTAGAGCCGAGGAGGACGGCAGCGGCGCCATCGACGATGCCGGAGGAATTGCCGGCATGGTGGACATAGTTGACGCGCTCGACTTCCGGATGGGCCTGGATGGCGACAGCCTCGAAGCCGCCCATTTCGCCGGGCATCTGGAAGGAGGGATTGAGGGAGGCGAGCGCCTGCATGTCGGTGCCGGGGCGCATGTGCTCGTCATGAGCGAGGATGGTCAGGCCGTTCTGATCCTTTACCGGGATGACGGAATTCTTGAACCAGCCGTTGTTCCAGGCGTTTGCCGCGCGCTTCTGGCTTTCGACGGCATAGGCGTCGACGTCGTCACGGGAGAAGCCGTATTTGGTGGCAATGAGATCGGCCGAAACGCCCTGTGGCATGAAATAGGCCGGGAAATTGACGGAGGGATCCATGAACCAGGCACCACCGGACATGCCGAGGCCGACGCGGGACATGCTTTCGACGCCGCCGGCGATGACGATATCGTCAGCGCCCTGCGCGATCTTGCCGGCGCCGAAATTCACGGCATCGAGGCCGGAGGCGCAGAAGCGGGAGATCTGCATGCCGGGCGCCTTCGTCGAATAACCGGCCTCGAAGGCGGCAGCCTTTGGGATGACGGCGCCGGCATCCATGACCGGGTCGACACAGCCCATGATGATATCGTCGACCGTTTCCGTATTCAGGCCGTTGCGGTCGCGGATCGCCTCCAGCGTCTTTGCCGTGAGACGGACGGAGGGCACTTCGTGGAGTGAGCCATCCTTCTTGCCGCGACCGCGGGGCGTGCGGACGTGGTCGTAAATGAAAACCTCGGTCATTGTCTCATCTCCCTGGCGGCAATCTGTCTTGCCTCAAATCTTGGAAGGAGGAGAAAAGACCCCTCCCCAGCCCTCCCCACAACGGGGAGGGAGAAATGACTCAAAACGCTTCGGCGGCGAGTTCCATCATCGTGTCGGCGCCGGTTTCGATGCGGGCCTTGCGCAATGCGGTTTCCGGCATCACGCGCTCCATGAAGAATTTCGCCGTGATCAGCTTGTTCTTCAGATAGTCCTCCCTGGCATCGCCGGCGGCAAGACGCTCGTTGGCGGCTTTTGCCATGCGCGCCCACATATAACCGAGAACGACAAGGCCGAAGAGGTGCATGTAATCGGTGGAACCGGCACCGGCATTGTCGGGCTTGGCCATGGCGTTCTGCATGAACCACATGGTCGCGCCCTGCACGTCGTTCAAGCCCTTTTTCAGGTGCTTGGTGAAGAAGCCGAGTTGCTCGTCATTACGATTTTCTTCGCAGAAATCGCCGATCTCCTTGAAGAGCGCCATGGCCGCGCGGCCGCCGTTCAGCGCCAGCTTGCGACCGACGAGATCGAGTGCCTGGATACCGTTGGCGCCTTCATAGATCATGGCGATGCGGGCATCGCGCACATACTGGCTCATGCCGTGCTCTTCGATATAGCCGTGACCGCCGAAGACCTGCTGGGCCATGACGGCATGATCGAAGCCCTTGTCGGTCATCACGCCCTTCAGGATCGGGGTGACGAGGCCGAGAATATCGTCGGCCGTCTGGCGCTCCTTCTCGTCGGTGGCGCGATGGGCGATATCAGACTTGAGCGCGGTCCAGAGCAGGAAGGCGCGGCCGGCTTCATTGAAGGCGCGGATGGTCATCAGCGAGCGGCGGATATCGGGATGGACGATGATCGGATCGGCCTTCTTGTCCGGCGCCTTCACGCCTGACAGCGAGCGGCCCTGGATACGATCGCGGGCATAATTGGCGGCGTTCTGATAGGCGATCTCGGAAATGGCGATGCCCTGTAGGCCGACCATCAGGCGGGCCTCGTTCATCATCACGAACATGGCGTTGAGGCCGCGGTTTTCGGCGCCGATCAGGAAGCCGGTCGCCTCGTCGTAGTTCATGACGCAGGTGGCGTTGCCGTGGATGCCCATCTTGTGTTCGATGGCACCGCAGGAGACGGCGTTGCGGGCGCCCGGCGCGCCGTCCTTGCCGACGAGGAACTTCGGGACGATGAAAAGCGAGATGCCCTTGGTGCCCTCAGGCGCGCCTTCGATGCGGGCCAGCACCAGGTGGATGATGTTGTCGGCCAGGTCATGCTCGCCGGCGGAGATGAAGATCTTCTGGCCTGATATCCTGTAGCTGCCATCAGCCTGCGGCACTGCCTTGGTGCGCAGCATACCGAGATCGGTGCCACAATGCGGCTCGGTGAGGTTCATGGTGCCGGACCAGCTGCCGTCCACCATCTTCGGCAAGTAGGTGCTCTTCTGCTCGTCGGTGCCGTGGACGAGGATCGCAGCGATAGCGCCCTGCGTCAGACCCGGATACATCATCAGCGACATATTGGCGGCCGAGGTATATTCGCCGACGGCGGTATGCAGCGTATAGGGAAGCCCCTGCCCGCCGAATTCCTCCGGCACCGCAAGGCCGATCCAGCCCCCTTCGCGATAGGCTTTATAGGCCTCCTTGAAGCCCTTCGGCGTAGAGACGCTGGCATCGTCGTGGCGAGTGCAGCCTTCCTGATCGCCGGAATAATTCAGCGGAAAAAGAGCTTCCTCGGCAACCCTTCCGGCCTCGCCGAGGATCGCTTCGATCATATCGGGTGTCGCATCGGCAAAACCCGGCAGATTATTATAGCGCTCGAGACCCAGCACGTCGTTCAGCACGAAGAGCGTGTCGTTCACCGGGGCCTTGTAGACTGGCATCGTTCGAATTCCTCCAATTCGGCAACCGGATCGCTCCGGTCTCGAGACTCTCTTACAAAATATTGACGTTTGCGTAAACGTCAAATTCTTCATATGCGCGATTTTGTGAAGTGTGTGGAGAGGGGCAACCATGCAGCGCCATTACCGCTTCAGCGGGAATAGTCCGTTGCTTCTCCGGCTAAGCGCGCTACACTTAATCTTGTGACTTTGGAGAAGCCTGGGAGGAGCTGTTTCATGAAGAGAGCGTGGCCTGCGGAGTTCAATTCCATTTTCGATACGGCGGAGGAAGTGACCATCGAGCCCATAACAGTCGAGCCGGTCAACGGCGAACGGCTTGTTGCGCATGACGAGCCTCCGGTTCCGCGCAAGGCGCTGAGAGTGCGTATTCCCATGGAAACCTACGAACGCATCTGGCCGCTGGCAGAGATGCGGTTCCGGCCGGGCGAAGGTCCCTACGCCGGCAAGGCGGTGACACTGATCGCCACCAACCCCCACTATCATCCCTGGCACCCTGCCGATGGCGGCAGCGAGGAGAAAGTCAGCGATAGCGGACGGCATTACAAGATCGATTATCTGATCGTGCATTTCCTCTTAGATGAGGTGCGCGAAACCGTAGCAGCCTGAGCATGGATCTCACGGCTTGAAGGTCCAAACCGCTTGAAGGCAGGACAGCTCCCGGAATAGGCTTGCGCAAGCAAAGTCCATTCGGGGAGCCAAGCCTTGAGCGATTTCGATATCATCCGCCAGCGCGCCGAGCAAAGAAAAGGCGGAGCCGATGCGCTGAAAGCGATGCTGCCGGCCATGCCTGATCATGAGGCGCTGCGCGCGCTGCCCGATGACCGCATTCTTTCGCAGATGACCCGGCGCATCTTCTACAGCGGCTTCGTGCACAAGGTCATCGACAATAAATGGCAGGGCTTCGAAGAAGCTTTCGATGGCTTCGATCCTGCCGCCCTCAACATCGCTCCCGACGAATTTTGGCATGATCTGACTGGTGATGACCGCATCGTCAAGAACGGCGCGAAGATCATGTCGGTACGCGCCAATGCGGCCTTCGTGCGCGAGCTTGCGAACGAGGCCGGCAGCGCCGGCGCCTTCTTCGCCGATTGGCCGCGTGAGGATCATATCGGCCTGCTCGAATTGCTCACCAAGCGCGGCAGCCGGCTGGGTGGAGCCACGGGTCAATATTTCCTGCGCGGCATCGGCCGCGACAGCTTCATCATGACATCAGATGTGCTCGCCTGCCTGAGGGATGCGGGCGTGCCGCTTTCGCCATCCGGGACCGGCAAGAAGGATCAGCAGTTGATCCAGCAGACGTTCAACCGCTGGGCCAATGAAACGGGGCTGCCGCTCGCCTATCTCTCGCGCATCTGCGGGCTTTCGATCGACGCGCCGGAAGCGTGAAAATTTCCGCCCGACGGTTTTTTTAAAGGCCGGGGCTGCCTACCTCTCTCGAAAGGTTCATCCGAAGGAGAAGATCATGGCCGAGTTTCCCTATCGCAGCGCGCTGATTGTCGGCGCCGGTTCCGGCATCAGCGGCTCGCTCGCCCGCAAGCTTTCAGACCGCGGTGTGAAGGTTGGTCTTGCAGCACGCAATATCGGCAAGCTCGGGCCGCTGCTCGACGAAACCGGAGCCAAGGCCTTCGCCACCGATGCCGCACAACCGGCGGCGGTTTCGGCGCTGTTCGAGCGCGTGGATGCAGAGATCGGCGAGCCTGATATCGTGATCTATAATGCCAGCGGCCGGGTGCGCGGGCAGATCGCCGAGCTCGATCCTACCGATGTGGAACAGGCGATCGCGACCAGTGCCTTCGGCGGCTTCCTCGTAACCCAGCAGGCGGCAAAACGCATGATCCCGCGGGGACGTGGCGCGATCCTGCTGACGGGGGCGACGGCCAGCATCAAGGGCTATGCGCAATCGGCGCCCTTTGCCATGGGAAAATTCGCCCTGCGCGGCCTGGCGCAAAGTGCCGCCCGCGAGCTTGGGCCGCTGGGCATCCATGTGGCGCATTTCATTATCGACGGCGCTGTGCGATCGACCACCAGACCCGACCGCGAAGACAAGCCTGATGGCACGCTTTCGCCTGATGCGATCGCGCAATCCTACATCGATGTGCTGCTGCAACACCGCAGCGCCTGGTCGCAAGAAGTGGAACTGCGGCCCTGGACGGAGAGCTTCTGATCCGGCCGGTTACGAAGCGGTATATTTACTTCTCCGCAAGCATGGAAACCAGTAAGATCAGGCCGGCTTTGATAGCTGGAGGGAACGATGCCGCGCCTGGACCATGTCACGATCGATACCCGCAATGCGCCGGTCATGATCAGCTTTCTGGAGAGCATTCTCGGTGTGAAGGAAGGCTACCGACCACCCTTCCCTACATCCGGCCACTGGCTCTATCTGGATGACAAGCCAGTCATCCATCTGAGCCTTACTTCACGCACAGCTGACTTTCCGCCCGGCATCCTCAACCATGTGGCCTTCAGCCTCTTCGAATTCGAACCGGCGCTCGCTCGCATCAAGGCGAGCGGCTATCGCTATGAATATCTCGACATTCCGGATACCGAGCTCGGCCAAGTCTTCGTCTATGGGCCAGAGGGCGTGAAGATCGAGCTACAGTACAAGCGGCCGATCTGAAGATTCCCGCGCTCCAAACTGGCCCGAAAAGGGCAAAAGTTAAAAAATTCTCATCCGGGTTAACGAGTTCTTTACCACGTTTCGTAAAAGGTGCGCGGTGAGCATTGGCGATCTGCATTCCTTTTCTTTGTCTCGCGTTTCAGGAGTGCCGCCAAAAAGTCTATCCAGCTTGAGGAAAGTCTAATTGACTATTTCCTTATGGATGGCGCTCTCCGATGCGTACCCCGGTATGCTTCGGAAAAGGCAATGATCGGGCCCAGACCGGGTAATCGAAGCGAGCAAGAACATGAACGGATCGCGATCACATTCTTCCCGGCACTCCGACAGGACCTCGCTCGACGCGTTGAACCGCACCATCGAAGGGCTGGAAGCGCGGATAGAAGGCCTGATGGGCAGCGGGCGCGAACAGCGGCCTCGCAATCCGACGCCCGAACGTGATCGCTACGCCAGTTCCTATGCGCCGCGCGCAGCCGATCCGCTTGCGGAAATCCGCCAGCGCCAGCGCGCGCTTGACGCTACCAGAGAGAACCGCGAGCGCGCCTATACGCGCGAAGCGGCACCGGCCCTTCTGCGTGAACCGGCTCTCGCGCCTGCCCTGCAGCGCGCTCCGGCGCCGCAGCCGGCGACAGCCGCCTTCCGCGCCTCCGACGACACGATGACTGAAATCGCCCAGGCACTCGTCAACCTGCGGCAGGATCTGAAGCGCGACATTTCCGAAGGTGTCACGCGCGAGATGAATGCGTTGCGCACGGAACTGCGCGAGATCAAGACCAGCGCGCAGGACCGGCATTTCGCAGACGACATCCGCGCCGACATGGGTCGTCTGTCGCAGAGCATTGCGCAGCTCACCAACCGCTCGGCCGGACCGGAGGCTACCGGTCTGCGCAACGACTTCGAGGAGCTGCGTTCGCTGATGGACGGGCTGGCGCGCGAAGATTCGATGCGCCACATGGAACAGCGCTGGGAGAATGTGGAAAACCGGCTGGCAGAGCTCGACACGGCCGGACTGCAGGGAGAGCTCGTGTCGCTCGCCTACCGGCTTGACGACATCAAGCGGCATCTTGGCGGCATGGGCGAAAGCCCAGCCGTGCAGGCGCTGGAAGACAAGCTCATCACTATCGCCTCCGCTGTCGAGCAGTTCGGCAATCTGATCCAGCCGCACGACCGGATCATGTCCGAACAGTTCGCCGCGATGGATACGCGGCTCGACGAGATCAGCCGCGCGATCGCCGCCAGCGGACGCACTGCCACGGGTACCGACCCGGCGCTTATGCAGCGGCTGGAAAACCGCCTTTCCGCACTTGGCGACCAGATCGAGCTGATGGGTCGGGCCACCATGAGCCGGCCCGGTCCAGCCGACGACATGGCAGGCCGGCTGGAAGCGCTGACGGCGCGCGTTGAAGACCTCGCCAATACCGAAGCGACTTCACGTCTCGACGAGCGGCTGGAGCACCTTTCCTACCTGCTCGAACGCACACAGAAGGCCGCGCCGCAGCCGGACCTGACCGGCACGCTTTCCGATATCTCCCGCAAGATCGATGCACTGGAAAGCGGCTCGGTCAATGATGCGCTCGCCAAGCGGCTCGACTATCTCGCACGCCGCATCGACGAGATGGAAATCCGCCCCGCCCCGGCGCCTGTTATCGACGACAGTGCCTTTCAGCGTCTCGAAGGGCGGCTCAGCGACATCGCCGCGCGGCTCGAAGAAAGCACGGCAGCTGCGCCGACCGACACGCGCGCGCTGAAGAACCTCGAAGATCAGATCGCCAATCTCTCCGAACTCTTGAGCGCACCACGCGAAAATGCCGAAGTGTCGGCAAATCTCGACCGCCGCATGGGCGCGATCGAAGATTATATCGCGACGAACGACGAATATATCATCGAGGCCGCGCGGCAGGCGGCAGAAGCGGTGGTCGATGCCTATTCGCGCAATGGCGGAGCGCAGGGCGCTGCACCTGCAGCAGCCGACATGTCGGCTCTGGTCGCGCTTGCCGAAGATCTGCGGCATCTCGAAGATCTGAGCCGCGACGGCGAAGAACGCACCCACAAGACCTTCCAGGCTCTGCACGAGACTTTGGTGCATATTGCCGACCGGCTGGATACGATGGAAGAGCGGGTTCGCCCGGCCGCCCGGATACCGGCGACAGAAGTCGATTTCGACGTCGATCCCTACGCATTGGTCGACGCAGGCCGGGAGCCAGCTAAAGCTCCGGTGATGCAGGCGCCGAAGGCTTCGCCCGTGCTGCGCACGGCCGCAATCGCTGAAGAGGCGGCGCCGCGCATGCCGGAAGCGGCATTGGCCGACAGCACCAGCGCGATCGCCATCGAAGCCACCAGCCAGCAGGAAAAGTCAGTTGTTCCCGCCAAAGGCAGCCTGCTCGCAAGCCTTGGCCGCAAGCTGATGCCAGCGCGCAAGACGGAAGCAAAGGCGGTTGCCGAGCGCACGGTCATCGATCCCGCTCCGTCGATCGATCCCGTCGACGTGATGCCGACTGAGGCGGCAAACGAGCTGCTGGAACCGGGCTCCGGCGCACCTGACGTGAAGAAGATCCTGGAACGCGTGCGCGCCAGCCAGAACGCCCAGCGCGGCAAGCCGGCCACCGAAAACGATCGGGCGGACTACATCGCCGCTGCGCGCCGCGCCGCGCAGGCTGCCGCCATGGAGATCGACAGCAACGGAAAGCCTGCGACGCGCGCCGAGCGTCGTGCCGCCAAGCCTGAAAAAGCTGGCAAGGGTGGCGCCTTCTCGCGCTTCCGCCGGCCGATCCTGCTGGCAGTCGGCGCCGTACTGCTCGCCATTATGGCCTTCCCGCTTGCCCGCACGCTGACGACGGGCGAAAAGGCCCCGCCGCCGGCTGAAGTCTCGGCCCTGACCGGTGCGACCGAAATGCCGCAAGCCAACATGGCAGCCCCTGCACCGGTTGCGCCGGAAGCAATCGCACCGGAAATCGGTGCCCAGGCGCCGGCGATGACGCCGGAGACAACACCTCCCGAGGCGGCCGCTCCTGCAGAGCCGCAGGCGGCGACACCCGACCACCTGACCGATGCCGCGCCACCTGACGGCGAAGGCGCCGAATCCTTCGACCAGGCACCGGCACAGGAGACGTCCAGCTTCGTTCCGAACGCGCCCGCCGCACCGGTGGCAACGACGCTGGCAGCTCCTGCTGCTGCTTCCATCATCGTTCCCGACACGATCCAGCCACAGCCGCTCGCCGACGCAGCACGCAACGGCGATGCGCTAGCGCTTTTCGAGATCGGGGCGCGCTACACCGAAGGCCGCAACGGCCTTGCCGCCGACCAGAAGCAGGCCGCGAGCTGGTATCAGCTTTCCGCCGACAAGGGCTTTGCGCCGGCGCAGTACCGTCTCGGCAGCATGTATGAGAAGGGCAATGGCGTCGCTCGCGACGTGCAGAAGGCCAAGGCCCTCTACGAACAGGCCGCAGCCCAGGGCAATGCCAGCGCCATGCACAATCTCGCCGTGCTCTACGCCTCCGGCGCGCTCGGCCAGCAGGACTATGCTACGGCCGCCTCATGGTTCCAGAAAGCAGCCGACCTCGGCATCACCGACAGCCAGTTCAACCTCGCCATCCTCTGTGCCCGCGGCAATGGTGTGCCGGCAGATCTGGAAGAATCCTACAAGTGGTTCGCGATCGCCGCCAAAGCCGGTGACAAGGACGCCGCTCAAAAGCGCGACGAGGTGGCGAATGCCATGAAGCCGGACCAGCTCGAGCGCGCCCGCGCCAAGGCCGACCTCTGGAAGCCGCAGCCACTCGACAACAAGGCGAACGGCATCGAGATCCCGGACGCATGGGCAAGCGGCGCTGCGCCGAAGACGGCAACCGTCGACATGAAAAAGGCCATCCGCAACATCCAGGCGATCCTCAACAATAACGGCTTCGACGCCGGCCCGCCGGATGGAGAGATGGGCGCCAAGACGGTGACCGCCATCAAGAACTTCCAGAAGTCGATCGGCCAGGAACCGACCGGCAAGGTCAATGACGACACGGTGAAGGCGCTTCTGGAGCGGAACAAACCAGGCGCCAAGGCCATCTGAGACAACCCGGCGGCACCCTGCCGCAGGGCTTTGCGCACTTTCGCACTGACTGTCACAGAACCTGAAAAAAGCCGGATTATGCGGGACATATCGGGGCTCGCATCCAGCTGACCATGGCTTTTTTCCTTCGAAAGCCTCTGGCAACGATTTGACAGTAGGATGCGCCATTCGAATGGGGACGTGAGAGTGCCGCCCCGGTGGGAGCGGCAATAATCGGGGTCGGCTGTGACAATCTATCTGCCCATCGCAGAATTGTCGGTGAACATTTTCATCATTCTCGGCATGGGGGCTGCCGTCGGTTTCCTGTCCGGTATGTTCGGCGTTGGCGGTGGCTTCCTCATCACGCCTCTGCTGATCTTCTACAACATCCCCCCGGTCGTCGCCGTCGCGACTGGCGCCAACCAGGTGGTGGCTTCCTCGATATCGGGGGCGATCACACATTTCCGGCGCGGCACGCTGGATGTGAAGCTCGGCACGGTGCTGCTTGTCGGCGGTCTTTCGGGCGCGACGGTCGGCATCTGGATTTTCTCCCTGCTGCGCGCCATCGGTCAGCTCGACCTCTTCATCTCCCTGCTTTACGTCGTCTTCCTCGGTACGGTCGGCGGGCTGATGCTTTGGGAAAGCGTCAACGCCATGCGCCGTGCCGCCCGTAACGAAGCGCCTGCCCCACGGCGACCGGGCCATCAGCACTGGGTGCACAAGCTGCCGCTGAAGGTGCGATTCAAGAAATCGAAGATCTATCTCTCGGTGATCCCGATCGTGACACTCGGATTTTCGATCGGCATCCTCACCTCTGTGATGGGTGTCGGCGGCGGCTTCATCATGGTGCCTGCGATGATCTACCTGCTGCGCATCCCGACCAATGTGGTCGTCGGGACCTCGCTCTTCCAGATCATCTTCGTGACCGCCTATACGACGATCGTGCAGGCGGCGACCAACTATTCGGTCGATATCGTGCTCGCCTTCTTCCTGATGCTCGCCGGCGTCATCGGTGCGCAGTATGGCGTGCGCGTCGGCCAGCGGCTGCGTGGCGAACAGTTGCGCGCTCTGCTCGGCCTGCTGGTTCTTGCCGTCGGCCTGCGCCTTGCAGTCGCACTGGTCGTGACACCGGAAGACATCTATTCGGTGGTCATGGGAGTGGGGAACTGATGCTTCGGCTCCTCCTGCTCCTTGCCCTTCTCATGCCTGTCGCCGCCTCGGCACAGGTGCTGCTGCCCGGACAGGGAACGACGCGGACAGAGCGCGAGGGGCTGGAAATCGGCACTTCCACCAGCGAAATCGCCATTACCTCCGATTTCCGCGGCGCAGACCTGACGATTTTCGGCGCGGTGACGAATACTGACGACCTGCTGCTCGCCATCGGCCAGTATGATGTCATCGTAGTTCTGGAAGGCCCGCGCGAAGACGCCACGGTGCGCAAGAAGGAGCGGGTCTTCGGCATCTGGATCAATACCTCGTCAATGACCTTTGCCGACGTACCGCATTCCTATTCGATGTCGAGCTCGCGCTCTATCGACGACATCACGACACCGCTCGACCTGACCGGAGAGGGTATCGGCATCGACCATATTCCACTGCGGCCGATCGATTTTGCCGGCAACTTCAACAGTCTCAACGAATTCCGCACAGCCTTCCGGCGTCTGCAGCAATCGGGCGGGCTTTACGAGCGCGATCCGAGCGGTGTTCGTTTCGTCTCCTCCAACCTCTTCAAGGCAAGCCTGCGTCTGCCGGCCAATATTCCGAACGGCGTGCATACGGTGCGTGCCTATCTGTTCAAGAGCGGGAAATTCGTAACGCAGAAATCGCAGCCGCTGCGCGTCATCAAGACGGGCATCGAGCAGACGATTACCGATGCGGCGCATGAGCAACCGATTTTCTACGGCTGCTTTGCGGTGTTGCTGGCCGTGCTGACGGGATGGGGCGCCAGCCTGATTTTCCGCAAGGATTGATCGGGCGGAGGTCCGCCGTCGCGGCGATGACTTTCAAATGGGCTTTTATCAAACGTCCGGGGACGATGACGTACCCGGTGGGCGGACGCTTGTCCCGATGCCCGCCATAGCCACCATTCAAAGTCTTCTTGCTCATGACCGCTTGCATTTCACCATCAGTCAAGCTAATTTCAAAACCAGTTGCTTATGGCAACTGGTTTTGAAGAACATGGTCCAAGGAGGATGAGATGAGGAAGCTTGTTGTCTGGAACCTGATGACGCTGGACGGTTACTTCGAAGGGACGAAGCCGTGGGATATCGAGTTTCACAATCTGGCCTGGGGACCAGAGCTCGAGAAATATGCCGAGCAGTTCGGTGAGGAAGGCGACCTTTTGGTCTTCGGCCGCAAGACCTATGAGGGCATGGCCGCCTACTGGCCGAGCGCGGAGAGCGAAGACAAGATCAAGGCCTATATGAACGGCATCGCCAAGATCGCCGTCTCGCGAACCATGGAAAAGGCGGACTGGCACAATACGCGCGTCGTCAATGATCCGGTGTCCGAGCTGAAGCGGCTGAAGGAAGAAGATGGTAAGACGATCTTCGTCTTCGGCAGCGCCGAGCTTGCCGATACCCTGTTGAAGGCGGAGTTGGTGGATGAAATCCGCATCTGCCTCGTGCCCGTTATTCTCGGCCGCGGTAATCCGCATTTCAAGCCTGCGGATGCGCGGCAGACCCTGAAACTGCTCGACTCGTCTGTGACGAAGAGCGGCGCGGTGATCCTGCGCTATGAGCCCGTCAGGGCAGTCTGATCATTTGCCTTTACCGGCTGCAGCCACCAAGGCTGCGGCCGCTTCGCCTGCCGTTTCCATATAGGTGGGATCGCGATGCAGGAGCACGGCGGCAAAGGAGCCGTCGAGCAGCAGAACGACCTGGCGGGCGAGCTTTGGCGCCTCGACAAGATGCTGCTCCTCGAAGAGAGCAGCGAGCCATTGCTCGACATTCTTCTTATGCGCGGCACCAACCTTGATGGCGGGATGGCCGGGCATATTGGCAAGTTCAGCCGAGGTCCTGAGATAACCGCAGCCCTTCCATTTCGGATGCCGGGCGGAGCGAGCCAGATTGTCGAATATACCCTTCACCTTCGCCGCCAGATCCCCATCCGTTTCCGCAAACCAGCGCCGATAGACCGCGAGATTGGGCTGGTCTCGGGTTTCCAGATAGGCGGCGATCAGGTCGTCCTTGCTGTCGAAATGATAATAGAGGGTCCGCTTCGTGACATCAGCTTTCTCCGCCACGGCGTCGACGCTCACGGCCCGGATGCCTTCGCTGTAGAACAGTTTGGCCGCAGCGGCGACGATGCGTTCGCGTGTGTCGGAAGCGGATTTGACCATGTCGGCAATGTATACCGACTAGTGAGTATCCTCAATACCAGCTGTCGCCTACTGTCCCCCAAGTGCAGGCAAGGGAGAGATATATGCCGGCTGCAAGAAAACCAAGGAAGAGCGACCTTGCACGGGAGGCGGAAGCTGTCGCGATCGGCTGCCGTGACGGCGTGGAACTACGCGGCCATCTCTGGAGTGCAATCAGCGACCAAAGCATCGGCAGCGTCGTCATCAATCCGGCAACCGGCGTCGCGGCACGCTATTATCACTATTATGCGCGCTTTCTTGCCGAACACGGCTTTGACGTGCTGACCTATGATTATCGCGGCATCGGCCTGTCGCGCCCGGAACGGCTACGCGGCTGCGGCTATCGCTGGCGGGACTGGGGTGAACGGGATTTCGATGCGGCGCTGCTTTTCATGGATGGCCAGCGGCCCGGCCAGCCGCTTTTCGTCGTCGGACACAGTATCGGCGGCTTTCTGCCCGGCCTTTCGGCTCATGCCGACCGCATAACGCGCATGCTTGCAGTCGGCGCGCAATATGGGAACTGGCGAGACTATGCCCCCGCGCACCGCTGGTGGCTGCTCCTGAAATGGCATCTTTTCATGCCAGCGGCGACCTTGCTGTTCGGCTATTTTCCGGGGCGCCGTCTCGGCTCGCTCGAGGATCTTCCGAAGGGCGTTGCGCTCGACTGGGCGTTCCAGCGGGGGTGGATCGATCCTCATCCATCGGCTGCCGAAAGAGCCGGTGCGTCGAAGCCCTTTGAGAATTTTCACGCACCAATCCTGAGCCTCACCGTCACCGATGATGAGATTGCGACTGTCCACGCTATCAGGCGCGGTCTTTCCCATTATCGCAACGCAAAGGTGGAAGAAGTGCTGCTGACGCCGGAAGATCTTGGATTTCCGAAGATCGGACATTTCGATCTTTTCCACGCGCGCCACGCCGCCGGCTTCTGGCTCGACACTCTGCTCTGGCTGCGGGACGGCACCAATCCCTGGCCTAGTAAAAAGCCGTCGGTACATCTCGTATTCGCATAAAAACAGCTCTTTAACGTTTACGAGTTAGTAATCTCTCGGAAACGAGAGGTTTGTGTCATGCGTACTCGTATCGTGCTCGCGGTCATCGGGCTGGCCCTGCTTGCCGGCTGCGCGACGGCGCCCCGCCAGACGAGAAATATCTGCGCCGTCTTCGATCAGAAGGATGGTCTCTTCACAAGCTGGCAGGGTGCTGCGGAGCGTGCGGAGAAGAAATACGGCGTGCCGGTGCCGATCCTGATGGCGACCATGTATGTCGAATCCGGCTTCCAGCCTTATGCGCGGCCGCCGCGCACGAAGCTCTTCGGCTTCATTCCCTGGACGCGGCCTTCGACGGCCTATGGCTATTCGCAGGCGTTGAACGGAACCTGGGACCACTACCAATCCGAAACCGGCAACTGGGCCGCAACGCGTACCAACTTCGCCGACGCGATCGATTTCATCGGCTGGTACCACTACAGCAACAGTCAGGCGACGGGTATTCCGCTCAACGACGCCTATGGTCTCTACCTTGCCTATTATTCCGGTCCGACGGGATACAAGCGCGGCGACTGGCGCAACAATGGTCAGCTGCAGCAGACGGCGCAGAAGTTTGCGCGGATGGCCGGGACCTATCAGCAGCAATTGCAGGGATGCAATTGAGTTATTCCCTTCTCCCAGTGGGAAAGGGAGAAGGTGTCAGCCCCGCAAATTGTCGTACCGGACCGAATAGATCCTGTCACGCCCGAGCAGATGAGCAATCAGCGACGCCTTGTCGAAGAGGCCCTTCATGGCCTTGTGGCCGAGGTCGAGACCACCGCTCATGACGCCGAAAGCAGGCATCAGCAGGCGGGCGCCGTCCGTGGCGAAGCAGGGACGGCGAACGGATTTTTCGCGGCGGCGGACGGTGGCTGCGGGATGCAGATGGCCGGCGATTTCACCCTTCTGCAAGCCATCGCGCGGCTCATGACGGAAGGTCAGGCCGGCATAATATAGCTCGTCCGAACAGGTGCCCGGCAGGTCGACGGTGCCGTCAGGGTCGTGATTGCCATTGATCCAGATCCATTCGCGGCCGCGGGCCATCTCGACGATCAGCGTGCGGAAGGCATCCGGCAGATGCTCGGAGCCGACACGGTCGTGAAAATTGTCGCCGAGCGAAATGACGATTTTCGGGTCGTAGCGGGAGATGACCGCTGCGAGCACAGTGAGCGTCGCCAGCGTATCGTAAGGCGGCAACATCATGCCGCGGCGGGCAAAGGCCGCCCCTTTTTCCAGATGCAGGTCGGAGACGACGAGAATGCCGGCATCCGGCAGATAGAGCGCGCCAAGCGGATCGCAGACGGCCGCAACACCGTGAATGGCGGTTTCGACGCCCGGTATTGCGGCAAGGCCAGTCATGTCGCGCGCGAGCGCCAGGCGGTTCATCATTCAGTCATTCCAAGTTTCAGGCCAAGTTCTTATGCCATCGCCTCGGCGATCAGGTCGTCGGCGGCTTCGGCAAGCAGGGCGTCATGAGCCTGACCCGGTACCGATTCCCGGCCGATTTCCAGCATGACCGGCACGGCGAGCGGCGAAATATGATCCAGCGCCCGGTGGGTGATGTGGCCCTTGATTCGCCTCAGCATATCGCCAAGGCGGGAAATATCCAAAAGACCGGTCGAAGCATCTTGCCGTGTTGCCTGCAGCAGGATGTGATCGGGCTCGTGGGTGCGCAGCACATCATAGATCAGGTCGGCGGAGACGGTGATCTGCCGGCCGGTCTTTTCCTTTCCCGGATGGCGCCGCTCGATCAAACCTGCGATCACGGCACAATTGCGGAAGGTGCGCTTCAGAAGGAAGGATTCATTCAGCCAGGATTCCAGATCGTCGCCCAGCATGTCCTCATCGAAGAGATCGGAAAGACTGAGGCGACCGTTGGCGATCATCAGGCCGAGATCTTCAAGCCCCCAGATGGCAAGGGAATAATCCGTTGCGACGAAACCGAGGGGTTTAGCCCCTGTCCTGTCCAGACGGCGGGTAAGCAGCATGCCGAGCGTCTGGTGTGCGAGCCGACCTTCGAAGGGATAGATGACCATGTAACCGCGGCTGCCGCGCGGGAAGGTCTCGATCAACAGCTCGTCGCGTTTCGGCAGGAGAGATTTTTCCTTCTGCAGTGAGAGCCAGTCTCGCACCTGATCCGGCAGGCGGTGCCAGCGATCGGGATCGTCGAGCATCGAGCGGACTTGATCGGCTAGGTAGGTCGAGAGCGGGAACTTGCCGCCGGCATAGGAAGGGATTTTCGGATCGAAGGAATAGGCTTGGCTCACAAGCGCCTCGTTTTCCCGGATGCCTTCGAAGCGGAGCACCTTGCCGGAGAAGATGAACGTATCGCCCGGTGCGAGCTGTTCGAGGAAATATTCCTCGACCTTGCCGAGCACGGCACCCGGACGGCCAAGCCTGCCGCCCTCGCCGCGTTTGGCCATGCGAATGTTCAACATCGGATCCTCGACAATGGTGCCGAGGTTCAGGCGATATTGCTGGGCGACCTGCGGATTGGAGACGCGCCAGCGGCCCTCTTTTGTCTTGCGGATGCGGGCATAACGCTCATAGGTGCGCAGAGCATAGCCACCGGTCGCCACGAAGTCGACGACACGCTCGAATGTCTCCCATGGAAGATCGGCATAAGGCGAGGCGCTGGTGATCTCATCATAGAGTTCCAGCATGTCGAAGGGTTCGGCACAGGCCATGCCGAGCACGTGCTGGGCAAGCACATCGAGTCCACCGCGGCCGACGGGGGGCGTATCCTGCGCGCCGATGTAATTCGCATCGAGTGCTGCCTGGCACTCCATGACCTCGAAGCGGTTGGCGGGGACGAGGATCGCCTTCGACGGTTCGTCCATGCGGTGATTGGCGCGGCCGATGCGCTGAGCAAGGCGCGAGGCGCCCTTGGGCGCGCCGACATGAATGACCAGATCGACATCGCCCCAGTCTATGCCGAGGTCGAGGGTCGATGTGGCGACGACGGCCCGCAGCCGGTTGGCGGCCATCGCGGCTTCAACCTTGCGGCGCTGGGCAACATCGAGGGAACCATGATGGAGCGCGATCGGCAGATTTTCCTCGTTGACCGTCCAGAGCTCCTGAAAGAGCATTTCGGCCTGCGAGCGGGTATTGACGAAGAGCAGCGTCGTCTTGTGATCGATCAGCTGCCGATAGACATCCGGGATCGCATATTTGGCGGCATGGCCGGACCAGGGAATGTGCTCTTGCGTATCGAGAATGGAAATCTCGGGCTTTGCGCCGCCTTCGACGAGCACTAGGCCGGCATGGCTCTCCCTGCCCTCCTCCTGTGCCACCAACCATTTCTGCAAATCCAGGGGTTCGGCAACGGTGGCAGAGAGCCCGATGGTCCTCAAATCGGGTGCAAGCCTGCGCAGCCGAGCAAGGCCGAGCGAGAGCATGTGCCCACGCTTTGAGGTGACGAGCGAATGCAGCTCGTCGAAGATGACATATTTCAAATCCTTGAAGAAGCGTTCGGCCTCCCGGTTTGCCAATAACAGGGCGACTTGCTCCGGCGTCGTCAGCAGGATGTCCGGCGGGTTGAGCTTCTGGCGCTGGCGCTTGGCGTTCGGCGTATCACCGGTGCGGTTCTCGATCGATATCGGCAAGCCCATCTCGGTGACGGGCTTCATGAGATTGCGCTCGATATCAACGGCCAGCGCCTTCAGCGGCGAAACGTAGAGCGTGTGGATGCCCGTGAAGGCCGAGCCGGGCGGGATCTTGCCACGGCGTGTGAGGGCGGTCAGCGACGGCAGAAAGCCGGCGAGCGTCTTGCCGGCGCCGGTCGGCGCAATCAGCAGCGTGCTCTCGCCGGCTTCGGCACGGGCCAGCAATTCAAGCTGGTGGGCGCGCGGGCGCCAGCCCTTTTCCGCAAACCAGCGGAGAAAGGGTGTAGGCAAGGCAAGGCTGGTCTCGGCATCGATCTGATCCACGGGGCAAATGTAGTTCAAACGCGGACGAATAGAAGCGGTATTGACTCCCCAGCATAATCGTGGATAAATAATATCCATGATTAAGGGAGATCGGCTGTGAAGCTTGGTGACGGCGTCGAACAGAGCATTCATTGCACGGCGGTACTATCAGGGCTTTCGGCGGGCGGCGTGCTATCGGCCGCAGCCCTCGCCGAATATCACGGCGTATCGACGAGCTATCTGCTGAAGCACCTGCAGGCGCTTTCGGGAGCCGGAATTCTGGAGACAGTGCCGGGGCCGAAGGGCGGCTACCGGCTGGCGAAGAAGCCGGAAGACATTTCGCTGCTCGATATCGTGCTTGCGGTCGAAGGACCGGCGCCTGCCTTCCGCTGCGCCGAGATCCGCCAACGCGGCCCGAACCCGCTGCCGCAGCGCTATTTCACCAAGCCCTGCCAGGTCACGGCGGCAATGCTCAGAGCCGAGCGCGCCTATCGCGCCGAACTCGCGAACACCAGCATCGCCGACATTCTGTCCGAACTTTCCGCTGATGATGACGGCGGGATCGCAGCCAGAGGCTGCGCCTTCATGGAAATACATGAAAGAAAAGTGGCTCGCTGAGCCCCTAACACAAACCCCAACCCAAGGAGAAATACCATGCAAGCACGTTTCAACTTCGGCAAAGCCGCTCCGGATGCCTATAAGGCCGTCGTCGCTCTGGAGCAGTATGTGCAGGAATCCGGACTGGATAAGCGCTTCATTCACCTGATCAAGCTTCGTGCCTCGCAGATCAATGGCTGCGCCTATTGCGTCGACATGCATTCGAAGGAAGCGCGCCATCACGGGCTTTCCGAACAGTGGATCAACCTGATGTGCGTATGGCGGGAATCGCCGGTTTACGACGCCCGCGAACGCGCGCTGCTCGGCTGGGTCGATGCGGTGACGAAGATTGCAGAGACCGGTGCGCCGGATGCCGATTACGAAGCCCTGAAGGTGCATTTCTCGGAAGAAGAAATGACCAAGATCACGGTTGCGATCGGCACGATCAATATCTGGAACCGGCTTGCCGTCGGCTTCCGCAGCCAGCATCCGATCGATGCGCCGCAGAAGGCAGCCTGATACTTCGTTGCTGATAAGGGCTTTGTCCCGGTGACCGACCCGAGAGATCGGGTCGGTTGAATATTTCATCGTCTGTGGTGCGTATCGGACCTCACAGCAACGGCTTCAGGCAATTTGCCCGAGAGGTCCATGCTGTTGAATATGTCGCGAACGACCTTGGCGATTTCCTTTGCGGAAGAGCCTTTGGCGTATTCTTCCTGCATGCGGCGTCTGACAAGCTTTTCCAAATCTGACATAGCTCACCTCATCATATCCGGCGCGAAGAGAAGTGTCGCGCCAGGACCGATCACGGGCAAGTTACGTTTTGTTTATAATGGCTTACCGATTTGTAATGTTGAGTCTTTCCTAGTCAGATTGACCCGGAAAACTCTAGAGAGCGATGTAGCGGTCGGCCCTGTGATTGATCGCGACGAACAGATTGAGCACGACGGCGCCGAGCACGGAATAGAAAACGACCGGCGGCGTGGTGACGAAGAAGGCGGCGGTCAGGACACACATGTCGATGGCAAGCTGCACGAGGCCGGCGCGGATACCGAAACGCTCCTGCATATAGATGCCGAGGATGCCGACGCCACCGAGGCTGGCGCGATGGCGATAGAGCGCGAGAAGGCCGTAACCCAGCAGCAGGCCGCCAAGGAGAGCCGCCCAGGCCGGATGAATGGCAGCGATTTCCATTACCTTCGGCTGCAGGCTGATGAGCAGCGAGGTCAGGCCGATGGCGATGAAGGTCTTGATCGTAAAGGCGATGCCGAGCTGTTTCCACGACAGGTAGAAGAAGGGCAGGTTGAGCATGAAGAAGGCGGTGCCGAAATTTACGCCAAAGGCATAATGCAGCAGGAAGGCAATGCCGGCGGTGCTGCCGGTCAGCAGGCCGGCGCTCGCGAGCACATAGAGGCCAAGCGCAGACACGAGGCTGCCGGAGAATACGCCCTGCACATCCTCGACCGGCGTGTGACGCGTCGCGGTGGTATTCCAGAACCCAAGGGCATTGATGAGCTGGCTCATGGCGCGATCTCCGATAGCGGCTCCGGACCGGCCGGAGGAAGAGGGAATGTAAGGGTGGATACGGCGCGTGCTACGCTCCGGGGAGCGCGTCGCTTTCTTGCGGAATGGCCGGATTATCAGGCCTTACAAGGTTGCACGCAAGCGAAATATGTAAGCAATGCTGACCTATTTTAAAATCGCAAGAAATATGCGTTCAGACGGTCTTGCGCGTAAGGAACAGAATGCCGGAAACCGGTTTACCGCCATCTTTGCGAATGATGGTTTTGACGATGTCGAGGATTTGGAGACCGTGGGCTGCCGCGAGCCCTTCGACATAGGATTGGGAGTGGGCATAACGCAGTGACGGGGCCAGGCTGAAGCCATCGCGTTCGCCGCCATCCTCGACCGAAAAGACAAAATCGGCGCCCGCTATGGAGAGGTCGTCGAGGATCGCAAAGACGCTTTCCAGATTGCCGAGATACATAAGCACGTCGGCGGCGGTGACGAGATCGGCGCGGTGCCGCCCGCCATCGGAAATGAGACCGGAGGCTTCGGGCGCCAGCGACAGGTCTGCCTGGGCGAGATGGTCGTAGATATGCTTTTCGGCAGCCTTCGCCAGCATGTTCTGCGACAGGTCGAAGCCTTCGAGCTCCGTGACATGGGCGCGGATTTCAGGGCCGAGCAGGCCCGTACCGCAGCCGAGATCGACGGCACGCCGATAGTGCCTTCCGGTCGATGCGACGAGCGCCGCAAGTTTCTGCGGAACGGAATAGTCCAGCTTCTCGACGAGCGAGGTCTCGAAACGATCGGCATAATCGTCGAAGAGGCGTTCAACATAGCGGCTTGGCGGCTGGGCCGGCGTCTCAGTGTCGCCGAGCAGAGCAAGCTTGAGGCTCGAGCCGAAAACATCCTCGGGATCGAGTTCCAGCGTACGGCGATAGGCTTCGACGGCGGCATCCGTTTTGCCCACCTTTTCCTGGTAGGTGGCGAGGCGGTACCAACCTGCAGCCCATGCCGGTACCAGTTCCAGCGCCTGTTCCATCAGCTCGGCCGCAGCATCCGGCTCGCCGCCCTCATCCAGCATCCTGGCGTAATCGGCACGGCGGTCGGCGATGACATCGCCGGAGGAGAGCTGGCTTGGCTGCATGATTGGACCCTTTGGCTGGCGGCATTTGGCTTCGGCCACAAAAAAACTCAAGTCCTATTTCAGAGGCGGTGCTGTCTTGGTGGAAAAGGCTTGCGGGCGAATCGCCGCGACCGTATCTCAAGACAAACAGGAGATGGCGCATGTCCGATCAGGTGAACAGGTTCCTCGGCGATTCCATTGGCCGCACGATCATCAAACTTTTGGTGGTGTCGCTGGTCGTCGGCTTCGTCATGGCCATCTTCGGGCTGACCCCCTGGGAACTTATCTACAACTTCCGTGATTTCGTGATCCATCTATGGCGGCAGGGCTTCTCTGCGCTTGGCCGCGTCGGCGACTATCTGATCCTGGGTGCGACCATCGTCATTCCGATCTTCATCATCATCCGTCTTTTCAGCTATCGCAAATAACATGAGCTCAACCATCCTTTCTCGCCGCGGCCTGCTGCAGCTTTCAGGTCTTGCACTGGTGGCCGGCATTGCCGGCTGCACCACGACCCCGAAACTTGCGACCACGCCTTCCAATGCCGCAGACGAGACGGCTTCTGCATTGCCGCTCGTCAACCAGCTTCGCGCCAAGAACGGCCTGCCGCCGCTCAGCGTCGATCCGCATGCAAGTGCAGCCGCGATCTTCCAGGCCAAGCGCATGGCAAGTGCGGGCAGGATGAAGCATCTGATGGGCATGACAGACAGTTTCGGCGCCCGCGTGAAGGCGAGCGGTGTTGCCCTGCCGGCTGCCGAAAACATTGCTTCGGGCCAGCAGAGCGTCGATGCGGTCGTCACCGCCTGGATCAATTCCCCCCACCATCTGGAAAATATGCTCGGACGCTATAGCGGTATCGGCGTTGCCGTTGCACATAATACGTCTTCCAAGAACCTGCCCTATTGGGCCATGGTACTTTCCAGCTGAGGCGATTCCGCCTCTCCCCAAGAGGCGGATATGGATACCGGCAGCAGCAGAAATACATTGGCATTCGACGTGACGCACCGCCTGGTGCTGTCGATCGCCATTCCGATGACGCTCGGCTTCATGACCACGCCGCTGCTCGGTATTACCAATACCGCCGTCGTCGGCCATATGGGCGATCCTGAAGCGCTGGCGGGGCTGGCGATCGGCGCCATGCTGTTCGACCTCATCATGGGCAGCTTCAATTTCCTGCGGGCGTCCACGACCGGGCTGACCGCTCAGGCGCTCGGGCGGCGTGACGCGCATGAGCAGCAGGCCGTCTTCTGGCGGGCGATCGTCTCGGCGCTCGGCTCCGGCCTGGCACTTCTCGTGCTATCACCGCTGTTGATCCTGATCGGGCTGAAGCTAATGGGGGCGGAGGGTCGGATTGCCGAGGCGACCAGCAGCTATTTCTCGATCCGCATTCTCGCCGCACCGGCAGCGCTTGCCAATTACGCCCTTCTCGGCTTCGTCCTCGGCCGCGGTCAGGGTCGGACAGGGCTGCTGCTGCAGGCGCTGATCAACGGCATCAATATCCTGCTTTCCATCTATCTCGGGCTTTCGCTCGACTGGGGCGTTTCAGGCGTCGCCTGGGGCACGATGGCGGGCGAAACGGCGGGCGCGCTTGCCGGTCTTTTCATCGTGCTGCGCAGTTTCGACAAAGCGTATCGGCCAAGTCGGATGGAGGTCTTTTCGCGGAGCAAGCTCGCCGAACTCTTCGCGCTGAACCGCGACATCCTGATCCGCACCTTCGTGCTGATCGGCTCATTCGCGATCATGACCCGCATCGGCACCAGCTTCGGCGCCATAACACTGGCGGCCAATGCCGTGCTGATGAACTTCTTCCTGCTGTCGGGCTATTATCTCGACGGCCTTGCCAATGCCGCCGAGCAGATCACCGGCCGGGCGATCGGCGCGCAATACCGGCCCGCCTTCGACCGCGGTTTGAGACTCACGATCCTCTGGTCCTTCGGGCTGGCGGCGATCATTTCCGGCTTCTTCTATTTTGCCGGCCCCACTCTGATTTCAGTGTTGACCAATTCGCCCGAGGTGCAGGCGGCGGCCGAGACCTACCTGCCTTGGGCAGCGGTCACGGGGCTGACGGGTGCGCTCGCCTTCCTGATGGACGGGGTCTTCATCGGCGCGACCTGGTCCGTCGACATGCGCAACCGGATGCTGATGTCCTTTGCAGGATATCTCGCCATGCTCGCCGTCTTCGTGCCGCTCTTCGGCAATCATGGCCTATGGCTGGCGATGAATGCCTTCCTGCTGTTTCGCGGTTTCTTCTTGGCAGTGCTGGTGAAGCCACGCGCGGCTCAGACGTTCCGAGCCGCCCAGTAATTGACGCGGCTGTCCCTGAGATCGCGGATCGAGGCAACCTTTTCACGGTCGAGCAGCTTCGACAGGCCGCGAACAATCGTGCCGGGAAGGCCCGGGCCTTCATAGACCATGCAGGAATAGAGCTGCACGAGATCGGCCCCGGCTCTGACCTTTTCCAGCGCCGTTTCGGCCGAGGAGACGCCGCCGACACCGATGATCGGCAGGGCCGGACCGGCGCGCTTGCGCATCTTGGCGAGCACAGCGGTGGATTTCTCGAAGAGCGGTGCGCCGGAGAGGCCGCCGGTCTCCTTCGCCTGGAGCTGATCCTTCAAGCCATCGCGGGAGAGCGTCGTGTTCGAGACGATGAGACCATCCAGCGCATGCGACAGCGCCTCCGCGGCAATGTCATCCATGCCCTCTTCGGTAAGATCAGGGGCGATCTTCAGGAAGACCGGGATTTTTCGGCCGGCCTTTTCAGCTTCCTCGTCGCGTGCCGTCAGCACGGCCGACAAAAGTGCGGCGAGGCTTTCGCGCGCCTGCAGATCACGCAGGCCCGGCGTATTGGGCGAGGAAATATTGGCGGTGAAATAGCGGGCGACCGAATAGAAGCGGCGGATGCCGGCGACATAGTCGGCGATCCGGTCCTCGCTGTCCTTGTTGGCACCTATATTGACGCCAATAATGCCGGCGCGGCCGATCTGCGACAGACGGCGGAAGGCCGCTTCATGGCCTTCATTGTTGAAGCCAAGGCGGTTGATGACGCCTTCATCCTCCACCAGGCGGAAGATGCGCGGGCGCGGATTGCCCGATTGCGGCTTCGGTGTAACGGTGCCGATCTCAGTAAAGCCGAAACCGAGCTTCAGCAGTGCCTCCGGCACTTCCGCGTTCTTGTCATAGCCTGCCGCCATACCGAGCGGATTGGCAAAGTCGAGACCAGCAACGGTCTGGCGCAGACGCGGATCCGGCGCGATGCGGCACGCGGGCACGACGCCCGATTTCAGCGCCGCAATCGACATCCCATGCGCGGTTTCCGGATCGAAGAGGAAGAGGCCCCGGCGGGCGATGCGCTTGAAAGGATCGATCACGGTGCAAGCTCCGGAAAGATATGGGTGCCGGTATCGTCGACCAACAAAGGCGCTTCCCAGAGTACGGCCGAAAGCGGCAGATCGGCATAAAGATGCGGGAAGAGCGCGCCGCCCCGCGAGGGTTCAAAGACCAGCTTGTCGCCGAAATTGCGGCCATCGATGGCGACGAGGACAAGGCCGGTCTGGCCGGCAAAATGCAGGGCTGCGGTCTGCTTGACCTGATCTGCCGTCGAGAAATGGATGAAGCCATCCTTCTGATCGATGCCGGCGCCATGAAAAACGCCGGTTTGTCTGGCTTCCTGCCAGAGCGCCTCCGGCACGATCTTGTAAAGGGTCGGTGTCGTGGTCATGATGATCCCGTTGGCTGGCCTTGTTAAGAGGGGGCTGGCCTTCCTGATGAGGGCTTTGCCCCAAAGAGACGGCGATGTCCACGCCCGCGGGCGCAAAAACGGACAGGCACCAGGCTTTGCGGAGGATGAGACGATGAAGGCATTTGCAATCATGCTTGCCGCCGGTCTTCTGCCGCTTGCGGCATTGGCGGCGGAGCCAGACGCAGCCCGCTTCCAGCTCGAGCGCAGCGGCGACCATTTCGTGCGCCTCGACCGGCAGACGGGGGCAATGTCGCTCTGCACCGAAAAAGACGGGGCGCTGGTCTGCCGCATGGCGGCCGATGAACGCGCGGCCTATGAGGACGAACTCGACCGGCTTGCCGATCGGGTGAGCGCGCTGGAGAAGAATACAGCCGCCCGGCCCGCCTTGCCGACGGATGCGGAAGTCGACCGCTCGATCGGCATCATGGAGCGGATGATGCGCAGTTTCATGGGTATAGTTCGGGAATTCCAGGCGGAAGACAAGGCCAATCCCCTTCCGCAGCGGAGTTGATCTGGTTATATTCATATAAGTGGAGAGTCATGTTCGTGCGGGGGAGCCGGACAGGACTGACGGGATCGAGCTCTTGGGAGGGAGTTTTCGATGCAGGAACAGACCATCATCATCGCTGACGACCACCCGCTTTTCCGCGACGCGCTGCGGCAGGCGGTGACCGGTATGGAAGGACGGCAGGCGATCGTCGAAGCCGGAGATTTCTCCGCGGCGAGAACGGCTGCGGGCGAGCACCCGGATGCGGACCTGATGCTGCTCGATCTTGCCATGCCTGGAGTCAGCGGCTTTTCCGGCCTGATGGCGCTGCGCTCCGAATTCGTCAGCCTGCCGATCGTCATCATCTCGGCAACCGATGACACCACGACGATCCGCCGGGCGCTGGAGCTCGGCGCTTCCGGTTTCATTTCGAAATCCTCAGGCATCGAGGATATCCGCCGCGGCATCCTGACAGTGCTCGCGGGCGACATTGCCACACCGGAGAGCTATCGCGATGGACAGGAACAGGACCCCGATGTCGCCGACCTCATCCATCGCCTGCACACGCTGACACCGCAGCAGAGCCGAGTGCTGACCATGCTCGGCGAAGGACTCCTAAACAAGCAGATCGCCTACGAGCTCGGCGTTTCCGAAGCGACGATCAAGGCGCATGTCTCGGCAATCCTCTTGAAGCTCAACGTCGACAGCCGCACGCAGGCAGTCATCCAGCTCGGCAAGATCAATATGGCCATGGTCGCCTGAGCTTGCGTATCCGCGAGACAGGATTTTATTCCTCATTTTCACTTTACTCGGGGAAGTGCCTCGGTTAATCTGCCGGCGATAGAAAGCGGCCGGATGGACCGCGGAACCGGACGCATATGCTGTCACATGACCAGATCTGGGGAGCGATCGACAGGCTTGCCGAAGGGCATGACCTGACGCCGTCCGGTCTTGCGCGGCGGGCGGGGCTCGATCCGACCTCCTTCAACAAATCCAAGCGGCTCTCGGCAGACGGGCGCCTGCGCTGGCCTTCGACGGAATCCATCGCCAAGGTGCTGGAGGCGACGGGAGCGAGCATGGAGCAGTTCCTTGGCTTCATGCGGCCGGCGGGTGCCGCCGCCGCCAGCCTGCCGGACAGTATTTTTGCCTCACAGGGAAGCTCCATTCCCCTGCTCGGCTTTGCACAGGCGGGCGCTGGCGGCTTTTTCGACGATGGCGGTTTTCCTGCGGGCCAAGGCTGGGATGTGGTGGAATTTCCGGCTGGCCCCTCGCAGAAGGCTGGCGTCTATGCGCTCGAGGTACAGGGCGAAAGCATGATGCCGCTCTATCGCGACGGCGATGTGCTGATCGTGGAGCCCGGTGCGCAGGTGCGCCGCAACGACCGTGTCGTCGTCAAGACACGCGAGGGCGAGGTCATGGCCAAGGTGCTTCTACGCCAGAGCCCGCGCTCCATCGAACTTTTGTCGCTTAATCCCGAACATCCTAACCGGACGATCGAGCTTTCCGACGTCGAATGGATTGCCCGCATCATCTGGGCCAGCCAATAGGAAAATAATCATGCGCCCTGCCGCCTTCATCACAGGTATCGCGGGGATAGCGACTGTGGTTGGCCTGCTCTTGGCCGGGCAAGCGCGGCTCAATGGCGGCGAGGGCCTGTCATCCAACGCCGAAGCCGGAAGCGTAGCCGCGGCGCTGCCTGATGCGACCGCCGATGCGGCAAAACCGCTTGTATCTATCACAGACGAAGATGCTGAATTGATCGCTCGGGCAACGGAGCCTGCGCCAACCGAGCCGGCGGCGGCTCCATCCGGAAACACAGCAGAGGCCTCTTCCGAAAATGCGCCAGCGGATGCAACGGCGCAAAGCGCTCTTGCGCCGACTGAGACGCTATCAACTGCGCCTGCTGGAAAGGACAGCGTGGAACTGCTGCGGCCGACGGTGGAGAGCGCCGGCATTCTCTCCTTCGGCAAACGCAGGCTGCAGATTGCCAATATCATCGAGACGCCCGCCGACAAGAGCTGCGGCTCGGATGGCAAGCAGTGGCCGTGCGGCATGATGGCGAAGACGGCTCTGCGGCTTTACCTGCGCAACCGCACGATCGATTGCGACCTGCCTTCCGATGCGTGGGAGGACATGGCGAGTGCGGCCTGCCGGCTGGGGCAGCAGGATATCGGCACATGGCTGGTTGAAAACGGCTGGACGGAGGCGCAGCCGGGCTCACCGCTTGCCGCTGCCGGCGAAAAAGCAAAGCAGGCAAAGCAAGGCATTCATGGTGAGGATCCGCGCCGCAGGCCGGCGGCTACGCCCCGGCCCGAAACGGCCGCTCCCTTGTAATAAAGACCGCCAATTCCTAATCTCCGCTCATCGAAGAGGGAATCAGACATGAACAAGCCGCTTTCCGCCCATGACGCGCTGATCTATGTGATGGTGATGGCATCCGCCGTCGACAGCACCATGAACGACCGGGAAATGGAGAGGATCGGTCAGCTCATCGGCTTCCTACCGGTTTTCCGCGATTTCGACGACGACAATCTGATTTCCATCGCCCGCGACTGCGCCTCGCTGCTGGCAGGGCCCGAAGGGCTTGACGTCGTGCTGGAGACCGTTCGCGATACGCTGCCTGCCCGTCTCTATGACACGGCCTATGCACTGGCGGTCGAAGTCGCCTCGGCCGACCTTTCCGTCAAGGCCGAAGAACTGCGGCTGCTCAGCCTGCTGCGCGACCGTCTCGGCCTCGACAAGCTGACCTGCGCCGCCATCGAGCGCAGCGCGATCGCCCGCTTCCGCAAGGGCTGATTTCTGCTTTTCTTCACGCAATTCCGGACGCAAACCACTGCACACTTTTGCGGGATTGCTTCTCTTCACGCAATTCCGGACGCAAGACCGCTGCACACTTTTGCTGGAATTGCTCTAGTACAGCCCGTAAGGGAAATAACGCAGATAGATTTCCTGCAGGCGGCCATTGCGCGAGAGCGTTGCCAGCGCATGGTCGATTGCTGCCGTCAGCACGCTGTCATTCTGGCGCAGCATGATCGTCATTCCCTCGCCCAGGAAATGCTCGGACATATAGGGACCGTCGAACAGGGCGCAGCATTTGTCTGAAGCTGACGAAGCGACCCAGAAGGAAAGTTGCAGCGCATCGGCAAAGGCAGCATCGATCTTGCGTTCCTTCAAGGCCGTCAGCAGCGCTTCCTTATTGTCGAAGGGCTGAGCCTTGATGGTAGGGAAGAAGGCAGCAAGCATCGCCTCATGCACGGTGCCCTTGACGACGCCGACGGAATGGCCAGCGAGGCCGGCAGCCGTCGTTCCGGTCACGGAGGCGCCCATGTTGCGGACGAAGCGGGCCGGCAGCATCAGATAAGGGCGGGAGAAGAGGAACTCGCGGCGCAGCTCGGGCGTGACGGCAAGGCCGGCAATGACGGCGTCACCCTGTAAGCCGGCAAGCGCCTTCTGCAGGTCGGCAAAGGGCAGCGCCTGGATCTGGCACTTATCAGCGATCTCGAGCTCGGTGCAGATCTCGCGAGCCAGATCGACGTTGAAGCCGGAGAGCTTGCCGTTCTGGTCGGTGAAATTGAAGGGCGGGAAGTCCACCGAGGTCAGGAAACGCAGGCGCACGAGCGAGGACAGATCCGGCTTCGCCAGACGCTCGCGGGAATCGAAAAGCAGCGGCACGGACAGGCCCGATTGCTGCGCAAAAGCGGAAAAAGCCGAAAACAGTGCAACCGAAAATAGGCAAAGGACGAAAATCCCTCTGAGGGCCAGAAACGCCGGTCTAGATTGCACCATGATAACCTGCCTCGGGAGTAAGAGCGGCGCTTGCCACAGGCCGAGATGTAACAGAATCACGCCCAACGGGGAATATAGCCTGGCGGGCGACAGACTGCGATCGGACAGAATTGCGATACGCGCAGGCCTTCAAAGCAAGCCTTTCGGAAGACTCGGCCCCGCGCCAGTCGCAAAAAAATTCCGCATAAATTGCATTTTTCGAACACCCAAGCACAAATGACAACTATGCCCCAAAAATTTACGGGCAATCCTGCGAGCCCGTTAGCGCGGAATTAAGCAATATCCGATCTTATTTGTTGCGACGACACCGACCTCACCGGCCGACCGCATGATGCGCATGTCGAACCTCCCAAGGTATCTCCCACACCGCAATACCGAAGAATTGTTCTGCAACAAATGATTTCAAAAGCACCGGGTCCGCAACACACCCGGCCAATCGGGTGACATTTCCATGCTGAAACATCTGAAAATCCGCACAAAAGTCATATCGGTCGTGGCGCTCCTGGGGCTGATCACCATGGCCGGATTGGTCTATGTCATGTCCGAGTTCCGCCAAGCGGACGCGACTTACAGCGCCTTCATCGATCATGAGGCGCTGGCCTCCATGCAGAGTGCGCGCGCCAGCGCATCGATCGTCGCCTCGGTGCTGCAAGTGAGTCTGCTTGCCGATATGAAGCCCGATACGCCGGCATTCCAAACAGCGCTCGCCACACCGAGCAAGCTGCCGCAGGCACGCGACCGCATGAAGCAGGCGCTGACACTTGTGCCCAGCCGCAAGGCGGCGATCGATGAAATCCAGGCCGGTATCGATGAAATCGAAACGCTGGCGAACAAGATCATCGAGCAGAGCAAGGCCAAGGACAGCGCCGGCGCCCTGGCGAATGTCGCCCTGATCAATGCCAAGCTCAACGCACTGACGCCGAAGATGATCGCCAACAATGATGCGATGATGGCGATGCTCAACGACGGCGGCGACGCTCTTTCGGCTGCCGTTAACCAGCGGATCGTCTTCTGTTTCATCCTGATCGGCATTGCGGTTCTCGCCGCTGTCGGCATCAGCGTGGCCGTGGCGCAGATCGGCATCGCCGGCCCCATGATGCAGCTGCGCCTGCGCATGACGCGGCTTGCCGAAGGCGATACCGCGAGCGAGATCAGCGGTCTCGACCGCGGCGACGAGGTCGGCCAGATGGCAAAGGCCGTCTCGATCTTCCGCGACAACGCGATCGAGCGTGCCCAGATCGAGGCGCGCGCGGAAGCCGACCGCAGCCTCAGCGACAACGAGCGCCGTGAACGCGAAGCGCAGAAGGCCGCGGAAGCCGCCGATCTCGAGCGTGCGGTCAATGCGCTCGGAGACGGCCTGCGCCGGCTCTCGGCGGGCGACCTCCTCTCACATATCGAAACGCCTTTCGTCGCGCATCTCGACGCGCTGCGCCAGGATTTCAACAATTCGGTCGAGAAGCTCAACGAGACCCTGCACGCAGTCGGCTCCAACGCCCGTGCCATCAGCGCCGGCGCCAACGAGATCCGGTCGTCTGCCGACGAGCTTTCGAAGCGCACCGAACAGCAGGCCGCTTCCGTCGAAGAAACGGCAGCAGCCCTCGAAGAGATCACCATAACGGTGAAGGACGCGGCAAAGCGTGCCGAAGAGGCAAGCCAACTCGTCGCCCGCACCCGCCTTGGCGCCGAGAAATCCGGCGACGTCGTCCGCAAGGCGGTCGCTGCCATGCATCAGATCGAGCAGTCCTCCGTCGAGATCGGCAATATCATCGGCGTCATCGACGATATCGCCTTCCAGACGAACCTGCTGGCGCTGAACGCCGGTGTCGAGGCAGCGCGTGCCGGCGAAGCCGGCAAGGGTTTTGCGGTCGTCGCACAGGAAGTGCGTGAACTCGCCCAGCGCTCTGCAAACGCCGCCAAGGAAATCAAGGCGCTGATCAACACATCCGGCACGCATGTGCAGACCGGCGTCTCGCTGGTCGGCGAAACCGGCAAGGCGCTCGATGCGATCGTCCACGAGGTGCAGGAGATCAACCAGCACGTCCATGCGATCGCCGAAGCCGCCCGCGAGCAGTCGACCGGCCTGCAGGAGATCAATACAGCCGTCAACACCATGGATCAGGGCACCCAACAGAATGCCGCCATGGTCGAGGAATCCACCGCGGCAAGCCATAGCCTTGCCACGGAAGCGACGGCGCTCAACAACCTGCTCGGCCAGTTCCGCCTGACAGGCACCGGCGGCTTCGTTGCAAGCGCGCCGATCTCGACCGCACCGGCCGCGCCGCGCGCTGGCGCACGGCCGGCTGCCAGAGCTCCGGTCCGCGTTGCCGAAAGCACCGCACGCCCGAAGGCTTCGCCCGCCCGCGCCCTCGGCCAGAAGATAGCCAGCGCTTTCGGCGTGAACAACGCTGCCCCCGCCAGCAGCCAGGAAGCTGACTGGACGGAGTTCTGAGCTGATGACATGATTGAATGAAAATGGGCGGCTTCGGCCGCCCATTTTCGTTTCAGGTCCTTCAGGCTGGTGGACGCCAGCCGACTTCGACAAGAAGGTTGCCGGGCGCGGTGCAATAGAAGAGCCAGCCGCCGCGAATGGCGGCCGGTGGTCCTGAGACAGCGGCATCATCTGTCACCAGACGGCCATGAAGCCGATCGACATCCAATCTTTCGGTGAGGATGAAGCCGATATGATAGGTCTGCCGCTGCAGCTCCACCTGATCGGCACCGCCGAATTTCGGCAGCGGGCGGCTCAAGACGATCTCCGTTCCCTGGTCGTCATGAAGGATCGCCCGGCCGATCCGTTCGTTCATCTCCCGCAATTCCAGACTGAAATAACGCAGGAAGAAATCCGCCGTAGCGGCAATATCGGGCACGTAGAAATCAAGATGGTTCAAACGCATGAATGTCTCCTTTGAGAATAAAATCCCGGAGGAGTGCGTCTTTTAACGCTCCGCATGCCGCCGGGAACCCGCATTCGCATGCGGGCCACGTCGCGGGTTCTCGTGTGAAACACGGAGCAGAGCTTCCGATGATGGAAGGGACCGGGCTTACCTCATCCGATCCTGCCTTTTTCGACAGCATCGCTCTACCAGATAGCGCCACGAGCGGCAATCAGATCAATCGGACGGTTGGCGCGAACGATCACAACCTTTACCCGGGCACTTCTCGAAGGGTTGAAGACGCGCGCACCGTTTGTATCGTGAGCTTTCGGCGATTTGCGGTACAATAGCACCGTGCTGCGGAAAGAAAGGCTTCCAATATGAAACTGATCGCACTTGGCCTGATCGGCGCGCTGGCGCTCGCTGGCTGCACGACTGTCGAATATACCGGTCCCGGCATCGAGCCTATTCCCGGCAGCATCACCTACAACGGCCAGCCGCGCACCAAACTGACAAAGTCGCCGATCGGCTCGACCTTCCCGCACAATTTCATCGACCAGTACGGCCGGCAGGTCGAGGAGACCTATATCATCCGCCCAGACCGCACGTTGGCGATCGCTCACCGCCAGTACCGGCCGATCAACATTTTCGGAAGAGATTGAGAGGAATAGCTGGAGCGGGTGAAGGGAATCGAACCCTCGTATTCAGCTTGGGAAGCTGCTGCTCTACCATTGAGCTACACCCGCCTGATGGCTTGAGACTTCCAACAGATAGCCGCCGCTGTCAAGTGACGGCGCCATCGGGCATCAAATCCGAAAATGCTTAGACAGTTTGAGGCCCTGGGCCTGATAGTTGGAGCCGAGGCCTGAACCGTAGAGGCTCAACGGCTGTTCCTGCATGTGCTCGTAGATCAGGCGGCCGACGATCTGGCCGTCTTCCAGGATGAAGGGCACTTCGTGGCTGCGCACTTCCAGCACCGCGCGGCTGCCGCGCCCGCCGGCCGGCGCATGGCCGAAGCCTGGATCGAAGAAGCCAGCATAGTGGACGCGGAACTCACCGACGAGCGGATCGAAGGGGGTCATTTCCGCCGCATAATGCGGCGGAACGTGCACGGCCTCACGCGAGACGAGGATGTAGAACTCATCCGGATCGAGGATCAGCTCGGTGCGGTCGCGGCTGTAGAGTGGTTCCCAGAAATCGTAGATATCGTGCTGAGCCTTCTTGTCGACGTCGACGACGGCCGTGTGGTGTTTGCCGCGATAGCCGATCAAGCCTTCCTCGTCGCCCGTCAGATCGATCGACAGCGCAATGCCGCCGCCGGATACGTTCGGCTGCTTGGCGGCGACGAGCGTTTCCGTTGCGTGCAACTTCAAAAGCTCCGGCTCGCCCAGAACCGAGTGGCCGACGCGGAAGCGGATCTGTGACAGGCGCGAGCCGCGGCGCACGACGATGGGGAACGTGCGCGGGCTGATTTCGAGATAGAGCGGGCCGGAATAGCCGGCCGGGATCTTGTCGAATTCCTGCGCGTAATCGGTGATGACGCGAGTGAAGATATCGAGGCGGCCGGTCGAGCTCTTCGGATTGGCCGAGGCCGACATGTCGGCCGGCAGATCGAGGCGCTCCATCAGCGGTACGATGTAGACGCAGCCGGTTTCCAGCACCGCGCCTTCGCTGAGGTCAATGACATGCAGGCTCAGCCGGTCGAGCTTGTCTGAGACGAGATGCGATGGGCCGGGCATGAAGCTGGCGCGCACCCGAAAAGCCTTGGCGCCCAGCCGCAGATCCAGGCTGGCAGGCTGGATCTGGTCGCGGTCCAGCTCGCGCTCGCTTTGAAGACGCCCCGTCTCAAACAGCGCGGCAATTGCGCGGTCGGCCAAAATTCCAGTTTCGCGAGCCATCATGCTCCATCCATAATTTGCAGCCGACAAAACCAAAGTCGGGGAATTGACGCAAGCTTAGAACGGCAGTATTGCAAATTTATCCCGTGGTGATTTGGCCGGTCGGCTTGCAGCCACGTTAAATAAGTGGCTAAAAAGACCGGGTTGAAAACCGGTCTGCATTTGCGGCCGGTTTTTTTGTTGTTTGAAAGTGGTGATGGCATGAGCAAGACCTGGCGCCCGGCAACCCAACTCGTCCACGGCGGAACGCTCCGCTCGCAATATGGCGAGACATCCGAGGCAATCTATCTCACGCAGGGTTTCGTCTACGATACGTCGGAAGCGGCGGAAGCGCGCTTCAAGGGCGAGACCGAAGGTTTCATCTATGCGCGCTACGGCAGCCCCACCAATGACATGTTCGAAAAGCGCATGTGCATGCTGGAAGGCGCCGAAGACGCCCGCGCCACCGCTTCCGGCATGGCTGCAGTCACCGCCGCCATTCTCTGCCAGCTGAAGGCCGGCGATCATATCGTTGCCGCCCGTGCCCTCTTCGGCTCCTGCCGCTGGGTCGTCGAGACGCTGGCGCCGAAATACGGCATCGACTGCACGCTGATCGACGGTCGCGACCTCGGAAACTGGGAAAAGGCTGTTACCCCGAAGACCAAGGTATTCTTCCTGGAAAGCCCGACCAACCCGACGCTGGAAGTGATTGACATCGCCGGTGTCGCCAAGCTCGCCAACCAGATCGGCGCAAAGGTCGTCGTCGACAACGTCTTTGCGACGCCCCTCTTCCAGAAGCCGCTGGAGCTTGGCGCTCATATCGTTGTTTATTCCGCGACCAAGCACATCGACGGCCAGGGCCGCTGCCTCGGCGGTGTGGTTCTCTCCGACAAGGAATGGATCGATGAGAACCTGCACGACTACTTCCGCCATACGGGCCCGGCCATGTCACCCTTCAATGCCTGGACGCTTCTGAAGGGCATCGAGACGCTGCCGCTGCGCGTCAAGCAGCAGACCCAGAATGCGGCGAAGATCGCCGATTTCCTGGCCGATCAGGGCAAGGTCGCCAAGGTCATCTATCCCGGCCGCAAAGACCATCCGCAGGCCGATATCATCGCCAAGCAGATGTCCGGTGGGTCGACGCTCGTCTGCTTCGAGCTCAAAGGTGGCAAGGAAGCTGCCTTCGCGCTGCAGAACGCGCTTGAGATCGTCAAGATTTCCAACAATCTCGGCGACTCCAAGAGCCTGATCACGCATCCGGCCACGACCACGCACAAGAACCTGACGGACGAAGCTCGCGCCGAACTCGGCATCTCGCCGGGCACGGTGCGCCTGTCGGCCGGCATCGAGGATACGGACGATCTGATAGAAGATTTCGCCCGCGCTCTGGCGAAGGTTTCGGCCTGACCATCAAGGCACGGCCGTCGGCAGACGCTGCGGCCGTCGCATTGCCTTGAAATTAACACTGAGAGTTAGGCTTAATGAACGAAAGGCGGTCCAACCGGGGGTGGTGAGGCCGCGATCACTGTACCGTTTCTTGACGGCAGAGGCCTCTTATAAGATACGGGTAACATATCCTGACTAAGGTGTAAGGCATGTATCGCGCCCTCACACGAGATATCGAAGTCGTTGTCGAGCCGTTTTATCTGGAGGAGCAATCCGATCCGGATGACGATCGCTATGTCTGGGGTTACCGTGTGGTCATCAGCAACAATTCCGGCATCGCCGTACGTCTCGTCAACCGCTACTGGAACATTACCGACCAGAACGGGCAGATCGACGAGGTCAGCGGCCCCGGCGTCGTCGGCGAGCAGCCGCGGCTGCAGCCAGGTGACACCTATGAATATTCGTCGGGCTGCCCGCTGGATACGCCGTCCGGCCTGATGTTCGGCCACTACCAGATGGAGACGGACGAAGGCGAGACGTTCGATGTCGACATCCCCGCCTTCTCTTTGGATTCACCCGGCCTGCTCAGGGTATTGAACTAGAGCCTGCCCCATTCTCCGCGCACTCACTCCGCCGCCGCAACTTCCTGCACCGGGAAGCGGTAGGTCGTGGAGCAGAATTCGCAGGTGACCGAGATCTCGCCATTTTCCTGGCTCGCCTCGATTTCCTCGGCGCTGAAGCCCTTCAGCACGCCGCCGATCTTTTCCCGTGAACAGCTGCAACGATCGAAGACGGCGCGCGGATCGTAGACGCGCACGCCGCGTTCGTGAAAGAGGCGAAAGAGCAGGCGTTCGGTGCCAACAAGCGGATCGGTCAGTTCATCGGCATCCACGGTTTCAACGAGCGAGCGGGCTTCCGTCCAGGCATCATCCTCAACATGGGCGCGCGCAGCCGTGTCGCCATCACCGCCGTGAAGATCGGGCCGGCGCATACGCTCCGGCGCTTCCGGCAGGAATTGGGCGACGAGGCCCCCTGCCCGCCAGCGGTGACGCGGCTTACCGTTCTCGTCGCGGTCGAAGAGCTCGGCTGCGGCAAGGCGCACGCGCGTCGGGATCTGCTCCGACTGGCGGAAATAGACACCTGCAATGTCTTCCAGCGAGGTACCGTCAAGTGCCACGATGCCCTGATAGGGCTGGCTGAACTTGCCCTGATCAATGGTGAAGGCGAGCACGCCCTTGCCGAGAAGCTGTTCCGGCTCCGTCTCGCCTGCAGCGATCGCCTTATCGAGCAAGGCCTGATCGAAGCGGGCGTAGGCCCGGACATTTTCCGGCGTGGAGAAATCGGCAACCAAGAGATCGACGGGACCGTCGCTCTTGGTCTGGACAGTGAATTTGCCCTCGAACTTCAGCGAGGTGCCGAGCAGCACCGTGAGCACCACCACCTCCGCCAGAAGGCGGGCGACGGGCGTGGGATAATGATGGCGTTCGAGGATTGAATCCAGCATTGGGCCGAGCTGGACGGCGCGACCGCGCACATCCAGCCCTTCCACCTGGAAGGGGACGACATGATCATCGCCGGCGAAATCGAACTCGCCGAGGGCGGCGGCAGCTTCTGCCATGGCTTTCACTCCTGTTTTGTCAGAGCAGCCGGCCAGCGCACCGGCTGCTTGCGCAGCCGCGAGTTTGGAACTCGCGACATCCGATTATGGTTCAGATCGCGCCCAGGCACCAAGCAAGAATCGACTTCTGCGCATGAAGACGGTTTTCCGCTTCATCGAAGACCACGGATTGCGGGCCATCGATCACTTCGTCCGTCACCTCCTCACCGCGGTGAGCGGGGAGGCAGTGCATGAACAATGCGTCTTTGCCGGCCTGCGCCATCAAATGCGCGTTGACCTGATAAGGCTGGAAGACATTGTGACCGCGAGCCCGATGTTCCTGATTCATGGAGACCCAGGTATCGGTCACCACGCAATCGACGCCGGCGACCGCACGGTCAGCATCATGGTAAAGCATGATTTCGGCGCCCTCATTGCGGGCCCAGTTCAGATAGTGATCCTTCGGCTCGGAACCAAGGGGTACTGCCATGTTCATGCGGTAGCCGAAACGGGCAGCTCCTTCCACCAGCGAATGCAGCACGTTGTTGCCGTCACCCGTCCAGGCGATCGTCTTGCCCTTGATCGGGCCGCGATGCTCTTCGAAGGTCATGATATCAGCCATGATCTGGCAGGGATGGGTATCATCCGTCAGCGCATTGATGACCGGCACGGTCGCATGCTCAGCGAGCTCCAGCATACGGTTGTGGTCGGTCGTGCGGATCATGATCGCGTCGACATAGCGCGACAGAACCTTGGCGGTGTCGCCGATCGTTTCGGCGCGGCCGAGCTGCATTTCAGTGCCCGACAAGAACAAGGTCTCGCCGCCGAGCTGGCGCATGCCGACATCGAAGGAGACGCGGGTTCGCGTGGACGGCTTCTCGAAGATCATGGCGAGCATCTTGCCGGCGAGCGGCTTGTCGGCCGTGCCGGCCTTAAAAGCCTGCTTTCGCAGCTTGGCATCGTCCATGATGGTTCTGAGGTCGGATCCGGTGACGGCGGAAAGATCGAGGAAGTGTTTGGGGGAAGCCATTGTTCGTTACCTGCTACGCCCGCCAGCGGGCGGGGCATTGTCCTATCAAGCGGTCTTCTTGACCTTGGCGGCACGGATGTTTTCGGCAGCGCGTTCGAGACGGGAAAGACCCTCGCGCGCCTCCTCGGCGGTTACGACCAGCGGCGGCAGCAGGCGGATGACATTATCGCCTGCCGGGATCGCCAGAAGATGGGCTGCGCGGATTTCCTTCAGCAGCTCTGCCGAGGGAATGGCAGCCTTGACGCCGAGCAACAGCCCTTCGCCCCTGATATCTTCGATCACGTCGGGATAGCGATCCTTGAGCGATGCAAGGCCCTGGCGGAAGACGAGAGTGACATCACGCACATGCTGCAGGAAGCCCTCGGCCAGGATGACATCGAGCACCGCGTTACCGACAGCCATGGCCAGCGGGTTGCCGCCATAGGTGGAACCATGCGTGCCCGCCTTCATGCCGGAAGCGGCCTCTGCCGTCGCAAGGCAGGCGCCGAGCGGAAAGCCGCCGCCGATGCCCTTGGCAACCGCCATGATGTCGGGCGTTATACCCGACCATTCATGAGCGAAGAGCTTGCCGGTACGGCCGACGCCGGTCTGCACCTCGTCGAGGATCAGCAGCAGGCCATGCTCATCGCAGAGCTGGCGGAGCGCTTTCATGAATTCGGACGTTGCTGGGCGGACACCGCCCTCGCCCTGCACCGGCTCGATGAGGATGCCGGCGGTCTTGTCGGTAATAGCGGCACGGACAGCCTCGACATCGCCAAAGGGCACCTGATCGAAACCAGGGGTCTTCGGGCCGAAACCTTCGAGATATTTCTCCTGGCCGCCGGCGGCGATGGTCGCCAGCGTACGGCCGTGGAAGGCGCCATCGAAGGTGATGATGTGGAAGCGCTCCGGATGCCCCTTGGAGAACTGATAGCGGCGCGCAGTCTTGATGGCGCATTCGAGAGCCTCGGCGCCTGAATTGGTGAAGAACACCTTGTCGGCGAAAGTGGCATCCGTCAGACGCTTGGCGAGCTTCTCCTGCCCCGGCACTTCATAAATATTGGAGAGATGCCAGACCTTGTCGGCCTGATCCTTGAGAGCGGCCACAACGTGCGGATTGCCATGCCCCACGGAGGTAACGGCAACGCCCGCGCCGAAATCCAGATATCGCTCGCCCGTTTCGGTGATCAGCCACACGCCCTCGCCTCGCTCGAACCGCAGCGGGGCACGAGAATAGGTATCATAAAGCGGCGAGGCTTCAGCCATGGCGCAATCTCCTGGTCAGGCTCTAAGGCAACGGACTCCGGCTAAGAAAACCAGGCCCGAAAAATCAAAAATGCCGCCTTGCGGCGGCAGGAAGCACTATTTACTTTTCGCACTGCAATGTCAACAAAACTGAGGATTTAGCACATGCGTCAAGCCTCAAATCAGACTTGCAGGTCTATCAACAGCTAATGTTGCAGAAATGACTCTCCGGGGAAGCAAGTTGGGGAAAACCCCGAATTCGGATTCATCGGATTCACGCGACTCTTGTCACAGAGTCAGGCTCACACTAGGTTAAAGTTCAATTACTAGACTGCATGCGGCGGAACTAGTCACCAAAATTGATCAGGCGTTTCTTGCTTCGGAGACTTCCGAGGCAACGGTGAGGGATTCTGCCATCACCAACGCGAAAGGTGGAGACAGGGCAATGAACTGGACAGACGAGCGTGTCGAGAAGCTCAAGAAGCTTTGGTCAGAGGGGCTGAGCGCCAGCCAGATCGCTGCGCAGCTTGGCGGAGTGAGTAGAAACGCTGTTATCGGCAAGGTTCACCGGCTCAGTCTTCCCGGCCGCGCCAAGGCCGGCGGCACGGCAACCGCTGCGCGCGCAACGAAGCGCAATACGTCGGCTCCGCGCGCCCCGAACTATGCGTCTCGCATCACCACCCGCACCGTTACCCGCCAGCAGGGCGCAACGATGCTGAAGGAAGAGATCGAGATCGAAACGGTCGAGGAAATGGAATACGTGCCGGCCAAGAATGTGGTCGTGCCGATTTCACGCCGCCTTGGCCTGACGGAACTGACGGAGCGCACCTGCAAGTGGCCGGTCGGCGATCCGCTGAAGGACGACTTCTACTTCTGCGGCTGCGACTCCCCGGATTCCTCGCCCTATTGCAACTATCACCAGCGCCTCGCCTACCAGCCGGTCAGCGAACGCCGCAAGGCTGTCCGGGTCGCCTGACCCGCGATCTTCCAACAGACGCAACGTACCATCACCCCTCCTCGCCTATGCGCGGAGGGGTGATTTTTTTAGCCGGCACAGGAGGACTGGAAAACCGCTCCTGACCACGACTATCTGCCGGAGGCCGATCTCTGCCGGTCGTTCACCATGCCTGACAATGCGAAGTTACGTGGCCAACACCACCGATGTGTTTCAGCCCCAGGCTGGCATGGAACGGTGGTCATGGCGCTGTAACGCGATTTTCTGATGCAGATGCGGTATTCTCGTGGAGTAGCACGGCGCAAACAGTCGGTCAGGGGTGCCAATGGAGATCGATCCAAAGCGGATGACAATGGGGTTCGTCGGGACGGGCACGATTACCGAGGCCGTCGTCACCGGATTGGGCAAGACAGCGTTTCGCGACACACCGATCGTGCTGTCACCGCGCAGCGCAAGCGTCGCCGCCCGCCTTGCGGCGGCAAACCGGAATGTGTCGATCGCTTTGGGGAACCAGGATGTTCTCGACCGATCCGATCTCGTATTTGTGGCGGTGAGGCCGCAAATTGCCGAGGAGGTCATCCGCTCGCTCCGATTTCGGCCGGGCCACCATGTCATCAGCTTCGTCGCGGCCACGCCAATGGATCAACTGCTGGCGTGGATCGATCAGCCAGTTCGCCTGAGCCTGGCAATTCCACTTCCGTTCATCGCAGATCTTCAGGGCGCGACTGCGATCTACCCGCCCGACGAGGTTTCCCACGCCCTCTTTTCGGCGCTCGGAACGGCGATCCAGGTTGAAAACAGACCTGAGTTCGAACTTCTCGCGGTGGCGAGCTGCCTGATGGCCACCTATTTCGGCATCCTGGACGCGACGTCGACCTGGCTGCAGAGCCAAGGGCTTTCGAGAACGGCTGGCGACGCCTACCTCCGTCAATTGTTTTCCGGCCTCGCCCATGCTGCCCGTTCGAAACCTGTCGCGAGTTTTGATGAACTCATCGGCGAGCATTCGACCAAGGGCGGATTGAATGAACAGGTGCTCGAAGACTTTCGCGATTTCGGTGGCGCTGTGGCTCTGCAAAAGGCTCTTGATCGAGTTCTTGCACGCATTCGTCTGTAGAAAGCAAACCCTCTTGAAGTTCGCTTTCGGCGCCTAGTGTCGGCTTCCAGAAGAAGCTGTGCTTCGCCGAGACAGGTCGCTTCAAGCTCGACGGACAGGGCGGGCCTACCCATCGCTGTTTCTTCAGAAGGACACCAGATAAGCAAACGGGCCGCCCGGCAAGCGAGCGACCCGTCTGGACCTCCGATCACTCGGATCAGGCTTCCATGGAATATCCCGCGCCGCGGACGGTGCGGATGACATCCTGCATGTTGGAGAAGTTCAGCGCCTTACGCAGGCGCCCGACATGGACGTCGACGGTACGTTCGTCCACGTAGATATCGTGGCCCCAGACGCCATCCAGAAGCTGCGAGCGGGAGAAGACCCTGCCCGGCGACGACATCAGGAATTCGAGCAGGCGGAATTCGGTCGGGCCGAGGCGCACTTCGCGGCTCTTGCGATGAACGCGATGGGTTTCGCGATCGAGCTCGATATCACCACACTTCAGAACGGTGGAGAGAACCTCCGGACGGGCGCGTCGCAGCATCGCCTTGACGCGGGCAACGAGTTCCGGCGTGGAGAAGGGCTTGACGACATAGTCGTCCGCGCCGGTCGAGAGACCGCGAACGCGTTCGCTCTCTTCGCCGCGTGCCGTCAGCATGATGATCGGCAGGCGCTCGGTCTCCGGCCGCATGCGCAGCCGGCGGCAGAGTTCGATGCCGGAAACGCCCGGCAGCATCCAGTCAAGGATGAGCAGGTCCGGCGTGCGCTCCTGAAGCCGGATTTCGGCCTCGTCGCCACGGAGGATCGTATCCACCTCGAAACCTTCAGCCTCGAGGTTGTAGCGGAGAAGCACACTCAGCGCCTCTTCATCTTCAACAACTGCAACTCTTGGGATCATGCGTGTCAGTCTCCTAATGCATGATCCTTAAACCGGGGGTGATTTAAGCAACGGACCATGCAGAAACTTGGAATTGGCTGCGACCTTTGCGCGCCCCAGCGCAGGGCGCGCACGCAATTGGCAGGTCCGGATTACTCCGTCACCGCACCGACGGTATTGGAGCTGTCGTCCTTCGGACGCTCACCCTCCGGCTGGGCGCCGGTTGCCATGTAATAGATCGTCTCAGCGATGTTGGTCGCATGGTCGCCGATGCGCTCGATGTTCTTGGCGCAGAAGAGAAGATGCGTGCAGCTCGTGATGTTGCGCGGATCTTCCATCATGTAGGTGAGGAGTTCGCGGAACAGCGAGGTGTACATCGCGTCGATCTCGTCGTCGCGCTCGCGGATGGACTTGGCCTTGTCCGCAGAACGCGTCGTATAGACGTCGAGCACTTCCTTGAGCTGGACGAGCGCCAGTTCGGAGAGATGCTCGAGACCGCGGGCGAGCTTGCGCGGAACGCCGGTGCTCTGGACGGCGATGACGCGCTTTGCGGTGTTCTTGCCGAGGTCGCCGACACGCTCGAGGTCGGCGGCGATGCGGATCGAACCCATGATCTCGCGAAGGTCGGAGGCCATCGGCTGGCGACGGGCGATCGTGACGATCGCCTTGTCGTTGATTTCGCGTTCCGCGTGATCAAGGATCACGTCGTCGGAAATGACCTTCTGGGCGAGCGCAGTGTCGCCGTTGACCAGCGCACGGACGGCCTCGCCGACCATCTGTTCGGCAAGACCACCCATCTCGGAAATGCGCCGGGACAGGAATTTCAGATCGTCATCGTAAGCGGAAAAAATATGTGTCGATGCCATGGGGCTTTGTCCTCGAAAATCGGGAAGGCTTCACATCGCCAAAATCAGCCGAACCGGCCCATGATATAGTCCTGGGTGCGCGGATCGTCGGGATTGGTGAACATCTTGTCGGTGTCGTTTTCCTCGACCAGGTTGCCGAGGTGGAACATGGCCGTACGCTGTGATACGCGCGCGGCCTGCTGCATGGAATGCGTCACGATGACGATGGTGTAGTTTTCACGCAGCTCATGGATCAGCTCTTCGACCTTGGCAGTCGCGATCGGGTCGAGCGCCGAGCAGGGCTCGTCCATCAGGATGACTTCCGGGCTGACGGCAACGGCGCGTGCGATGCACAGACGCTGCTGCTGACCGCCGGAAAGGCCGGTGCCGGATTCATGCACGCGATCCTTGACCTCATTCCAGAGGCCGGCGCGCTGCAGGCTCGTCTCGACGATCTGGTCCAGGTCGGCCTTGGATTTGGCGAGGCCGTGGATGCGCGGTCCGTAGGAGACGTTTTCATAGATTGTTTTCGGGAACGGATTCGGCTTCTGGAACACCATGCCGACACGGGCGCGGAGTTCGACGACGTCGATGTCAGGATCGTAGATATCGTCGCTGTCGAGCGTGATCTTGCCGGTGACGCGGCAGCCATCGATCGTGTCGTTCATGCGGTTCAGCGACCGCAGGAAGGTGGACTTGCCGCAGCCCGACGGGCCGATCAGGGCGGTCACGGTGTTTTCGCGGACGTTCAGATTGACATCGAAAAGCGCGCGCTTCTCGCCGTAATAAACGGAGACATCCTGTCCGATCATCTTATACGGGACGTTGCTCATTTTCTGGTCCAGCGCCTTCTCAACTGCAGCTTCCGTCAACATGTTCATGATCTCTACTCCGTTTACCAGCGGCGCTCAAAGCGACGACGCAAGAGGATAGCTCCCATGTTCATGACGATCAGGAACAGGAGCAGGACGATAATGGCACCCGAGGTTCTTTCCACGAATGCGCGCTCGGCTTCGTTGGCCCACATGTAGACCTGAACCGGAAGCGCCGTGGAGGGATCGAGTGGACTGCTCGGCGCCTGGGCGACGAAGGCGACCATGCCGATCAGCAGCAGCGGCGCAGTTTCGCCGAGTGCGTGGGCAAGGCCGATGATCGTGCCGGTCAGGATGCCGGGCATTGCAAGCGGCAGCACGTGGTGAAACACCATCTGCATCTTCGAGGCGCCGAGGCCGAGGGCAGCCGCGCGGATCGACGGCGGCACGGCACGGAGCGCTGCACGCGTGGCGATGATGATCGTCGGCAGCGTCATCAGCGTCAGCACCAGGCCGCCGACCAGCGGTGCCGAACGCGGCAGGCCGGCGAAGTTGATGAAGACCGACAGGCCGAGCAGACCGTAGACGATCGACGGGACGGCGGCGAGGTTGTTGATATTGACCTCGATCAGGTCCGTCAGCTTGTTCTTCGGCGCGAATTCCTCAAGGTAAATCGAGGCAGCGACGCCGATCGGCAGCGAAAGCACGAGAACGATCAGCATCAGGTAGAGCGAGCCGATGAGGGCGACGCCGAGACCTGCGGCTTCCGGACGGCTGGAATTGCCGTTGACGAAGAGGCCGGTGTTGAACGTCTTGTGGAGAGCACCGCTCGCCTTCAGCTCATTCATCCAGGCAACCTGCTTGTCGTTGACCTTACGGTTCTTCTCATCGACCGAAAGATTGATCTGGCCCTTGTTGGCGCTGTCGATATTGGCATCTGCAAGCACTGTAATATTGACGGTCTTGCCAATGATCGACGGGTCGGCAACGACCATGTCGCGCAGCTGAATGGGCGCCCCCTTGGACAGCATGGCGGATGCATCGCGCACGTCAGGACGGCTTGCGGCATTGATGCCGAGCTGCTTGACGATCGCGTCGCGTAGCAGAACCGGATAGTTGGCAGCGACCAGCACCGAAGGGTCGGTTGCACGCTTGTTGTCCGGGTCGATCGTCTTCTCGGAGAATTCGATCGGCAGGGTGATCGACGTCTGTAGGAAGGCCGTATAGCCGTTGCTGATGACCGTCCAAAGCAGAATGAAGAGGAAGACGAGGCCGAATGCTATGGCTGCGATGCCATAGGCCTGGAACCGGCGCTCGGCAGCGTAGCGACGCTTGATGCCGATATCGCGACGCGCGGGCGCCTTAGAAACGGTAACGCCGGCGACGGGGGAAACAATATTCGTCATTCGTACTGCTCCCGATATTTGCGCACGATATAGAGCGCGTAGATGTTGAGGCAAAGCGTGATGCAGAACAGCGTGATGCCAAGTGCGAAGGCAACCAGCGTCTGCGGCGAGGTGAACTCAAGGTCGCCGGTCAGCTGGTTGACGATCTTGACGGTCACTGTCGTCATCGGCTCGAAGGGATTGATCTGGATACGGGCGGCGACACCGGCGGCCAGAACCACGATCATGGTTTCACCGATGGCACGCGAAGCGGTCATCAGCAGCGCGCCGACGATACCGGGAAGGGCTGCGGGCAAGACCACCTTTTTGATGGTTTCGGAGCGTGTGGCGCCGAGACCGAGCGAGCCGTCACGCAGTGCCCGCGGAACTGCGGTGATGATATCGTCCGACAGCGAGGAAACGTAAGGGATCAGCATGATGCCCATGACGATGCCTGCGGTGATGACGCTCTGTGCCTGGATGAAGTTCGTATAGCTGCCGCTCAAAAGACCGCTGATCTGCGCCGAGAAATCACGCAGGAACGGCCCGACGGTGACGAGTGCAAAGAAGCCATAGACGATCGTCGGAATGCCGGCGAGCACTTCGAGAAGCGGCTTGGCGATCGAGCGCACTCTCGAAGAAGCATACTCGGCCATGTAGATGGCGGCAAAGAGGCCGACCGGCACGGCGACCAGCATGGCGACCAGGCCGATATAGAGCGTGCCGAGCAGGAGTGGGATGAGCCCGAACTGGCCGAAGGAGGAGCTGCCCGCACCGGCAAAACGCGGATCCCAGACCGTTCCGAAGAAGAAGTCGACGAAGGGAACGACGGCGAAGAAGCGGCTCGCTTCTGTCAGCATCGAGAGCACGATGCCGATCGTCGTCAGAATGGCGATGGAGGATGCAACGAGCAGCGCCCAGAGCATAACGCGCTCGACACGGTTGCGGGCACGGAAGCGCGGAGCAACGGAGCGCAGCGCATAGAAAGCACCTGCGACAGATATGAGCAGCACGATCGCCGTCATGATGACGCGGCTCGTCATGCTCTCCGAGTTCAGGGTCTTTGCGGCAGCGATCATGTAGGGCTGCGGCTCGCCGGCGAGCGGTACGCCCTTCTCGCTGAGCTTTGCCTGCAGACCCGCAGGATTGCTCGACAAGGAGGAAACCTCATCCGAGGTCAGCAGGTTCATGCCGCGGGCAACCGTGGCGACCATGCTGTAGGCGAGGTCCTGCTGGACGACCGGTTGCGCCTTCACGTCGTCAGGAAAGGCGCCGCGAACGGAGGAAGAGATGATGCCCGGGCTGATAGCCAGCCAGGCAAACAGAACGATCAGGGAAGGCAGAACAGCCCAGATCGCGGCATAGGAGCCATAATAGGCCGGCCGCGAATGCAGGGCAGAAGACCTGCCTCCGGAAAGCGCCATCGCGCGGCTGCGCGCAGCCACATAGGCAACGGCGCCGATCACTACCAGGCACAAGAGTATGATGGATGTGCTCATTCGTTACGTCCCCAGGCCCACAGCCCCCAAAGAGCCAGGCAGCTCCAGGAGCGTGCCATCGGCTTCAATATCATGGAGAAGAAGTTCATCCGCCCGGCACCCCAATGGAGCCGGGCGGATAAGGTGATGCCGGCGCGACGCCCCCGAGCGTCGCGCCGGCAAAGTCATTACATGGTCTTGCCGGCCTCTACGGCCTTACGGATCGCTTCGCGCTCTGCATCCGGAGCAGCAACGAGACCGTATTCGACGAGCGGGCTGTCAGGGCCGATCATCTGGTCGGATACGAAGAAGTTGACATATTCCTTCAGGCCCGGAACGGCGCCCAGATGTGCCTTCTTGACATAGAAGAACAGCGGACGGGAAACCGGGTAGGTGCCGTTGGAAATCGTTTCCGTCGACGGAACGATGCCGCTCATGGTCGCAACCTTGAGCTTGTCAGCGTTGTTTTCGTAGAAGGAGAGACCGAATACGCCAACGCCGGTCTTGTTGGCAGCGATGCGTGCCAGCGTTTCCGGATAGTCGCCGTCGATGTCGACAGCAGCACCGTCCTTGCGAACTGCGACGCAAGCCTTGCCCTGGGCAGCCTTGTCGGCGATTTCCTTGGCGATGACTTCCTGAGCGCCGGAAGCCTTGCAGCCGGCGGCGAGAACGTTCTGTTCGAAGACTTCGCGCGTGCCGTGCTTTTCGCCCGGGATATAGGCAGCGATATCAACAGCCGGAAGCTTCGGGTTGACTTCAGACCACTTCTTGTAGGGGTTGGCGACGAGCTTGCCGTCAACGACAACCTGGGCAGCGAGGGCCTTGTAGATGTCGGCCGGAACGTAGGCAACGTCCGGGTTGGAAGAGTCGGTTGCGAAGACGATGCCGTCATAACCGATCTTGACTTCCTGGATGTCCGTTACGCCGGCAGCCTTGCAGGCTTCCGCTTCATTCTTGTTGATCGGACGCGAGGCGTTGGCAACGTCGATCGTGTCTTCACCGACGCCCTTGCAGAATTCCTTCAGACCAGCGCCCGTGCCGCCGGATTCGACGACCGGCGTCTTGAAGTTGGTGAAGGTTTCGCCGAAGGACTCGGCGACGATCTTTGCGTAAGGCAGGACGGTGGACGAACCAGCAACCTGAATCTGGTCGCGAGCAACTGCAACGCCAGCGAAAGCGGCGGTTGCAGCAAGCGCGGCAACAGTAAGTTTAAAGGTGTTCATTTGAATCTCCCGGCATTTGGGCTTGTGTGAGTGCGGCCTCAAAGAGGCCCTCGCATTGCCTTTTTTCATCGGCAGGACTCTCTTAGCGCCTTAAGCACCGTCCTTTTATGTCAAATCGATGAAACATTTATGACAAGATAAATTCTTGATTTTAAATGTAAAAATATTGCGTTGAAAAATTGCATGCGACATATTGCGTCAGAAGCGCACGGTAAACTCCGTTCCCTTGCCCACCTCTGATTTAACGATCAGCCGTGCACGATGGCGCGTCAGAATATGCTTGACGATGGCAAGCCCGAGCCCCGTGCCCTTCTTGGAACGGCTGTCTTCGATGCTGACGCGATAGAAGCGCTCCGTCAAGCGCGGCACATGTTCGGCCGGAATGCCTGGCCCCCTGTCGACGACGCTGACCTCCACCGGCTGGCCCGATCCATTCTTCAGCCAGACATCGACGACTTCACCTTCCTGGCCATATTTGCAGGCATTTTCCATCAGGTTCTCGAAGACCTGAACGAGCTCGTCACGGTCTCCCAGCACTTCGACCTTGCCGTCGGGCAGGTGCAGGTTGATCGAGACGCCGACATCCTTCGCAAGCGGCACGAGCGAATCCCTGACGTGGCCGAGAAGCGGCACGAGATCCACTTTCTCATCGGGGGCGATATGCGACTTGAGCTCAAGCCTCGACAGAGACAGAAGATCGTCGACGAGCCTGCTCATACGCGTCGTCTGGTCGAACATGATGCCGAGGAAACGTGCCTGCGCCTTCGGATCGTTCTTAGCCGGACCCTGGATCGTCTCGATGAAGCCGCGCAGCGAGGCAAGCGGCGTGCGCAGCTCATGGCTGGCATTGGCGACAAAATCCGAGCGCATGCGATCGATGCGGCGTATTTCGGAAATATCCCGGAAGGAGAGGATGTAATAGCGCTCGTTGCGGCCATCATCATCCTTGAATTCGACAGGAGCGCTGCGAACGATATAGACGCGCTCTGAAGGCAGCCGCTCGGAATGTTCGATCTGGTTCGGGGCGTTGGTGGCGATGGTTTCGCGCACCATGTCCAAGACGCCGGGAGAACGCAGCCTTGCCGATATATGGGAGCCGAGCGTCACCTCGCCGAAAGCCTTTTCGGCCGCGCGGTTCTGAAACAGCACCGAGGCATCTTCCGAGAGCACCATGACCGGGATATCGAGGCCGGCCAGCGTGGCGGAGACTTCCGGCAGGCGGCTCGGAGGCACTTCAGGCTCGGGTTCGACCGGCTCGTCTACATCGTGTCTGATGACCGGCGCCTCGTTGAAGAGCGAGGTGAAGATCATCACAAGCAGCAGGGCGAGCACGATCCATTTGTTCATGCCAGCGGCAAGCGCGACAAGCGCGCTCAGCAGCGTCGCCAGCAGAACCGGGCGCTCGCGCCGGATGCGCGCCAACAGGCTTTTTGTCCACGGCGTTTCGTCTTCCAAGCTGCCCCTCGCGGCGTCGATTCGTTTTTCTTTATATTCAAACTCTGCCTGATAGCCGCGTTTCATGACAGAAGTTTTCCATTTGAGAAACTTGCGCGAAAAGCCGCAGCGCGCGTCACCGAATTGCGCTTTGCTTACGCAGAGGATTTGATTTTCAATGATAAATATGTTCGCCTGCTGAAAAATGAAATCATCAAGCGCAGGAGGAGACGATGGCCGAAGACGTCGAAAGCAGGGTTGTGGAGCTGGAGATCCGGGGCAAGAGACGCGTCTTCGATATCGATGATCCCGTGCTGCCCGACTGGGCAGATGAGCATGCGCTGGAATCCGGCGACTACCCATACAAGAAGAAGCTGAAGGACGACGAATATCTCGACGAGCTCAGGAAGCTGCAGGCCGAGCTCGTGAAGGTGCAGTTCTGGCTGCAGGCGACGGGCAAGCGGGTGATGGCGCTCTTCGAAGGACGCGACGCGGCCGGCAAGGGCGGCGCGATCCAGGCATCCTCGGCTCACATGAACCCGCGCCTTGCCCGCGTGGTGGCGCTCGCCAAGCCTACGGAGCGGGAACAAGGTCAATGGTATTTCCAGCGCTATATCGCACAGTTTCCGACATCGGGCGAATTCGTGCTCTTCGACCGTTCCTGGTACAATCGCGCCGGCGTGGAGCCGGTCATGGGCTTCTGCACGCCGAAACAATACGAGGACTTTCTCAATCAGGCGCCGCAGGTGGAAAAGGTCATCGCCCACGAAGGCATATTCTTCTTCAAGTTCTATCTGGATATCGGCCGGGAAATGCAGATCAAGCGGTTCCATGACCGGCGGCACGATCCGCTCGCTGTCTGGAAGCTCTCCTCGATGGATATAGCCGCATTGACCAAATGGGACGACTACAGCGAGAAGCGCGACCGCATGCTGAAGGAAACCCACACGGAGTTTGCGCCCTGGACCGTGATCCACGCCAATGACAAACACCGGACGAGGCTCAACCTCATTCGCCACATGCTGAAAACCATCGACTATGACGGCAAGGACAAGGACGCGATCGGTGCGCTTGATGATAAGATCATCGGCGCGGGTCCCGGCTTCCTGAAATAAACCTCCCAAGCAAACCGGGCCACTTACTGGCCCGGCAGGATCCGCACGGCAAAGAGATTGATGCCACGGGCCTTGCCGTCGACATCGCTGTTGATCATCAGCCGGCCCGGGGAATTCGGCGCCAGGGAGCGGTCGAAGCGCACCTGCAGCAGCGCGTCCGACTTTTCGCGCGTGACGTTGAAACGATGGCGGGCGCAATTGCCGAGCGACTGGAAATCGCACTCGACGGTGATCTGTGTAGGCTCGTCCGTGGTGGACTGCAGGGTCAGCGCGATGGTCGAGGACTTGCCGGCAAGCTGCTGCAGGACATCGGCCGGAATGGTGATGGAAACATTGCCATCCGTATTGCCGCTCTGGGAGGTCAGGCGGACGGCCGGGCCTTCGGTTTCAGTGACACTTTCCTTACGGGCACGCGGGCCGCTCTCGATCTTGTCGGCATCCGAGGGCTTGAAGACCTCGATCCAGTCTGCCGAGAAGCTGTTTTGCGGGTCGATCGCCGCAGGTTGGTCGCCATCCGAGGGGGCGCTGTTGCCGGCACTCTCCTCGCCATCGAAATCTTCCGGCTGCGTGCTGGCGGGCGGATTGGCGACGCTTGTGTCACGCTCAGCCGCCGTCTTCAGCAGGCCAGAACTATAAGCCCACCAGGCACCCGTCCCGATGAAGGCGAGCAGCACGCACCAGACAAGCAGGCGCGAGAAGAACTTGCGCGGCCTGCGGCGAACAGCGGCCCGTTCGGGGCGGAAATCCATGCCGCCACGCCTGTCCGGCGTCGCGCGCGTCTCTCCACGCATCTCTCCATCTGACGCGGCCCCCAGCTGATCGGCGCTGCTGGCGTGGACATCATCCAGGCTTGCATCGTCCGCGCGCCGGGAAGTGGCGTTGTAGCCGCGCGTTTCACCTGTAACGGCCAGGCTGTCGTCCTCGCCCTCGCGATAGGCGGGCTCTTCCGCACGATAGGCGGGCTCTTCCACGTGATGGGCGGGCTCAGGGATCTCCACAACAGGCGGAACCGGAACTTCCGGAGGCCCCTGCCGCGGGTGAAGGCGCGCGCGCTCTTCACTCTCGATGGTGTGGATCGTGGTTTCGAGGCGGTGGCGGTGATGGGCCACCACTTCGGCATCGGTGATATCCTGCTTGCGCAGGCCGGCTTCCAGCGCCTGACGCGCGGACTGATAGATGCGTGCACGAACTTCCGCACTGTCGCGGTCGGAATTATCCAGCGCAGTTCTGATAGCCGTTTCTAGTCCGCTCACATCGGGCCCTTCACGTTTCGTGCCGGCATCAACCCCAAAAGATTGAATGCCTGTCAAAATTCGGTAGCGGCAAGTGCGGCAAACCGCAAGCCTTGCAGCCCTTCCGGAGCGCATCGGCGGGGGATAAGCAGCGCCGGACGTTCCGAATTCTCCATTAGATATAGTGAAAATGGACAGGATTACGGAAAAGGCAGCAAGAAGAAGACCACACTCTTTTCCTTGGTCGCTCTTTTCCTTGGTCGCTCTTTTCCTCGGGCACTCTTTTCCTCAGGCGCTCTTTTCCTCAGGCGATGGCTCTGCTAATCAATTGACGTTTTCGTAAACGTCAAAAAGCGGTGAAAGCATGGCCCTGCCCCCGATACTTAGGGATAATCTGAGACTGCCGGTCATCGGCTCGCCGCTTTTCATCGTCTCCCATCCGGCGCTGACACTGGCGCAATGCAAGGCCGGCGTGATCGGCGCGTTTCCGGCCTTGAACGCGCGCCCGGAAAGCCAGCTCGACGAGTGGCTGGCAATGATCACCGAAGATCTTGCCCATTATAATGCCGGGCATCCGGAACGACCGGCCGCACCCTTTGCGGTCAACCAGATCGTCCATATGTCGAACAAGCGGCTGGAGCACGATCTGATGCTCTGCGTGAAATACAAGGTGCCCGTCGTCATTTCCTCGCTTGGCGCCGTGCCGGAAGTGAATGCAGCTGTTCATTCCTACGGCGGTATCGTGCTGCACGACGTCATCAACAACCGCCATGCCAATTCGGCAATCCGCAAGGGTGCCGATGGACTGATCGCGGTTGCAGCGGGTGCTGGCGGACATGCGGGCACGCTTTCTCCCTTCGCACTGGTGCAGGAGATCCGCGAATGGTTCGACGGCCCGCTGCTGCTTGCCGGCTCGATTGCGACCGGCGGCGCCATTCTCGCAGCACAAGCAATGGGCGCCGACATGGCCTATATCGGCACCCCCTTCATCGCGACCGAGGAGGCACGCGCCTCCGATGCCTACAAGCAGGCGATCGTCGAGGGTGCCGCCGCCGATATCGTCTACTCGAACTATTTCACCGGCGTGCACGGCAACTACCTGAAGCCCTCCATTCGCGCGGCAGGCCTCGACCCTGACGATCTGCCTGAAGCCGATCCCTCGAAGATGGATTTCGAACAGGCGACGGGCGGCGCAAAGGCCTGGAAGGACATCTGGGGCAGCGGCCAGGGCATCGGTGCGATCAAGACGGTGGAACCGGTGGCAAAGCTGGTCGACCGGCTGGAAGCGGAATACCGGGCCGCCCGCACCCGGCTGGCGCTCTGAAGCACAGGCCTTTCCACTAAGGGGGGCCCTTCCACTGAAGGGAGCCTTTCCACAGGCTCAGCTTTTTTGCCCGGGGGCATAAGAGGGTGCTTGAAATCTTCAGACAATGCCTGTATCAGCCCCATGCAAATCGCGGGCCGCATGCTTCGCCCGCCGGATTGCCGCTTTAGCTCAGTCGGTAGAGCACATCATTCGTAATGATGGGGTCACGTGTTCGAGTCACGTAAGCGGCACCATTAGCCTCTTGATTGTAAGTATAAATTCTCGACGTCTTCAGATATTACCTGCCGACGACGCGCTCAAGTCGCCACGCATGCAGCGCAATTGCCTGCCAGAACGTCGTAACCACTCGAGTCTGTCAATACGAACTCGGCGGGTAAAATGTCAGCGTTCGATTGTCATTGACTCTACGAAATCGCGTTAGCTGTATTGGAATCGTGATTCTAGGAATGTTTCAGGGAAAATTATGAGCGCAAGGAAAGTCGGTTCGGCTCCACCTTGTGGAGGGGCCCCCAGGGCATCCTGACCGCTGAGATCATAAACTGGACACGTCACGTCCTAAGTGTACCGCGCTCTAAGCTCGCAGGTCTTCTATCATGGCCCGAAGTCAAAAAGGCGGGAGTGTACTTTCTTGTTGGCCCCAATCCGGACGACGATGGTCAAACGTTCGTTTACATTGGCCAAAGGTGTTCTAACGCCGCGTTGTACAACGAGTTCAGGCCATATAGCGCCTGGGCACCCCGCCGAACCAGCCTAAGTCGGCGAAGGCCCTCGTGTCAAAAGGACCACGACGACTGCGAGCGACAGGAGCACTCCGAGTATATAGAATGTGTCGGAAAACGCCATGACGAAGGATTGTTGCTGGACGAGCGTGCCGAGCAAGATCTCGGCCTCATGATGTGCATGACCGATATCACCGGCGCCATGCGCCATAAAATACTGCTGCATGTCCGTCAGAAACTGCCCGACGTTGTTTCCATAGGGCGTGACCGACTGGCCGATGATGTTGGAATGGAATTGTTCACGTTTGGTGATGATCGTTGCCAATGTGGCCGTTCCCACTGCGCCACCGAGGCTTCGCATCATGTTGAACAGCCCGGATGCCGCTCCTGATTGCTCTCTGGGGATTCCAATAGTTGCGATACCGATCAACGGTGCGATCACCACGGCCTGACCAATTGCACGCACAATGTTGGTAATCATGAACTGGGGACCACCGTCGTCGAAGCTCAGATGCGTGTTCAGAAAGCAGCTTGCTGCGAAGATAGCCAGACCGACGGAGACGATGGCACGCCGATCGAAGTGCTTTTGCAGCAAAGGCACGAAGGGAATGATCAGAAGCTGCGGCAGGCCGGCCCAGGCCAGCACCAAGCCCGTTTGCTCGGCATTGTAGCCTTGAACTCCGTTCAGGTACGCAGGCAGCACGTACACCGAGCCATAGAGGGCGAAGCCAACAATGATATTGGCGAGGGTACCCAATCCAAAATTTCGGCGGGCGAGCAGACGTAGTTGGACAGCGGGTTTCTCGACGACCAACTCGATGATGATGAAAATCGTCAGTGCAATGGCTGCCAGGATGGCCAAGTGCACTATGTAGGGTGACCCGAACCAGTCGTCCTTGTTGCCTTCATCGAGCACTGTTTGCAGCGATGCCAAGCCAACCGCCATGAATGCGATGCCGAGCCAGTCGCCGTCGCGCAGCAATGCGAGGTTCATCTTGGATCGTTCCAGCGTCGGATAGAGCAAGCCAAACATCAACGCCCCGGGGACAAGGTTGATGAAGAAGATATACTGCCATCCGTAGTTTTCGGTCAGGTAGCCGCCGATGGTCGGCCCGATTGCTGGTCCGAAGGTCGCAGTCAGCGCGAAAGCCGCTAACCCCGTCGGCTGCTGGCGCAGCGGGATCGTCGTCAACACGCGAGTGAAGGCCATCGGAATCATCACCCCGCCCGTGAGGCCCTGCAATCCACGGAACATGATCATTTCCGATAGGTTCGTGGCAAAGGCGCAGCAGACGGAAAACAACAGAAACAGGCCGAGATTGCCGAGCAATGCGCGGCGGAAGGTGAAGACGCGGCTGAGATAGTCCGTCAGCGGGATCATGATGATTTCGCCGATCAGATAGGCGGTCGAGATCCAGGTGCCGTTGTCGGAACCGGTACCGATTCCGCCTTCGATCTGTGGAAGCGAGGAGTTGGTGATCTGAATGTCGAGGACGGCAATCAGCGCCCCTACCATACAGCCGCCAACCGCGATCCAAGTGCGCATGCTGGCGGCCGCCTCGCGCTCAACTCCAGATGTCTCCATGCCCGCCATCGCCGTAGACCTCCCAAGAATTACTTGCTTGCGTTCCCAGGAGGGTTGCCATCAACGGCCGGTCCAACCTTGATTGTGGTCGTTACCGACATCCCCGGAAGCAGGCGACCGGCAAGTGGATCCGACTTGTCGATGGTGATCTTGACGGGAACACGCTGGACGATCTTGGTAAAGTTGCCGGTCGCGTTGTCGGGCGGCAGCAAGGCGAACTCCTGACCGCTTGCCGGCGCTAGGCTGTTTACGATGCCGCGCACGGTGATACCTGAAAATGTATCCACGTCGATCCTGACCGGTTGGCCTGGCTTGACGTTGGCGAGCTGGGTCTCCTTGTAATTGGCGACGACATAGGCCGCCTGGAGCGGCACCACAGCCAGCAACAGTTGACCAGGCTGGGCGTAGAGGCCAACCCGGACTGCCCGCGCGCCGACAACTCCGTCGACGGGTGCTCGTAGCACCGTGTATCCGAGGTTGAGTTCGGCCTGAGCCAGCGCGGCACGATTGTGATCAAGAGTTGCTTCTGCTTCGGACTGTTGAGCGTCCAGCGTAGCGATCTGCTTCTGCGCGGCGACCAGTGCAGCCTTGTCCTTGACTACGACGGCCTTCGCCGATTCGGCCTGCGACGCTGCCTGTTGGGCCTCTTCCACTGTTGCCGAACCCGTTTTTGACAGGGTCATGAAGCGCTGGTTGTTCTGTTCAGCGAACACCTCCGATGCCTGGTCGGTATTGATCGTCGCTTGCGCTTCGTCGATCAGGGCCTTCTGTTCGCTGAGTTGGGCGGCAATACTGACGATGGCCGCTTCGGCCTCGGCGACATCCGCCTTGGCCTGATCGACCGCCGCCTGAAAGTCGCGCGGATCAATCGTAGCGAGAATGTCACCGGCTTTGACCGGCTGATTGTCATTGACAAGAAGCGTCTGGATATAGCCCGCCACCTGTGGCGCTATCGCGACCACGTCGGCCTGCACATATGCATCGTCCGTCGATTGTTCGAATTGCCACACCGTCCAGTATTCCCAGCCGCCATAGGCCGCTGCACCAAGCGCCACCATCCCTATCGTACCCAGCACCAGCATTCGCCATTTCGGCTTTCGCGTCGGCGGAGCAGGTGTCCCTGCCTCCGCTTGATCGCTCTCATCTGAAGTTTTTAGGTTTGTGTTCGCAGGATGATTGGTGACATTCATGTTCATGGGGGCTCCTGCCCCTGAATAGCCAACTGGCGGTTTGGGATGCACCGGGATTTAGCGATTCCAGCAAGTTGGGTTCAGCCAGCCGGCCGACCCGACTGGGAAGGCAGTGATGCGATGGGTAAAAATTATCGCGTTAGTGTGTGTTCCATAACCATACGTTGGTGTAGGATATGCCGTGCTTTCTGGTCACGGCTTTGAGTTCGGGCTTGCGACGTAGACCCACTGCAGCAGGTCGTTGATCTGGCTGTTTGGATGCCCGTTGACGGTAAGCGGTGGGCCGACCCCACCTTGACCGAGATCATCGGTAGACTTGGATCATCGGTAGACTTGCTATTCGCCGCATGAGTTGCGCTCTGGTATCGCGGCACACGCTGACATTGCAAGTTTCGCGAAAACCCCTGACGGCCATAATCTTACCGGCGCGGCGCGGCCGTTCGAGGCGCTGAGACGCGCCCGTCCCCGACGACGGCGCGTATTGCGATAGTCTATCCATTTGATGATCCGCGCGAAATATGAAGGCCGACTGCTATCTGCGTTCCTGCGCAGAGGCTTTCGGATTTGGCGCAGTGCGTCTCAGGGACATTTCATCCATCCAGGCGCCGACTTCGTCCGACCGCCAGAGATTGTTTTTTGCGACCTGTATCGGACCGGGAAACTTGCCGTCCCTGACCCAGAGCGTCCCGCTCGAAACGGGCGCGATCTTCTGGACGTCGCTCGTGCTCAACAGTGTGCAGGTGATTGCGCTGCCAGTCATGCTCGTTCCGCTGAGACCGATCAGAGGCAGAATGCGCGACGACGGCTGTTCATAACAAATGCGATGTAGTTCAACGCGATACAGCCGACGCAGGGCGACGTTCACTGTATCGGCGGCTCACCGCACGGAAGGCAATGCGGTCGGGCCCGACACGGCAGCCCTTGTCCATCAAGGTCCTGAAGCAGGCTGAACCTATAACCCATTCCGGAACAGGCGTTTTGAATCAAGGTTCCTGACCATGCTGAACGGCAGCACGTTATCAGTTTCAAACTGGGCTGCCGGCGCGGGCCTTCCAATGAAATATCCCTGGAGCTGGTTGATTCCGTACTGCTGCATCAGCCGCTGATGTTCGATGGTCTCGACGCCTTCAATGAGTATCCTCACGCCGCGATTGCGCAGCAGGCTGATGATGTCGAGCAACATCCTCTTGCCTCTCTCCGTGTTGCTGTCATGGAGGAAGGATCGATCGATCTTGACGGTGTCGAACTCTATGAGGCGGAGCCACGAGAGCCCTGCGAAGCCTGTGCCAAAGTCGTCGAGCCAGACTTGAGCGCCGAGCTTTCTCAGGTCGCTAATGCAACGAACCACATCCTGGTCGATTTCCAGCTCCACGCCTTCGGTGATCTCGAAAGCAAGTCGGGCACCCGTCACGCCGAATTCTGCCAGTGTTGCCGCCACATAGGTGGCGAAACCCGGCATCTTGAGTTCAATCGGGGAAACGTTGACGCTGGCAACCTGCACGAGGTCGGTCGCCAACAAGTCTCGGCAAACAGTGCGGATTGCCCACCGGCCGAGTTCGACGATCGAGCCCGTCCTTTCCGCAACCGGGATGAATTTACCAGGCGATACAGGCGTTCCATCCAACATGCTCAAACGCATCAAAGCTTCGACAGCGTCCATCTTGCCCGTCTGGACGTTGCGGATCGGTTGATAGACGAGGGAGACAAGGCCGTGCTCGAGCGCGATCTTCAGGGTCGCAGCTATATCCTCGCTGTCATCGCTGCTCTCAGGATCTTCGGGATCGAAGACCACGAGGGTGTTGCGGCCCGCCGCCTTGGCGGCGTAAAGCGCGCGATCAGCTTCGTGAATGACCTTCTCTACCTGCTTGCTCTCGTCCCGCGTATAGGACACGCCGACACTCACGGTGATGACAGTGGTCCCGTCTCGCCTGTGTTCGTGTGGCCAGGCCAAGGCCCTGATTGCAGCACACATTGCTTCTGCGAGCTCGACCGCTCGTTGCGAATTCGGCATCGATGTGATGACGATGAATTCCTCACCGCCGTATCGCCCGATGATCGAACCCCAGGACTCGGCCACGCTTTGAAGAAGCTGGGAGACAGCTATAAGACAGCGGTCACCTTCTTGATGGCCGTAGCAGTCGTTATAGCGTTTGAAATAATCCACATCGATAAGCAGGACGGCAAAGGGCACACTGTCGTCCTGCCAGCGTTGCCAATGATCACGCAGACGCTGATCGACTGCCCGGCGATTTTCGAGGCCGGTCAACGAGTCCGTGTTCGAGAGGTGCAAAAGAGCCTTGCCTCTTTCGTCGGCGGCAGCTTGCTGCAAACTCGCTTCAAATGCATTGAGGAAGACTTTGTAGCGCTCCCTATTGAGCTGAAGGTTCACGTAAGACGTGAAAACAAAGCAAGAAATACAGAACGCACCGAGGATGAGCTTGTGGAGAAGCAACATGGGCGCGAACAGATATAGGGCGCCAGTGAAGATGAGCACGTTCGTTGCGGAGGCCGCAAGAGCAACCGGAAACCGGAAACTGAAGAACAAGTTGACGCTCATCATGAAGATCGCGCCAAACACCATATAATATGAGAACGCATCCCCGGCCGCGGTCATCCGGGCGGTGAGAAGCCAGACAAGATAGGCTACGAGCACCGACATCGCCGCGGCCATGTCGACCGTATCGGCTTTTGCCTCGCGGTAGAGCAGGAATTCCAGCACGCATAACGCACTGACGCCAACCGCCAGCCGGCCGGCGACCGTGTACTGGACGACATCACCGATAAAAAGATAGTCCGTGAAGGAATATGCAAGGTAAGCAGCGACCGCTGTCCAGAGGCCTTTGCGCGTCGCGCTCTTTCGGCCGCTCTCGCTCTTCTGCTCATAAAGGCAACGCAACTGTTCTGGCGACAGCGTCGGCAGCACGGTAGCAGCTGCGGTTTCGGCTAACACGTGCATCATGCCCCTGCCACCCAACATCTTGCAGCAGTTGCCCTTCGCAGACTGCCAACTGACGCTGGATAGCCGTACGCAGAGTCCACATCAACCGATAACGCTCAAACGGTCCCCAAGCGGGCGGGCTATCTCTCGGGTTCACTAATATTTTCTAAAGCTAAGACGTGCACTGGCGCCGCAGCCCAACCTTAACGCTTGACTCGCGTGAAAATGGTAAGGATTTTACGCAATGTTTTAAGTTCTTATTCACCAGTGAGGTTTCAGTGGCTCAGCCGCTCTTTTCTCTTGATGGCCAAAGCCTGATCACGCCGCAGTCCTTCAGCAATAAGCTTCCCTCACCGAACCGAGATGACGAAACAGACCGCCTGCGAACCGCAGAGGCTGAGTTTGCGATCGTCATCAACATTGCAATACAACGGTTCTCCGCGGGTAAGAACCTGCCTGATGCAGTCAGGTGGCTAATTGGCCAGCTCCATGACGTCCGTCATAAATTCGGCGCTGCCGTGTGGCAGAAGCTCATCCCGATCATTCAAGCCCATCCCTCGGCAAAGATCCTCCAGCAGTGCCCGTTCACCCGTTGGTCCTTTGACAAACCTCGCGGCTATTCCGGTGATGCCAGTCTTATCGACTTCATTTATGGGCATCCGGCGGTGGCCGAAGAAGTGGCCAGATCCACCCGTCTCGGACTGGATATCTTCGACTACACGATAAACGCCCCCGGCCCGGTCGCCGTAAGGGAACGTCGCGACATCCTGACCCGCTACGTCGACGAGACCGCTGCGCGAACGGGTTCGGATACCGAAGTCCTGGCCATCGCTGCCGGTCACCTGCGCGAAGCGGAGGCATCGAAGGCACTTGCGGAAGGCCGCCTTAAACGCTGGGTTGCTCTTGATCAGGATCCGGAAAGTATCGGCTCGATCTCGAGCCAATTCCATGGAACTTCCGTCGAGCCTATCAATGGATCCGTGCGCGGCTTGCTCGCACGAAAGCATCGGATCGGCACTTTCGATCTGATCTATGCAGCAGGATTGTACGATTATCTCACCGATAAAGTGGCAATCCGGCTCACGCAGATTTGCATGGAAATGCTGAAGCCAGGCGGCGTCTTTCTATTTGCCAACTTTTCCGACGAGATGGCCGATGACGGGTACATGGAATCCTACATGAACTGGGAGCTTCTCCAGCGTTCCGAAGCCGACATGTGGCGCATTTCCCATCGTAGTGCGACGGAAGACACTGATGATAAGACGGTCTGGTTCGGTGCCAACCGCAATATCATTTACGCCACCATCAGGAAGCGGTCGTAAGCCCCGACGGGCCGGGCGCATCACAAAATCCGAGACTCGGGTCACTGCCGCTGCAGATCAATGCGGCTCGTCACCACGGATCGGCCGGAGGCGAGGTCGCGATCAACAGTCTGCAGGCGAAGCCCGTTTTGCCCCAGCTTTTCGATCATCAATTGTGCGCTTCGGTCGCCATTGGTGACGCGAGCCCAGGTGACATTGAAGTTGAGAGCATCGCCTTTCCTGCTGCCGACGAGCATGGAAGGCTGGCCCGACGGTCCCGTGTAGTTGCCGGTGTAACGTTGACCGGCCGCCTTTACACTTGCCGAGAAGCTTCTTGTGATGACGGCGAGCGCGCGACAACTGCCATTCATGGACACTGCGGAAGCACTCGCGCTGGATTTCAGATTGCACGATACATTGACCTTCTTGCCGCCGATCTTGGTCAGGACCATTCCGCCTCCATCCCAGTCGCCTGCCAATGAATTCAGAAAGTCCGCGTCCGCCGCATTCGCGTTGGCAGACAGACATGAAAGCGAGAGCAATGTTGCGATCAGATGAGGACGCATGAGAGCACCCAACGTTTCCCTGAGCTGACAACATTCAAAGCGAGAAATTGTTCCGCTGCGATCCGGAACTTGCGTTCCTACTCATGCCAGTGATCCGCCACCCAGGGTGTCGGGAGGATATAGTGGCGCAGGTAGCGGAAGGGTTGCTTGCCGCCGCGTTTGCTGACATCGAACACGCCCTTGATATGATCGAGCCTTGTTTCGGCCCGGCCCTTCGGGCCGAATTTCCCATCAATGGCGTTCTGCGGGTGGAAGCCGCGCGGGAAGAGGACAACGCGGGCACTGGATGGCAGGCGCGGTGCGAGGAAGTAGTTCAGCGGAAAGGCCCAGTGGCAGTCCTGCCGGAAATGCAGAACCCAGCTCCGCGGGAAGAATTTCACGCCTCCGGGCGCATTGCGGGTGACGAAGCGCTGTTCATACTGATACTCATCGGCCACTTTCTGCGGGTTGGCCCTGAACTTTTCCTGCAGCGGCAGGAGCTTGCCGACCGGAAAGCGAAAGAGCGAGCTCTGGCCGAGCCTTTCGAAAGGCGTTGTCTGGTTGCGGGCCATGACGACATCATCAGGCCCTCCAACTTTGAAAAAGTCATCCAGAGAGGCGACGATGACCAGGTCGAGGTCCAGATAGAGGACCGGCCCGCTCAGGCTTCCGAGCTTCGGTCCCCAGAGCCTCGCCTTCGGCCAGATGCCCCTCGTATTGACGGGCATTTCGACATCCAGAGGCGGCAGGTCCTCGCACAGGATACCGGGATGGAGATCATCCCGGCAGTCGGTGAAACATGTGAAGGTAAACGGCGGCGTGATGTTGCGCGCCACCATCGCATAGAGCCGGTTGATGAAAGTCGGCCCGTATCTTGTACCCCAGTTGATGCAAATTACCTGTTTAACGCCGCCGCTCGCAGCCAAAACATGCGTCATCATAGCCCGCCATTTCCGTGCCCGGATCCGAAACCCTTCGCAGCCGCGATGGCGCGGTTCACAGGCCTGCATCAGGTTTTCAGGTGGGAATAACCTGGCGGAAATGCAATCCTGAGATCCGAGAGGCCTGGCCTGCCAGATCTCTTTATTTCCGGCGGATACCCACCGAAACTTTCCTTCGCAAAATGCCTTGTATTTTAAATTTGTCAGGGCCGGAAGCGGTTTAAAGCGTCGACACAAAAGAAAGCATATCACTTGCGCTTTACCTGCTACCAGCAGGAGCATAAAAGACTGCCGACATCACGCGTTGCACCTGCCCCACCAGCCGACAGCGGTTTTCCCGTTTCACGGAGAAAGCTTCGAGAGGTTCATCATGTCCGCTACATCGAAGCAATCCAACCGCACGCTCGTCGTTGCCACGATCATGCTCGCGACCTTCATGGTGGCGATCGAAGCCACGATCGTGGCGACCGCCATGCCGCGGATCGTCGGCCAGCTCGGCGGCTTCACCTATTATAGCTGGGTCTTTTCCGCCTTCCTGCTGGCGCAGTCCACGACCACGGTCATCTATGGCAAGCTTTCCGACATTTTTGGACGCAAGCCGGTGCTGATCGGCGGCATCCTCGTTTTCCTCGTCGGTTCGCTCTTCTGCGGGCTTGCCTGGTCGATGGCCTCGCTCATCGTGTTCCGCCTGGTGCAGGGCCTTGGTGCCGGCGCGATCCAGCCGGTGACGATGACAATCATCGGTGACCTGTTCAAGCTGGAGGAACGCGGCAAGGTGCAGGGCGTGATGGCGACAGTTTGGGCGACTTCGGCGGTCGTCGGGCCGCTCGCCGGCGGCATCATCGTCGATACGATCTCCTGGGCCTGGATCTTCTGGATCAACCTGCCGATCGGCATCTTCTCGATCATTGCCTTCATGATGTTCCTGAAGGAGGATGTGGCGCATAAGGATGCCAAGATCGACTATCTCGGTGCCATCCTGTTTTCGATTTCCATCATCGCGCTACTGACGATCCTGACGGAAACGGATGCGCCGGCCTGGGTGCTTCTCTCGCTTGCCGCCCTCTTCGTCGTGACCGGCATTCTCTTTGTATTGCAGGAAAAGCGCACGCCGGAGCCCATCATTTCCATCGCGCTCTGGAGTCGCCGGCTCGTTGCGACCAGCAATGCCTGTATGCTGCTTGCCGGCATGGCGCTGATCGGTCTTTCGACGATCCTGCCGATGTATGTACAGGGCGTGCTCGGCCGCTCGCCTGTTGTCGCCGGTTTCACGCTGACCATGCTGGTCGTCGGCTGGCCGCTGTCGGTGATGCTTTCCGGCCGTTTCTTCAAGGCATTCGGCATCCGCAATACGCTGCGGGTCGGCAGCTTCATGTTTCCCTTCGGGGCCTTCTTCCTGCTGTTCCTGACGCCGGAAAGCCATCCGGCCGTTGCGGGCGCAGGCTCCTTCTTCATGGGCTTCGGCATGGGGCTCATCAACCTGACCAGCATTGCGCTGGTGCAGGACAGCGTGGAATGGTCGATGCGCGGCAGTGCCACAGCCTCGATCATCTTTGCCCGCAGCCTCGGCAATACGCTGGGTGCCACCGTGCTCGGCGCGATCTTGAATGCCGGCATCAATCACTATGCGACGGGGGATGCGGCAAACCGCCTGCACAATGTCCTGAACGAGCCGACCGGCCTCTCGGCGCTTGCAAACGATCCGGCGGTGCGCGGTGTCTTCGATGCGGCGCTGCACTGGAGCTTCTGGGGTGTCGTAGTCGTGGCGGTGCTGACCTTTGCGACCACCTGGCTCATTCCGATCAGCCGCGGCGTGAAGAGCGGGGGCGCGAGCAGCGCGGCAAGCGAGGCCGCGTCGCACTGATCAGGTGCCAACCTTTCAGCCCGGAGCGCCTTCCGTGGAGCTCTGCGGGATGGATTGCAGCAGGGTCTGGCGAGCGGAGCGAAGGTGTATGCGACAGGCGGCCTCAATCTTCGCCTGATCGTTGGCTTCGAGCGCCGCTATATAATCGAGATGTTCGTGGATCGCGCGTTCGTTGCGTTCGCGGGCGGCCGCCTTGTTCCACTGATAATGATAGTGGAAGATGATGGCGATCGCGTCATAGAAGTCGGCAATGAAACGGTTCTTCGAGGCGCGATGGATCAGCAAGTGAAAACGCTCGTCGAGTGCCGAGAATTCCTTGAAACGGTTATTGATGTCAGAGAGCACAGAGAGGTGCTCCTCCTTGATCGCCGCCAAATCCGACCAGGCGTGATGGTCGGCAGGTAGCCTGCCGAACTCGGCGGCCGAATGCAGCTCGAACATTTCGCGCACATCGGCAAGCTCCAGCGCAAATTCGCGGGTGAAGCCCTTCAGCGTCCAGTGGCTGTTCGGCCGTTTTTCGATGAGCCCGAAGCGCGAGAAGCGGATGAGGAATTCACGCACGCTGGTGGTACCTGTGCCGATCTCGCGGGCAAGCTCCAGCTCGTTGATCTGCATGCCGGGCGCTGCTTCATCCGAAAGAATGCGCTGCATGAAGCTGCGCTCGATGATGTCATGCAGCGAATCCGTTTCTTCGGAGGGGAAGAAGTCGCGGTCGATCGGCTGGCGCAGGACGATCTTCTGGCGCTTGTTCCAGCGGATGATGCCCTCGTCGCTGAGACGGGTCAGGATGGCGCGCGCCGTGCTGCGGCTGACGCCGAGCTGGGCTGCGATTTCCGGCTCCGAAGGCAGCGCCGTATCCGTGCGCAATGCTGCCGCATATCGGTTATAGGCTTCCTTGAAGACCGTATTCTGCCTTGCCATCAGACCTTGCTTTCTGCCCAAGCGATACGGGCTTTCCGCCCGAGCGACACGGCGATGATACCCGCCCCAAGAACGGGCACAGCCGGACCAGGAGCCTCTTTAGGCGACCTCTATCTTATTTTCAGTCGCCTGCGGCCGTTTGCCTCCCTCGTCCACAGGATCAATATTCCCGTTGACTTGAAAATGTTTATTGTAGATAAAAAACAAAATCAATGCGCATTCGTCTATGTAGCGGGCGTTTCGTTAGGGAGAAGAAATTGGACAGACAGCCTTGGATCATCCTGTCGACCGGAGACAATGTCGCGGTCGCAACGGCACAGATCGCCGAGGGATCGACGGTTGCGGGCGTCTCGACGCGCCAGAAGATCGACCCCGGCCACAAGGTCGCCATAGCAGACATTCCGCTCGGCACGCCGGTCGTGAAATACGGCCAGGCGATCGGCCGCACGACTGATGATGTGAAGGCCGGCGACCACGTTCACAGCCACAATCTGCATTTCGAAAACGACCGCCTTGCTGCGACGGCCAATTCCGCTCCGGAAGAAGCAAGTGCCGAGGACAGGGCGCGCACCTTCATGGGTTACCGCCGCGCCGACGGACGGGCGGCGACGCGCAATTATATCGGCATCATCGCCAGCGTGAACTGTTCCACCACGGTCTGTCGGGCGATTGCCGACGAGGCCAACCGGACGATCCTGCCGCATTATGACGGCATCGACGGCTTCGTGCCGATCGTTCACGACCAGGGCTGCGGTATGAGCTCGACCGGCGACGGCATGAACGTGCTGCACCGCACCCTTGCCGGTTACACCCGCCATGTGAATTTCGGCGGTGTGCTGATGATCGGCCTCGGCTGCGAGGTCAACCAGTTGACGCTTTACGGCCAGAGCGGTGCCGGCGCTTCCAAGCGGCATTTCAACATTCAGGACGCCGGCGGCTCCCGCCGCGCGGTCGAGCGCGCCATGGGCATGCTGCGCGAAATCGCCGCTGATGTCGGCCGCGAAAAGCGTGTTCCGATGTCGATCGGTGAGATCATCATCGGTCTGCAATGCGGTGGTTCCGACGGTTTTTCGGGCATCACCGCCAATCCGGCGCTCGGTGTTGCCGCCGATCTGCTGGCGGCAGCCGGTGGCACGGCCATCCTTTCGGAAACCTCCGAGATCTATGGCGCGGAGCATTTGCTGCGCAGCCGCGCCGTCAGCGACGATGTCGCCAAAAAGCTCGATGAGAAAATCGCCTGGTGGGAAGACTATGTCGCCCTGCACGGCGCCTCGCTCGACAACAACCCGTCTCCGGGCAACAAGCGCGGCGGGTTGACGACCATTCTCGAAAAGTCGCTCGGCGCCGTTGCCAAGGGCGGCCGCTCGCCGCTGACCGCTGTCTATGGCTATGCCGAGCGCGTCACCGCACCTGGTCTCGTCTTCATGGATACGCCCGGCTATGACCCGGTTTCAGCCACCGGCCAGGTTGCCGGCGGCGCGAACATGATCGCCTTTACGACCGGCCGCGGCAGCTGCTTCGGCTGTCGCCCCGCCCCCTCCCTGAAGCTCGCCAGCAATTCGGCGCTCTATACCTCGATGGAAGAGGATATGGACATCGATTGCGGCACTATCGTCACCGGCGATGCGACCATCAGCGGCAAGGGCCGCGAGATCTTCGAGCTGATCGTCGATACGGCCTCCGGCAAGAAGACGAAAAGTGAAATCTTCGGTTACGGCGATAATGAATTCGTGCCGTGGCATCTCGGAGCCACGCTCTAAATAATACTTATTGATATCAGGGTCTTCACAAGGAGGAATGATGAAGACGAGGAAGATTGGCAAGACGGCGCTCGAGGTGACTGAAATCAGCTTCGGCGCCGCTGCACTCGGCGGTCTTTATCGCGCCTGCCCGCGCGAGCAGGCGATGGAGACGCTGGAATCCGCATGGAACCACGGTATCCGCTATTTCGACGTAGCGCCGTGGTATGGCCTTGGGCTTGGCGAACGACGCGTCGGCGATTTCCTGCGCGACAAGCCGGAAAACAGTTATGTGCTGTCCACCAAGGTCGGTCGTCTGATGCGCCCGGTACCGACGGGCACCGTTCCTGATTATGGCTATGTCGAGCCGCTCTCCTTCGATGCCGATTACGACTATTCTTATGACGGCATCATGCGATCGGTCGAATTCAGCTATGCGCGCCTCGGCCTCAACCGCATCGATATTCTGTTCGTCCATGACATTGGTGCCTATACGCATGGCGCCGCCAAGAATGCCGTGCATCTGAAGAACTTCCTCGATAGCGGCATCAAGGCGCTGGAACAGCTGAAATCGTCAGGCGCGATCAAGGCTTTCGGCCTCGGCGTCAACGAAGTGCCCGTCTGCCTCGACGTGATGCGCAATGGCGATATCGACGTCATCCTGCTTGCCGGACGCTACACGCTGCTCGACCGCTCGGCGGTTGCCGAGCTCATTCCGCTCTGCCGGCAGAAGGGTACCTCACTCGTCGTCGGCGGTGTGTTCAATTCCGGTATTCTTGCAACTGGCCCGGTGCCGGGGTCGCATTTCGACTATATGCCGGCAAATGACGAGGTGCTCGGCAAGGTGGGCGCGATGGAAGAGGTGGCCAAGCGCCACGGCCTGCCGCTTGCCGCCCCCGCCCTGCAGTTTCCGCTGCGCGACCCGGTCGTCTCCTCGGTGCTGATCGGCACGGCAAGGCCCTCGAGCCTCGTGCGCAACATGGAAAATTTCGAGCCGCAGCTTCCTGCCGATATCTATCCCGAATTCGAACCCTATACGCTTGTCGCCGCACCGCTCGGCGAAGAGGCCGTGCGGGTCTAAGGAGACACTATGCTTAGAGGTATTCATCCGCTTCTCGGCCCCGATCTGCTCTATGCGCTGAAGAGCATGGGGCATGGCGACGATATCGTCATTGCCGATGCCAATTTCCCGGCAAGCAGCATGGGACCTGATGTCATCCGTGCCGATGGCGTCAGTGCCACGGCCATGGCCGAGGCGATCCTCACCCACATGCCACTCGATACGTTCGTGCCGCAAACGGCATGGCGGATGGAGGTGGTTGGCGACCCCAAGGCGGTGCCGGAGGTTTGCGCCGAATTCCAGGAGATCGTCACCCGGCGCGCCGGCGATTTTTCCATCGCATCCGTCGAACGCTTCGCCTTCTATGAGATGGCGCGGAAGGCCGCCTATATCGTCGCGACCACCGAGTTCCGGCTCTACGGCAACCTGATCTTGAAGAAGGGCGTCGTCCATCCGCACGAGGTGCAATTCGACTGAGACCGTATTTTAGGTCATTATGTATTTGAAATGAAAACAATTGCTTGAGAGAGAATTTAGCGGGTAAAAAAGCGAATTGGGCATACTTGCAATTTGCCTGCGCCTCAGCTAGCTTCTGATCGTAAATGTTTTTTATCGATAAAAATCGTCCGCCTGCGTTCAGCGGTCCGGTTTCATTGGAGGAGAACGCACCCTGAGAGGAGAACCCTTATGAGCATCGTGAAATCCATTCTGTCTCGCCGTGCCTTTACGGCACTTGCAGGCGCCGCTGTCATTGCGACGGCGATGCCGGCCACGTCTTTTGCGGCCGAGGTGACGATCCCGATCATCGTGAAGGACACGACGTCCTTCTACTGGCAGATCGTTCTGGCCGGCGCGCGCAAGGCTGGCAAGGATCTCGGCGTCAACGTGCCGGAGCTCGGCGCTCAGGCCGAATCCGATATCAACGGCCAGATCAGCATTCTTGAGAACGCCGTTGCCGGCAAGCCGGCAGCCGTCGTCATCTCCCCGACCGAGTTCAAGGCGCTCGGCAAGCCGATCGATGAAGCCGCCAAGTCGGTTCCGATCATCGGCATCGACTCTGGCGCCGACTCCAAGGCATTCAAGTCGTTCCTGACGACCGACAACGTCCAGGGCGGCCGTATCGCTGCTGACGGTCTTGCCGCCGCCATCAAGGGCGCCACCGGCAAGGAAGAGGGCGAAGTCGTCATCCTGACCAACCTTCCCGGCGTCGGCTCGCTGGAACAGCGCCGCGAAGGCTTCCTGGATCAGGTGAAGACCAAGCATCCCGGCCTTAAGGTGATTGCCGATAAGTACGGCGACGGCCAGGCAACGACCGGCCTTAACATGATGACCGACCTGATCACGGCAAACCCGAAGCTCGTCGGCGTCTTCGCCTCGAACCTCATCATGGCGCAGGGCGTTGGCCAGGCGATCGCCGAAAACAAGCTCGGCGACAAGATCAAGGTCATCGGCTTCGACAGCGACGACAAGACGGTCGGCTTCCTCAAGGATGGTGCGATCGCCGGCCTCGTCGTTCAGGACCCCTATCGCATGGGTTATGACGGCGTGAAGACCGCTCTTGCCGTCTCCAAGGGCGAAAAGGTCGAGAAGAACGTCGACACCGGCGCAAACCTCGTCACCAAGGCGAATATGGCTGAGCCGAAGATCGACGCGCTCTTGAACCCGAAGATCAAGTAAAACAACAGGCGGCCGCGCCGGCTTCAAAAACCGGCGCGGCCTTTCTCATCCATGGTATGTTTCACCAGGGAGAGCAGACGTGACAAGAGGAGGAGAGGTCCATGGTCGGACTGGAAGAGGTCAGTCATCGCCACGATGACAGCGCGACGCTGAAAGAAGCCAATCGAATTCCCGCCGGATCGCCCATCCTCGAATTGAAAGGCCTGCAGAAGAATTACGGTCACGTGCAGGCGTTGAAGCCTGCGACGCTGACCTTCCTTGCCGGTGAAATCCACGCCATCGTCGGCGAAAACGGCGCCGGTAAATCCACTCTTATCAAATTGCTCACCGGCGTCATCACACGCACGGCCGGCGAGGTGCTGTGGTGCGGCCATCCGGTGGGGCTGTCGACGCCGAACGAGGCAATCGCCCGCGGCATCAACGCCGTCCACCAGGAAGTCGTGCTCTGCCGGCACCTGACGGTGGCCGCCAATCTCTTCCTCGGCGACGAGGTCAATCGCTTCGGCATCATGCGCAAGAAGCAGATGGAGAAGATGGCGCAGGCCGTTCTCGACGATCTCGGCTTCGGCCTGCCGGCCGGTGCGCTTCTGAGTTCGCTGACGATCGGTCAGCAGCAGCTCGTTGCCACCGCGCGTGCGGCCATGCGCGGCACGCAGTTCCTGATCTTCGACGAGCCGACCGCCTATCTCACCCGCCAGGAATCCGCACAGCTCTTCAAGCTGATCCGCCGCCTGCAGGGCGAAGGCGTCACCATCGTCTATATCAGCCACCGCATGGAGGAAGTCTTCGAGCTTGCCGACCGTGTCTCGGTGCTGCGCGACGGCACGCATGTCGGCACGCGCCTCATCGGCGAAACCAATGACGCCGAACTGATCGCGCTGATGATCAATCGCTCGATCGAGCAGATCTACCATAAGGAAGAGATTCCGATCGGCGAGACGATCCTCGACGTCAGGGGTCTTACCGGCCCGGGCTTCGAAGACGTGTCGCTGAGCGTCAAGGCAGGACAGATCGTCGGGCTCTATGGCCTGATCGGCGCCGGGCGCAGTGAATTTGCTCTCGGGCTCTACGGGCGCCAGCCGACAAGTGCGGGCGAAATCCACTGGATGGGCAAGCGCGTCGATATCAAGAACGAACGCACTGCGATGGAGCTCGGCATTGCGCTCGCGCCCGAAAGCCGGCGCGACCAGGGGCTCTGCCTCAACCTGCCGATCGGCCTCAACATCAACCTGCCGGTGTTCGGACGCCTCAGCCACGGCCCGGTCATCAATCACGCGCGCGAATCGACGAATGCCGACAAGCAGATCCGCGATCTCAGCATCAAGACGCCGAGCCGGCGCGTTCCGGCCTCCAGCATGTCGGGCGGCAACCAGCAGAAGATCGTCATCGGCAAGTGGCTGAGCCACGGCGCCCGGCTTTTCATTTTCGACGAGCCGACCGTCGGCGTCGACGTCGGCACCAAGGCGGAAATCTACCGGCTCTTCGCCAAGCTTCTGAAGGACGGGGCGGGCATTATCCTGATCTCCTCCTATCTGCCTGAGGTCTACGAACTGGCCGACCGGCTGCACGTCTTCCGCAGCGGCAAGCTTGTCGCGAGCCATGATTTCCACGCGGCGACGCATGAAGAAGTGCTCAGCGAAGCGATCGGCGTCTGAGCCAGAAGAATAAGAGGGAGAAAATTCATGACTGTCACCCCCACCGAAATCGTCGCGCCGCCGCCGCGCCGGAAGATGAACATCCTGTTCGGCCTGACGCTGATCGGGTTGCTGATCTTCCTCTGGGTCGTGCTCGGCTTCTCGACAGCCAGCTTCTGGACGCCGCTCAACATCTCTAACCTGCTGCGCCAAGGCGCGATGACGGCGATCCTGGCGCTCGGCCAGACCTTCGTCATCATCACCGCCGGCATCGACCTTTCGGTCGGTGCAATCGTCGGCTTCTGCACGGTCATCATCGCCTGGCTGCTGCAGGCGGGCGTACCGCTCTGGGCGGCAATCTTGCTGACGCTGGCAATCGGTGTCGCGATCGGCTCCTTCCATGGCTTCGGCATCGTGCATATGGGCCTGCCGCCGTTTATCATCACGCTGGCGACGCTGACATCGCTGCGTGGCATTGGCCTGCTGATCACCAACGGCTCTACGATCAGCATCACCGACGAGGGCTTCAGCAACTTCGCCCGCGCCGATTTCCTTGGCGTCCCAAGCCTGTTCTGGATGGTCATCCTGGTTGCGATCCCCTCCTTCGTCTTCCTGCATCTGAGCCGCTGGGGCCGCTATCTCTTCGCCGTCGGTTCGAATGCCGAGGCGGCGCGCCTTTCCGGCGTCAACGTCAAGGGGATGATCTACCTCGCCTATATCCTTTCGGCTTCGTTTGCGGCTTTCGTCGGCGTGCTGCTTGCCTCACGTATCGCAATCGGTAACGCGACACAGGCCGACGGTTGGGAACTGCAGGCGATCGCCTCCTCGGTCATCGGCGGCACGTCGCTCTTCGGAGCCGTCGGCTCCGTGCATGGTCCGCTGATCGGTGCGTTCATTCTGGCGACGATCAACAACGGCGCAAATCTCCTGAACGTCAACTCGTTCTGGCAGCGCATCATCACCGGCCTGCTGATCATCGTCATCGTCTACTTCGACCAGCTTCGCCGGCGCCGGACGGGCTGAGCGAGACGCAAAACGAAGCCGGCCCAAAGGCCGGCTTTCTTCTTTTCAGCAATGCGAGAACTATCATGAAAGCTGTCCTTTGCCGCGAACCCGGTGTCCTCGATCTCGTCGAGCGCCCCTCCCCTGATAAACCTAATACCGGCTGGGTACGGCTTGCCGTCAGCCATGTCGGCATCTGCGGCACGGACTATCATATCTTCGAAGGCAAGCACCCCTTTCTCGAATATCCGCGCGTCATGGGACATGAGATCTCAGCGACGGTGCTGGAGACCGGCGACGGGGTGGCGATGGCCGTCGGTACGCCCGTCATCGTCAATCCCTATCTCTCCTGCGGAAGCTGTGTCGCCTGCCGGCAGGGCAAGCCCAATTGCTGCACCAATATCAAGGTTCTCGGCGTCCATACGGATGGTGCTTTCTGCGAGGAAATCGTAGTGCCCGCGGGCAATCTCTATGCCGCCAAGGGCCTCAGCCTTGAGGCCGCGGCGACCGTCGAATTCCTGGCTATCGGGGCGCATGCGGTACGCCGATCCATGGTCCCTGCGGGTTCCCGCTCGCTTGTCATCGGCGCAGGTCCGATTGGCCTTGGCGCGGCGATCTTCTCGCGTATCGCCGGTCACGATGTGACGCTGCTGGATACGAGTGCGGAACGGCTGCAGATGGCGTCGGAACGCTTCGGCCTTACGTCAGGGATCGTCGCCAATGATGGGACAGCCGATGCCGTGAAGGCCAGGACGGACGGCGATGGTTTTGATGTCGTCTTTGACGCGACAGGCTTTGGACCTTCGATAGAGAAGGCCTTCAGCTTTGTCGCCCATGGCGGCGCCCTGGTGCTGGTCAGCGTCGTGAAAGACGATATCCGCTTCTCCGATCCGGAATTCCATAAGCGGGAAATGATGGTCATCGGCAGCCGCAATGCGACGCGCGTCGACTTCGAACATGTCGCGGATTCGATCGCCAAGGGTCTCGTTCCGGTCGACAAGCTGATCACCCATCGCACGACGCTTGCCGATGTGCCGCGTGATCTCGCCCGCTGGGCACATGAGAAGAGCGGCCTCATCAAGGCGGTGATCAAGATTGCTGGTTAAAGCGTGTCGCGATCTTTCGGATTTGCTTGCCACGCTTTAAGCTTTTGTTTTTGCATGTCGTTATCACAAAACCGCTGCACACTTTTGCGCAACATGCTTAGGCCGCGTCGATTGCCGCGCGCATCTGCCTGACGACCGCGGCATCGGTGCGGTTCGAGGTCGGCACATCGAAGCCGAAAGAGACGGCGCGCGGATCGGCGCTGGCAACGGCAGAGCTGCAGGAGCCGTGAACTTCGCGCGCGCCTGTTGCCCGCAGGATCTCGAGGACATTGGCCGGTCGCACGCCACTGCCCGGCATGATGGAGATGCGGCCGGCAGCCTTGACGGAGATGCGCTTCAGCGTTTCGAGCCCGTCCATCGCCTTCGGTACGCAGCCCGAGGTGAGGATGCGCTCGCAGCCCAGTTCGATCGCCTGCTCCAGTGCCACATCCGGATCCGGCACGAGATCGAAAGCGCGATGCAGCGTCGAGCCGAGGCCGGACGCATGGGCCTTCAGGCGATGAATGAGCGGCATGTCGAGCGTGCCGTCCAGTCGGTTGGCGCCGATGACGACGCCGGCAAGGCCAGCGGCCCTGACAGCATCGATATCGGCAAGCATCGCCTTTTCGTCCGTCGCATCGAAGATGAAGGGGCCGGCATGCGGGCGGATCATTGCATAGACGGGGATCGGCGCTTCGGCGGCAATTCGCATCAGGCTCGGCAATGGCGTCAGCCCACCAAGCTCCAGCGCCGAGCAGAGCTCGATGCGGCCAGCACCGCCCTCGATTGCAGCCGCAAGGCCCTGAGCGCTATCGACGCATACTTCCAGCAAAACCGTCATATCCCGAATCCTTCTCGTTCCGCCATTTCGGCCAAAGTAGCCCATGCAGCCCATTTCACGAACGGCTTACCGCCGAAAGCCGCCTTTCCCCCTCTGACGCTCCCCATCGTAACGTCAGGCGCGGCGGCGTAGGGCTATGGTGCCACCAAGTCAGCAACACATTGATTGTCGAATATCGTAAACAACCCTCAAACCCCGATTGGGTCCGCGCATGCCGACGATTGCTGTTCCACAAAGACGCGCCAAATCATGGTTCCCAGATTGGTGGACTTCCGATTGACGTCCGCAGCGCCTCGGTGAAGGCTCGCACCTTGGCACTCGCCTGCGGCAGGGCGCGCAGGAGGTAGATCCCGGCCGGCGCAGCGTTCCAGGGTTCATCGCCCGGCCGCAACCGGACCAGTCTCCCTGCCTTGACGTCCGGTCCGACGACCCAGCTCGACAGGAATGCGAGCCCCAGCCCCTCCTGGGCCGCCGCGCGCAGGGCTTCGAAATCGTCTGAACGGAACGTCACCATACCGTTCCCCGCATGGCCCGCCGGGCCGTCGAGCAGGTCCCCCCAACCCAGAAGATCAGCGCCATGCAGCTTGTCGATCAAACGGTGCGATGAGAGATCGGCGACGCTATCGGGCACACCCGCCCGTGCCAGATAGGCCGGGCTTGCGACCAACAGTCGGGTCAGAGGCGCAAGCCTCGTGGCGATCAGCGTGCTATCGGCCAGCGCCCCCATGCGGATGACCACGTCGAGACGCTCGAGAACCGGATCGGCCAGCCGCTCCGTCAGGTCGAGCTCGACCTTGAGCGCGGGGTGCTCAGTTTGCAGCGCTGCGACGACCGGCAAGACATAGCGCTTGCCAAAGGTCGGGAAGCAGGCGATCCGGAGTGTGCCGGAGACGGAACCGTCGAAGGCGGCGATCTCTGCGTGGGTGTCGGCCAGTTCGTCAAGAAGCAGCAGGGCCCGTTCGTGCAGCCGCCGGCCGGCATCCGTGAGCGTGAGGGCGCGGGTCGAGCGGACCAGCAGGGCAACGCCCAGATCCTCCTCCAGCGTGTCGATCTGGCGCACGATCGCTGAAGGCGTCACCGCGCGCCGACGGGCGGCGCCGGAAAAGCTCCCCGCCCTAACGACATCGACGAAGGTTGACAGGAACACGGCGAAATGGGGTCTCATCTTTGCGATCCAGGCAAAGCCGTTTGCAGCAGGCTACGGCTTATCGCTGTCTTTCAATAGACGCACAATCCCCATCGTGAGGTCGGCGAGTTCAACAGCATTCGACGTTACCAAAACAAGGTAAATCTCGTCGAAGGCCCCGCGCGTCTCATGAAGGCGTGGGACTGCAAATATATACATAGGTATGTTCGATTTGACTCTGAATTACTGACCTAACACGAACGTATAATTTTCACGCAACGGTCCGGATAGCAGATTGTACCGGCAAAAACGGATGCTTCGCAGATCAAAAGTTCGAGACTGTCGCTGGATACGGGCCGCAAGGGTGGCGCGCACCGGAGGTGTGGCTGGCTCGTCGTCCGTGGAAAGCAACGTCGTCATCTAATCCGTGACACTCGAAAGGAAAAACCATGAAGATACTGACCGACAAGATCCTCTCCCTGTCCGCCTATTCCGCCGAGATCGACGTCCCGCTGGACAAGGTCGATATTGCCGACTGGCTCTTCACCCTGCCGGAAGCCGAATATCTACGCTGCTGCCCGCCCGACCACATCGGTGCCGGCACCACGACCACGGATGACGGCCGACCCATGTCGATTAACGTCGAGATGATCGGCACCGCGTTGGTCGTGCAGCATTACGTCGCCGAGGAAGCAACGCCGAGTTACTGCCGGATGAACTCGATCTCGGACGTGTTCACCCCGGTCGGGCGCACACAGGTCAACGTGATCTGGGAGCTGATCGCCGAGGGGATAGAGGGCGGACGCACCCGCTACACCAATCGCGTCACCTCGCACCCCACCGACGTTTTCATGGACTTCATTGCCGCGCACGGCCAGACCTTGGAACAGGCGGCGGCCGCCCGACAGGAAGCGGGCGGTGACCACAACCGCAGGGAGACGCCGCTCTTCGCCGCCAGCATCGCCCGCCGGGCGCTCGGCAAGGTCGCTGCGAAATGAAGGCGATCGCGTTCGATGATTTCGGCAAGGCGGAGGTTCTCCGTCTTGCTGAGGCGCCGATGCCGCAACCTCGCCCCGGTGATCTTCTGGTCAAGGTGAAGGCAGCCGGTGTCAATCGCGCCGACCTTCTTCAACGCCAGGGCTATTACGGCAGGCAGAGTTATGGCGAGAGCGATCTGCTCGGGCTGGAAGTGGCCGGCGAGGTGGTCGCTGTCGGCAGCGATGTCGCCGATATCCTACCCGGCGAGCGCGTGATGGCCATCGTCGGAGCGGGTGCCTATGCCGAATATGCCCGCGTCGACCGCGGCATGGCGGTACGTGTTCCCGATGGCCTTGACCTTATCGGCGCGGCGGCGGTGATGGAATCGTTCGTCACCGCGTGGGAGGCCGTCGTGCATCTTGGTGGTGCCGCCAAGGGCTTGGCCGTGCTCGTCCACGCCGCAGCGGGCGGCATCGGTTCCGCCGGCGTGGAGATTGCGCACGCCCTCAGTGCCAGGGTCTTCGCGACGGCCAATGCCGAGCGCCGGATTGATGTTTTGGGCTTGGGCGCAGAGGCCGTGTTTGATTACCGGTTGGAGGACTTCGAGCAGGGCGTTCGCGATGCCACCGGCGGAAGCGGGGTCGATGTAATCGTCGACTTCGTCGGTGGCGACTATCCCGCCCGCAACCTGCGCAGCCTCGCGCCGGGCGGGCGTCTCGTGCAGGTCGGCCTGCTGGGCGGGCAGGACGATACCGTCATCCCTCTCGCTCTCCTGCTCCACAATCACCTGCGCCTTATCGGCACCGTGATGAAGTCGCGCAGCGCGGTGGAGAAGCGCGCCATGGTTCAGCGCTTCGCCCAAGGAGCTCTGCCAATGTTCGCCGATGGCCGGCTAAAGCCGTTGGTCGGCAAAGTGTTCCCACTGTCCGAGGCAGCCGATGCGCATCGCTATATGGAAGCGGGTGGCGGATTCGGGAAGATCGTGTTGGATGTAGCTGCGTGAGGATGAGCTTTGAGAGTACGTCGCTGATGCTTGAACGCAGTGAGCGACCCCTCGCCAACAGTCAGGAGTTCTGTCATGGCGGACATCTCTACGCCGGCTACCGAACCGATGACCTCACGCTCAAACAGGCGGCTCTCGCCTCGGGCAAGGTGGACGAAGCACTGTTCGACAAGGTCGTCCAGCCGATCGAGATGGTCGGCGTCGGCCTCGGGGGCGCCTGATGGATGCCCAGCTCCGCGATCGACTACCAGCACTTCATCTGCGTCCTGATCTCCATCAAGCTGGTTCGTGTTGTTGCCATTTTTGCCCTTCTGCGTAAACGGCAGGTAAGGGCTGAGCAATCAACGTGCCGAGCACTTTCCTGTCCTGAAGTCACACAATCGGCGGCGTTAGAGGGCTATAGCGTAGACGTAGTGCTCATCTTCATCGGGCGTGGCCCGCCGCAGCCTGTTTAAGCGAAGGCTTTGTTTTGCGCGACAGGCGCCGGGACAATTTTTGCCGCCGTCGTGATCAACATGTCGCAAGCGTCGGCCGCGGCTTTCCGATGATTGAAGGCCACGTGATAGGACATGGGCATCGGCTCGGCGAGCTCGACGATGCGCACCCGGTCGGCAATCGGCATGGCGCTGACACGGCCGAGGAAGGAGACATAGCCGTGATTGGCGACGAGATCGACGATGACGGGCAGCGAATCTGCCGCAGTGATGTCTCGATCGCGGAGGCGGCGATGCAGGGTGCGGTCATAGCCGAAGGTCATGGCGGCATGGCCGATGCCAGTGCGCGGACTCGGCGTGCAGATCGGATGGCTGGCCACAAGTTCCGTGGCGGTTGCTTCCACGCTGTCGAGTGGGGCGATCGCCACCATATCGGTGCGCAGCAATTCGCGATGACGGAAGCTTTCCAGGCCGAAGACGGAATCGAGGATCGCAACATCGATTCGCCCGGATTTCAGCGCCTCGCGCAGATCGTCGGCAGTCATCGAGACCAGCGATAAAGCATTCTTGTTGCGGCCGGCATTCCACTCGGCAACGAGGCTACCCAGGCAGCGCGCAACCCAGCTTTCCGAACCAGTGGGGATAATGGCACCGATGCGCAGTGAGCGAGCGGTGCGCTGATAGCGTTCGTCCGCAGCGGATTTCAGTTCGTTCCAAGCGAGGCTGATGGTCGAAAAGACGGTATAGGCGAAGCGGCCCTCCTCCGTCAGCGCCGAGCCCTGGGCCTGACGCTCGAAGAGTCTGCCTCCAAAGAATTTCTCAAGATTGGCAATCTGCAATGAAAGCTGCGGCTGACCAAGGCGCAGACGACGGGCGGCTCTGTTGATGCTGCCCTGATCGGCAACCTCCAGGTAACGCTCCATGGTGACGAGCTTGACGGGGATGCGGGCGGCCCATTGTCCGTAAGCTTCCGGTTCACGATGACCAAGCTTGTCGCCGAGCTGCCCTGTTGCGGCAAGGATCGGCGCCAATCCCTCCAGAACTCTGCCTCCGGCAAGCAGAATGACCAGTTCGCCCGAGGAACGTTCGGCGAGCTTCAGGGCGAGCTCCGTCTCCAGGTTATCGATCGCTGCCGACGCGGTCGAGGCGGAGATGTTGAAGCGACGCGCAGTTTCGCGCATGGAGCCGGAAGACAGGACATGGCTTGCGATGAAGAGGGCGCCGAGATGCAAGGCTTTCTCCGGAAACTACTGAAAAGGCGGAGGATATGACGTGTTCGTGAAAAAAGATATCCCTGCCCATAGAGGTGCAGGCTATCGTTCACTTAATAAGAAATCCGGGCGGCGAAAGAACCGACTGAAAGCACCGGAACATCGTGGAAACACGCAAGGGGACAAAAACAAATCGCGCCGGCCTTGGAAAAGGGAATGCAATTCCGCGCACGGACCTGCATTCGCCGCCATAATCGCGTCGCGAGAGCGAATACTGGAGGGGGCTGCTTCGATTTTCGGGCATCGATTTTTCGGGCATGCACACTATTTCCATGACGCACGTATTTCCGGCATGATGGCCTGATGGCTGACCATGCCGGCTGGTTTTATGCGCGCAGGCTTCGCGTCCGGGGCTTTCGCGACGTTAACGGTGTTCAACCAAGGGGATAATCATGCTGAAGAAATTCGCACTTGCCGTTTCGCTTGCCGCCTTTGCGGCCGGCGCGGCCCACGCCGCAGACGTCGTCGTTTCATCGAAGATCGACACGGAAGGCACGCTGCTCGGCAACGTCATCGCACTCGCGCTGGAAGCCAACGGCATCAAGACGCAGGACCGCATCGCACTTGGCGCAACCCCGGTCGTGCGCAAGGCGATCACCGCGGGTGAAATCGACATCTATCCGGAATATACCGGCAATGCCGGTTTCTTCTTCAACAAGGCCGATGATGCCGCCTGGAAAAACCTCGACCAGGGTTACCAGCTGGCGAAGAAGCTGGACTATGACGCCAACAAGATCGTCTGGCTGACGCCCTCGCCCGCCAACAATACCTGGGCGCTTGCCGTCCGCAGTGACGTTGCCGGCCCGAATAACCTCAAGACCTTGTCCGACTTCGGCAAGTGGGTCTCCGGTGGCGGTGCTGCCAAGCTTGCGGCTTCTGCCGAATTCGTGAACTCCGCCGGCGCCCTGCCTGCCTTCCAGACCACCTATGGCTTCACACTGAAGCCGGATCAGGAAGTCGTGCTTTCGGGCGGTGACACGGCTGCAACGATCAAGGCTGCGGCCGACCAGACCAACGGCGTCAATACCGCCATGGTCTATGGTACTGACGGTGCAATTCAGGCTGCCGAACTCGTCGTTCTCGAAGACGACAAGAGCGTGCAGCAGGTCTATGCACCGACCCCGATCATCCGCGAGGCCGTGCTGCAGGCAAACCCGAAGATCCAGGAAATCCTTACTCCGATCTTCCAGAGCCTGACGGCAGACGAACTGCGCAAGCTCAACGCCAAGATCCAGGTCGATGGCGAGCCGGCGAAGTCCGTTGCCGAAGCCTATCTGAAGGAAAAAGGTTTCCTGAAGTAATCGCCTGCTGCCCAATTCCTTAAATCGGAGCCGATTTAAGGATAAAAATAGGCAGCAGTTTAAAGTGCTACAGCGTCCTTTGCGCGTCTGAAAAGACGCGCGGCGCTGTAGTGCCCCGTCCGGTATCCGGGCGGGGCACTTTCCGGACAGGGTAGGATCGATGGAAGAAACCTTAGCGGTCCGCAAGCTGGACCGGCTCGGCGTGGTACTCGTGGCAGGCGGCATTGCAGCAACGGCCCTTCTGCCTTTCATCTATGTGAAGGCGAACCGTATCGCCGCCGGCAAGCCGATGCTGCTGACGCAGCTTCTTCCCCAGCCTTCCGTCGTCATCCTGATGGTCCTCCTTGTTGCCACTGCCTTGGCGACGCTTTTCCTGCGCAACGCTTTCATTCGCCTGGCGCTTGGCACGCTCTGCCTTGCCGCACTGATTGTTGCAATCGGCCTTGTGGCGACGGCTGCAACGCCACAAGGCAGCACCGTGGCGCGCATGACGCCCGGCGGCAGCTTCTGGGTGCTCCTCGGCGTCATCGGCCTCATCATCTCCGACGCGCTGGTGAAGATAAAGCTGACACCGTGGATGCGTGTTGCAGCACTGGCCGCTTACACAGCCTTGCTCGCGATATTTCTCTCGTCCGGCCTGCTCGACAGCCTTTCGATCCTGAGGGAGTTTTCGACCCGGGCAAACCAGTTCTGGAGCGAGGCGGTCTCCCACCTGATGCTGGCATTCGGCTCGCTCGCCATTGCCATCGTTCTCGGGCTGCCGCTCGGCATCCTCTGCTTCTGGGTGCCGAAGCTGCGCGCCATCGTGCTGCGGACACTGAGCCTCATCCAGACCATTCCGAGCCTGGCACTCTTCGGCCTCCTGATGCTGCCGCTCGGCTATCTCGCTGCAAACGTGCCACTTGCGGCCGATATCGGCATTCGCGGCATCGGCACCGCGCCGGCGCTGATTGCGCTCGTGCTCTATTCGCTGCTGCCGATCGTTGCCAACACGGTCGTCGGCCTCGAAGGTGTCGATCCGTCGGTGCGTGATGCTGCCGCCGGCATGGGACTGACACGCCGGCAGATTCTCACCGGCATAGACCTGCCGCTCGCCTTTCCCGTCATCCTCACCGGCATCCGCATCGTGCTGGTGCAGGCGATCGGCATGGTAACGATCGCCGCGCTGATCGGCGGCGGCGGCTTCGGCATCTTCATCTTCCAGGGGCTTGGCCAGACGGCCATGGACCTCGTCCTGCTCGGCGCCGTGCCGACCGTTTTCTTCGCCTTCTCCTCGGCCGTCATCCTCGATGCGGTCATCGAAAGCATTCAGGGGCCAGCCGCATGAGCAAGATCGAGATCAGGAACGTCACCAAGCGCTACGGCTCGGCAACGGTCGTCGACAATGTCTCCATGAGTGTCGAGAAGGGCTCGATCACCGTGATCGTCGGCACGTCGGGCTCCGGCAAGTCGACGCTGATGCGAATGATCAACCGGCTGGTGCCGATCACCGAGGGTCAGATCTTCGTCGGCGACCATGATATCATGGACGTGCCGGCGACCGAGCTTCGCCGCAAGATCGGCTATGCCATCCAGGGACACGGCCTGTTTCCGCACCGGACGGTGGCGCAGAACATTGCAACCGTGCCGGAGCTTCTCGGCTGGGATACGGCCCGCATCGGCAGCCGTGTGGCGGAACTGCTCGGCCTCTTCAATCTCGACCCGGCGATCTTTGCCGAGAAATATCCGCACCAGCTATCCGGTGGCCAGCAGCAGCGCGTCGGCGTCGCCCGGGCGCTGGCAGCCGAGCCTGAACTGCTATTGATGGACGAGCCCTTCGGCGCGCTCGACCCCGTTATCCGCGGCAAGGCGCAGGACGATCTGCTGGCGATCCAGAAACAGTTCGGCACGACGGTCGTCCTCGTCACGCATGACATGGACGAAGCCTTCCATCTCGGCAACCAGATCGCCGTCATGAGCGGCGGCAGGCTCCTGCAATGCTCGACGCCAGAGAAGATCCTGACGGAACCGGCCGATCCCTTCGTGCAGCAATTGACCGGCACCTCCGACCGGGCGCTGAAGCTGATGTCGCTCTCGCCACTGAAGGACAGTATGGAGCCCGCCAAGCCGGGTCTGCCCTATTCGCTGGCGCAATCTCTGAGCCTTCGCGATGCTCTCGCCGAAATGATCTGGCAGGGTGTCGACGAGGCCGCCGTGCAGGATGCGAACAAGGCGCCCGTCGGTTCGATCTCGATGGGTCGGCTGCTCGAACTGGGCCGCAAGGTATGAAGTTTCTCGTCGCCAACCTTTTTCGCGCGCTGGCGCTGGTGATGCTGCTGATCCTGATCTTCAGGACAGAGTGGCTCTCCTTCATGCTGGTGCCGCTGACCAACAACAATGCACCGCCGGTCTACATGCAGAACAGCCTCGCTTCGCTGGCACTCGGGCACCTGGAACTGGTCTTCATCTCGATTGTCGGCAGCGCGGTGCTTGCCGTGCTTGGGGGCATTTTCGTCACCCGCCCGAGCGGAGCAGATTTCCTGCCACTGTCGCGCGCCATTGCCAACGCCGGCCAGACCTTTCCGCCCGTGGCGGTGCTGGCGCTTGCCGTTCCCGCCACCGGCTTCGGCGCTGCGCCGACGCTGATTGCGCTCTTTCTCTACGGACTGCTGCCGATCTTCGAAAATACGGTCGCCGGTCTCAAGCAGGTGTCGCCGCAGGTACTGGATGCCGCCGACGGCATGGGCATGAACGGGACGCAGCGTCTCTTCAAGGTTGAGCTGCCGCTGGCATTGCCGCTGATCCTCGAAGGGCTGAAGGTCGCAACCGTCATCAATATCGGCACGGCGACGATCGGCTCGACGGTTGCGGCAAAGGGTCTCGGCGAGGTCATCATTGCCGGCCTGATCTCCGACAATACCGCCTTCATCCTGCAGGGCGGCCTGATCGTCGGCCTGATGGCGGTTCTGATCTATGATGTCGTTGGCATGCTCGAAGACGTCATCACGCGCAGAATGGGCTTGCGTCCGGCTTGAGAGGACGGCTACCAAGGCTGCCGGAGATATCAGCGATTGGGAGACCGCCTTGGCCAAGATGATCCATTCCATGATCCGCGTTCTGGACGAGGCGCGTTCGGTCGATTTCTACAGCAAGGTCTTCGGGCTCGCGGTTGTCGACCGTGTCGATTTCGAGACCTTCACGCTGATCTACATGAGCAATGAAGAGACCGGTTTCGAGCTGGAGCTGACGGTCAACAAGGGCCGTATCGAGCCCTATAATCTCGGCGATGCCTATGGGCATCTGGCTGTTTCCGTTCAGGAAGTGCAGATCGAACACAAGCGGCTGACGGATCTCGGCCTCAACCCCGGCAAGCTCGTGGAACTCAACCGCGACGGCAAGCTGTTCGGTCTGTTCTTCTCCATCACCGATCCTGACGGCTACAAGATCGAAGTGCTGCAGCGCTACGGCCGTTTTCAATAAACATAAGAGGCTGAAATGATTGGGAGGAGAGACCTTCATAACGGCTGGACGCTTTTCTGTAACGATACAGGAAGAACCAGTCTGCCCGCTTCGGTTCCAGCAACGGTTCCCGGATGCGTGCATCTCGACCTGCTCGCAAACCGGCTGATCCCCGATCCCTATCTCGACATCAACGAGATCACCAATGACTGGATCGGCAAGACGGAATGGATCTACCGGCTGGACTTCGAAGCCGAGCCTGATGCGGGCCAAGTGCAGGAACTCGTCTTCGACGGCGTCGATACGATTGCGACGATCCGCCTGAACGGCGAGGAGATCGGCCGCACCTTCAACATGCACCGCACCTATCGCTTCGACGTTTCGTCGCTGCTGCGGGAAGATACAAACGAGCTCAGCATCACCTTCCATTCCGCCTATGCCTATGGCGCGGAGATGGAGAAGCATTACGGCTATCGCCCGAACAACTATCCGGGACCGGGCAACCTGATGCGCAAGATGGCCTGCAATTTCGGCTGGGACTGGGGGCCGACGCTTGTGACAGCCGGACTCTGGAAGCCGGTGCGGCTGGAGAGCTGGGATCGGGCGCGGCTTGCCGATATCAGGGTTTCCGCCGCCCTTGCCGGTGGCGATGGGCTCGTCAAGGTGCATGCGCGGCTGGCAAGGCAAGGCGAGGCAGTGCCGACGACGCTTGTTGCAGAAATCGGTGGCGTCACGCAGACCGTTGCGATCGACGCCGATACGGACGAAGTGTCCTTCGAGGTTTGCGTGCCCTCACCGCAGCTCTGGTGGCCACATCATCTCGGCGCGCAGCCACTCTACCCGCTGGAAATCCGGCTGGAGGATGCCAGCGGCAACTTACTCGACCTTTATTCGAAGCGGATCGGCTTCCGTTCGCTGCGGCTCGACACCGCGCCGGACGCACATGGCTCCGCCTTTACCTTCGTCATCAACGACGTGCCGATCTTTGCCTGCGGCGCCAACTGGATACCGGACGATTGTTTCCCTTCGCGCGTGACGGCGGAACGCTATGCGGCGCGGATCGATGAGGCGAAGGCTGCTAATATCAATCTGCTGCGTGTGTGGGGCGGCGGCGTCTTCGAGCGGGACGAATTCTACGAGGCCTGCGACCGGGCCGGCATGCTTGTGTGGCAGGATTTCCTTTTTGCCTGCGCCTCCTATCCGGAGGAAGAGCCGCTGCGGAGCGAAATCATCGCCGAGGTGCGGGACAATGTGGTGCGGCTGATGCCGCATGCCTCCCTCATTATCTGGAACGGCAATAACGAGAATATCTGGGGTTTTGACGAGTGGGGCTGGCGGCCGATCATCAAGGACGGTGTCAGCTGGGGGCTCGGCTACTATCTCGATGTCCTGCCAAAGCTCTGTGCCGAACTCGATCCCGACCGGCCCTATTATCCCGGCAGTCCCTATTCGGGCTCCACGGAGATCGAGCCGAATGACGACCGGCACGGCTGCAAGCATATATGGGACGTGTGGAACGACGTCGGTTACGAAGTCTATCGTAACTACATTCCGCGCTTCTGCTCCGAATTCGGCTGGCAGGCGCCGCCGGCATGGGCGACGCTGCAGGAGAGCGTGCATGACGAACCGCTGACGCCGGAATCGCGTGGCGTCTTCCATCATCAGAAGGCGACGCAGGGCAATGACAAGCTCATCAAGGGCCTTGCCGGACACCTGCCCGTGCCGCAGACGATGGATGACTGGCATTTTGCGACCCAACTCAATCAGGCACGCGCCATCCGCTTCGCAGTCGAGCACATGCGCTCGCATCGCGACATCTGCAAGGGCGCGGTCGTCTGGCAGTTCAATGATTGCTGGCCGGTCACCTCCTGGGCAGCGCTCGATTCTGCCGGCCGGCGCAAGCCGCTCTGGTATGCGATGCAACAGGCGTTCCATCCCCGCCTGCTGACGATCCAGCCGCGTGGCGAGGGCCTTTCCGCGGTCGCGGTTAATGAGCAGACACTGTTCTGGCGCTCGAAGATCAGCGGCAAACGCATGCGGCTTGATGGTACGGTGCTGGCGGAATTTGAATTCTGGCGGCTGCTCTGCGACCGGTTCGAAGCGAAGGAATTTCCGTTGCCGCAGGATATCGCGACTTCACGCGCGGCGGATGAAGAAGTCATCGTCGTGCAGATGCTGGACAAGCGCGCCTTCCACTATTTCGTCGAGGATATCGAGCTGAAGCTTCCGGTGCCAGACGTCAACATATCGCTGGCAAGATCGGACGATGGCTGGGATGTCACGGTGAGTGCAAAGAGCTTCCTGAAGGATCTTTGCCTGATGGCGGATCGGCTCGATCCTGCGGCGGTCGTGGATTCCATGCTGGTGACGTTGCTGCCGGGTGAAAGCCATGTCTTCCGTGTGACGACCGACAAGTCCCTGTCGGCCGAAGATATCGTGGTTGGCACAGTGCTTCGCACTGCCAATGATCTCGTCAATAAAAACTGAAAGGCCCCGCTCTCGCGGGGCCTCTACCGGCTCGTCCTCGCGGACGACGTTACATCCAGTAGGGCGGCACGCCATAATAATCATACACGCGGCGGCCATTATCGTTGTACCAGGTGTCATCGTCATCCGCGTAGCTCGGCGCGCCTTCGATCTGCTCCTTGGTGAGATCGATGCGGTAACCGTCCAGCTGGGTATCGTAGGTCAGCTTTTCCCACGGCAGCGGATAGTGATCACTGCCGATGCCGAGGAAGCCGCCGAAACTCAGAACAGCGTAAGCAACGCGGCCGTCCTGCTTCCCGAGGATGAGGCGTTCGATGGAACCGATGTGTTTGCCATCGGCGCCATAGACGCGGGTGCCTTCAACGCGGTCGCTAGCGATCAGCGTCGGCGTATCCTTCACATTCGGGTCGCGTCGGGTGGCGTCAGTATCCTGATTCAGCATTGTGCACCTCCTTTGTCGTTCCTCGTGGTTCATCCACATCGAGAAAACGTGCCCTATGCTTCAAAGTTCCCCTTCACATGCTGTTCATATGCGACCACCGCGATATTGACGTTTACGTCAAGGTTATTGTAGCCTCAATCCGCTTGAACCGCTCAAGCAATGGCATAAGCTGCCTTGACGGAAGACGGAGGATCTTCCGATCGACCGGTGTCATCCGGTTTCGGCGGCCGAATGGGAGAGAGACACAATGAGCAGTATTTCCGTCCACCCTGGTGGTGCGAAACCGGAAAAACCATGGCTTGCCACCTATCCTGATATCGTTCCGGCTGAGATTCCCCCGTTGGAATTCGCCTCGCTTCCCGACCTCCTGGAAAAGAGCTGTGCCCGCTTTGCCGATCGCAGGGCCTTTTCGAGCATGGGCAGAACGATGACCTATCGCACGCTCGAGGCACAGACCCGCAAAGTGGCCGCCTGGCTGCAGAGCGTCGGCCTGCAGAAGGGCGACCGCGTGGCCGTGATGATGCCGAACGTTCTGCAAAACCCCGTCGCGGTCTACGGCATCCTGCGCGCCGGACTTGTCGTCGTAAACGTCAACCCGCTCTATACGCCGCGCGAGCTTGAGCACCAGCTTAACGATTCCGGCGCCAAGGCGATCTTCGTTCTGGAAAACTTCGCGCGCACTGTCGAACAGGTCATCAACAAGACGGACCTGCGCCATGTCGTCGTCAGCTCTCTCGGCGAAATGCTCGGCCCAAAGGGGCATATCGTCAATTTCGTCGTCCGCCGGGTGAAGAAGCTCGTTCCGTCCTGGTCCATTCCGCAACACAAAAGTTTCAGGCAGGTGCTATCGGCGGGAGCGAACAGGACGCTTGCGCCCATCGCGCTCACCGGCAGCGACATTGCCTTCCTGCAATATACGGGTGGGACGACAGGTATTGCCAAGGGTGCGATGCTGACGCATCAGAACCTGCTTGCCAACAAGATGCAGCTGCAGCTCTGGCTGAAATCCGCCTTCGACAAAAAGAAGCAGCCTGAGGTCCTGAACTTCCTCTGTGCGCTGCCGCTCTATCACATCTTCGCACTGACGGTGAATTCGCTGATGGGCATGTCGCTCGGCGCCCACAATGTGCTGATTGCCAATCCTCGCGACATTCCAGGGCTTGTTAAGGAATTCCAGAAGTCTGATATCCATATCTTCCCCGGCCTCAATACGCTCTTCAACGCGCTGCTCAACAACGCCGACTTCGCCAAGCTCGATTTCTCCTCTCTCGTCATGTCGCTCGGCGGCGGCATGGCCGTGCAGCGGCCGGTGGCCGAACGCTGGCTGAAGGTGACGGGCTCGCACGTGACCGAGGGTTACGGCCTCTCCGAGACCTCGCCTGTTGCGACCGCCAATCGCTTCGATTCACCCGAATTCACCGGCTCGATCGGCCTTCCCATCCCCTCGACGGAACTCGATATCCGCGACGAGGAAGGCAATTCGCTGCCGCTTGGCGAGATCGGCGAGATCTGCATTCGCGGCCCGCAGGTCATGGCCGGATATTGGAACAAGCCGGAGGAGACGGCGCGGGTGATGACGCCGGATGGTTATTTCCGGACCGGCGACATGGGCTTCATGGACGAGCGCGGCTATACCAAGATCGTCGACCGCAAGAAGGACATGATCCTCGTCTCCGGCTTCAACGTCTATCCGAACGAGATCGAGGAAGTGGCCGCCATGCATGCCGGCATTCTGGAGGCGGCTGCGATCGGCGTGCCGGACGGGCATTCCGGCGAGGCCGTCAAGCTCTTCATCGTGCGCAAGGATCCTGCTCTCACCGAAGCCGATGTGAAGGCCCATTGCGCGGCCAATCTCACCAACTACAAGCGGCCGCGCTTCATCGAATTCCGCATCGAGCTGCCGAAGAGCCCCGTCGGCAAGATCCTGCGCAAGGACCTGCGCGGCTGAATTTGACGGTCTCATGAAATTGAGGGCCATCCGCTTGTCGCGGGTGGCTTTTTTCATATTTCGTCAGATGGCTGAACTTGATTTGACTGCGGGAAAGAGAATAGTTTCCGCAACCCTCTCCGCCTCCAAAGGAGTCTCCCATGAATGCCATCGTCGAACAACTGAAGAGCACCTCGGCTGCCACCAAGGCCACTGATCTGCGCGCCGCATTCGCTAATGATCCGAAGCGCTTCTCGCGCTTTTCCGTATCGCTTGACGACCTGCTGATGGATTTTTCCAAGACGGCCGTGAATGACGAGATCCTGAAGCTTCTGGTGAAGCTCGCCGAAGAAGGCGGCGTCGAGAAGAAGCGTGAGGAGATGTTCTCCGGCAAGGCGATCAACTTCACCGAAAACCGCGCCGTGCTGCATACCGCGCTCCGCAACCGCTCCAACACCCCTGTCCTGGTCGATGGCAAGGATGTCATGCCTGACGTCAACGCCGTGCTGACAGCCATGGGCAAGTTTGCCGATGGTGTCCGCTCGGGCGCGCTGAAGGGCGCGACCGGCAAGAAGATCACCGATGTCATCAATATCGGCATCGGCGGCTCGGATCTCGGCCCGGTCATGGCGACGTTGGCGCTCGCCCCCTTCCATGACGGCCCGCGCGCGCATTTCGTCTCCAATATCGACGGCGCCCATATCGCCGACATCCTGAAACTTGTGGAGCCGGAAACGACGCTGTTCATCGTCGCTTCCAAGACCTTCACAACGGTCGAGACGATGACCAATGCGCAGACGGCGCGCAAGTTCATCGCCAGCGCGCTTGGCGAAGCGGCCGTTCAGCACCATTTCGCCGCCGTCTCCACCGCCCTCGACAAGGTCTCCGCATTCGGTATCGAGAGCGAGCGTGTCTTCGGCTTCTGGGATTGGGTCGGCGGTCGTTACTCGATCTGGTCGGCGATCGGCTTGCCGCTGATGATCGCGATCGGTCCGGAGAATTTCGGCAAGTTCCTCGATGGCGCGCATGCCGTCGACAACCACTTCCGTAAGGCACCGATTACCGAGAACCTGCCTGTCCTGCTCGGCCTCATCGGCTTCTACCATCGCAATGTACTGGGTTACCCGACACGCGCCGTGCTCCCTTATGACCAGCGCCTGTCTCGCTTCCCGGCCTATCTGCAGCAGCTCGACATGGAATCGAACGGCAAGGGTGTGACCATCGACGGCACGCCTGTCGAAGGCAATTCCGGCCCGGTTGTCTGGGGCGAGCCTGGCACCAACGGCCAGCACGCCTTCTACCAGCTCATCCATCAGGGCACGAGCATCATCCCGGCCGAATTCATGATCGCCGCCAACGGCTTCGAGCCGGAGCTGCGCCATCAGCATCAGCTCCTGATGTCGAACGTTCTCGCCCAGTCGGAAGCGCTGATGAAGGGCCGCACCTTCGCGGAAGCCAAGAAGCAGCTGACCGACAAGGGCATGGAAGACAAGCAGGCCGATTTCATCGCCCCGCACCGCGTCTTTAACGGCAATCGCCCGTCGATCACCTTCGTCTACGACAAGCTGACGCCCTATGCACTCGGCCGCCTGATCGCACTCTATGAGCATCGCGTCTTCGTCGAAGGCGTGCTCTTCCGCATCAACTCCTTCGACCAGTGGGGTGTGGAGCTCGGCAAGGAGCTAGCGACCGGCCTGCTGCCCGTCGTCGAAGGCAAGGAAAGCGCTGCAGGTCACGACTCCTCGACGCAGGGTCTCGTTGCCGCGCTGGCAAAGCTCGCCAAGTAATTCGGCGATCCGCAAACGGTCGCCGGGTTCAGTTCTCGACAAGCAGATTTTTATCGAACCAAACATCCTGATAATCATCTGCAATCAAGAATCGCCAACCCGGCGCCAAAGCAAGATACGGTTCAACGGCGGGCAACCAACCGCTCAGATGATTGGCATGCAGGGGTTTGAAAAAGTCATCCGCCGCGCTGTATTCACCAGCCCAAATATACCAACCCGATGTTCCTCCAACCGGATGATGCCGAAGGCCATTCAGCGGCATAATTCCGGACTTTACATTTAGCGATATCCCTACAGTTTCGCTGGCAGAAGGAACAAACATAGGGGATCCAAAGCGGTCGCAAATGTCCTTTTGTTTTAGCGAGAGGCTACTCCTCAAATCCGTTACCCTTCTTCAATCGACGGAAAAGTGCTGAGGTAACGACCTTTCTCAGCGGAACACTTGGAGCACTGTGGCTGGACAGCATTTACATCACGCGTGCGAGATTTGTCGATTGATCCGTTTTCATTGAACCCGCGCAGGTGGGGACAAAGCCCATTGGCGACACAGGTGGGTTTTTTGTTTGACCCTGTCGAATTGTAGGGCATCTCGTCGTCTATAGAGAAATTGACGGAGGAGGAGCTGATGACCGCGACTGATGACGAGCTGGTGAAATTCGAGGCAGAGGGCGCACCGCCACTGCCGCCCTCGCATGAGCAAGGCCTCGTCGACCACGAAGGCGCGCGCATCTGGTACGCGAGCTACGGCGCAGGCCCCGCTGTCATCCTGCTGCATGGCGGCCTCGGCAATAGCGGCAATTGGGGTTATCAGGTTCCTGCATTCATCGAAGCCGGCCATCGGGTCGTGGTGATCGACAGTCGTGGGCATGGCCGCAGCACGCGTGACGATCGGCCCTATACCTATCATCTGATGGCTTCGGACGTGCTAGCCGTCATGGATCACATCGGACTTCAGGAAGCAGCCCTCGTCGGCTGGAGCGACGGCGCCTGCACGGCGCTGATCCTCGCTGATCAGCAGCCGGACCGCGTCTGCGGCGTATTCTTCTTCGCCTGCAACATGGACCCCAGCGGTACCAAGGAATTCAAGGCAACGCCCGTCATCGAGCGCTGCTTCAGCCGCCACAGGAAGGACTATCAGGCGCTGTCGGAAACGCCGGACCAGTTCGAGGCCTTTGTCGCCGACGTGTCGAAGATGATGTCGACGGAGCCGAATTATACCGCCGAACAACTGGCAGGCATCAAGGTTCCGGTTTCCATCGTGCTCGGCGAACACGACGAATTCATCAAGCCTGACCATGCCGATTATCTGGCAAGGACGATCCCGGATGCGGAATTCGTGCTGCTGCCCGGCGTCAGCCATTTTGCGCCGCTGCAGCAGCCGGACCTCTTCAATCGGGAGGTCCGTGCCTTTCTCGATCGGATCGCCTAAGCTTCAGAGGCCGATCTCTTTCGCCCAGGGCGGATTAGCACCTGCGCGGGAGACGGTGACCGCGGCAGCCTTGGCGCCAAGCGCCAGGGCGTTTCGCAGGGCCTGCTCATCAAGATTGGCGACCTGCGCCTTGGTCAGCAGGTTATCCATCTTCAACGAGGCGAGAACGCCGGCATCGAACGTGTCACCTGCGCCGACCGTGTCGACGACCTTGACGCGTTCGCTCGGGACCGTGACCTTGCGCGCGCTGGTGTATCCGGTAGCGCCTTCCGCACCCTTGGTGATGACGACGAGCTTGGCGCCATGGTTCAGCCAATGGGCGGCGAGCGCATCGTGGTCACCTTCCAGGCCGAACCATTCGAGATCCTCATCGGAGAATTTCACGATATCGGACTTGGCGGCCATGCGCTTGATGCGGGCCATGTGCGCGGCCTTGTCCTTGATGAAGCCGGGGCGGATGTTCGGGTCGAGCGAGATGACGCGCGTGGCGGCCTCGCGGTCGAGCAGGGCCTCGTAGGTTTCGCCGCAGGGGCTCGGGATCAGGCTGATCGCACCGAAATGCAGGGCTTCGCAATCATCGCCAAGGGTCGGCAGATCATCCGTGGTGATCATCCGGCCGGCCGTGCCTTCATCGTAGAAGGCATAGGTCGCCTGACCATTGACCAGCTTGACGAAGGCGATCGTCGAGGGGCGCGGCGTGATGGCGCAAGGGCTGTAATCGACATTGCTCGCCTTCAGCGTATCAAGCAGGATTTCGCCCATCATGTCATCGGCAATGCCGGTGAAGAAGGCCGTGGGGATACCCAGGCGACCAAGCGCAATCGCCGTATTGAAGATTGCGCCGCCGGCATAGGGCGCAAAGCCCTTTTCGCCGAGAGTCGTATCCCTCGGCAGCATGTCGATCAGGGCTTCGCCGCAGCACAAAATCATCGAATTCCTCCCAACAGGACTTGCGCGTTTCTCAATCGATTAAGCGAGCTTTTGTCAAAAGGCTAGAGCGAAAGCTCACTTACGCCGCCATTCCTTGCCGACCAGGCGAGCGGCGCATCGAGGAAGGCCTCGACTTCGTGCAGCGTCATATCGTCGAAGAGCTTCTGCTGCCTGGCGATCGCGAGAACCTCGCGCCAGGTGGCGATATAATGGAGCTGGACCTTGCCATTGGCAAAGCGCTGCTGTGCCTCGGGAAAGATGCCGTAGAAGAAGAGCGCGATGCCGTGATCGACGATGCCGCCGGCGGCACGGATGGCATCGATGAAGGTGAACATGCTGCCGCCGGCCGTCGTCAGATCCTCGATGACGAGAACGCGGGCGCCGTCCTTCATCTCGCCTTCGATCTGCGCATTGCGGCCATGGCCCTTCGGCTTTTTGCGGACATAGATCATCGGCAGGCCGAGACGATCGGCAAGCAGTGCGGCAAAGGGAATGCCCGCGGTCTCACCGCCGGCGATGCAATCGAACTGCTCGAAACCGGCATCGCGCAGCAGGCTGCTGGCGGCAAAATCCATCACCGTCGAGCGGATGCGCGGGAAGGACAGGAGCTTGCGGCAATCGATATAGACGGGGCTCATGATGCCCGAGGCATACTTATAGGGCGTCTCGGCGTTGAAATGAACCGCCTTGATCTCCCAGAGCATCTTGGCCAGCAGCTCTGCCATAACGGCGCGATCAGGGAATGTGGTCTGGATCATGCGGCTTACTCCTTCGGCTGACGTTCCAGCGGCAATAGCAGCAAGAGCGGCCGGTTTCCAGATGGAAGGCAGCCCGTCAGCCGAGCAGACGGTCGATATCCGCAATCTGCATCTTCTTGAAGAGCGCGATCGCCTGCACGCCCTCTTCCTCATCCAGTGAAACAGCATAGCGGACGGCAGCCGCGAGAAGTTGCATCGTCAGCCGGGCGATGGCCAGAAGCTCCGTCTCGGTCCGCTCCGGCCATAGCTGTTTTAGCACTGAAAGCAGGGCCTGCGCGTGAAATTCCATGTCTTCGGCATCGACTTCCTGAAGCAGCTTGTCCGTGTGGGTCGCGTGCCAGATATCGTGCATGACAGGCTCGCGGCGAAAGAAGGCATAATATTCATCGGCGATGACGCAGAGAGCCGTTCGCAGATTGTCGGCATCCGTCACGTTGGCCAGTTCGTCGGCTACACATTGCCGGCCCTGCTCGTTGAAGCGCTCAGCGAGCGTGCGGATGATCGAGGTTTTGTCCGGGAAATACTGATAGAGGGCGCCGAAGGAAAGCTCAGCCTTTTCAACAATCTCGCTCATCTTCAGGGCATCACTGCCATTCTTTTCGATGAGGTCGGAGGCAACGGTCAGGATTTTTTCGAAGCGCTCGCGGCCGCGCTGCTGGCTCGGGATGCGGCGTGGCTGACCGGTCGACTCCTGCTGGCGCCTACGCCGTGCGATCACTTCTTCTACCATCTTCCGCTTCCTTCAACTGTTGACAAAGAAAATAAGAGAGTTTATCTCATTTTGCAAATGAGAGAGTTTCTCTTATTTTAAACCGCGGAGGAGTTTCGATATGCAGAATTCCGAAATCGTTCTGATCGGCGGATCGGGAAAAACCGGTGGCCGCATTGCCGACAGGCTGGAAGAACTGGGACTTAACGTGCGCAAGGCGTCCCGCTCCACGATACCGGCCTTCGACTGGGAGGATCACGCGACCTGGCGCGGTGCGCTCACGGGTGCGACGAGCGCCTATGTCGCCTTCCAGCCGGACCTTTCCATCTCCTGGGCGGCAGAGGCCATCGAAGCGCTTTCAAAGCTCGCAAGGGAGTGTGGGTTGCAGCATGTCGTGCTGCTTTCCGGCCGCGGCGAAGAAGGGGCACAGCGGAGCGAGGAAGCGCTCAAGGCAATTGGGATCGGCTACACGATCCTGCGCGCCTCCTGGTTCTGCCAGAATTTCAGCGAGGGCGCTTTCGTGGAGCCGCTCATTGCCGGCAGGCTGGAGCTGCCGGCTGGCGATATCAGGGAACCCTTCATCGATGCCGATGACAGTGCCGATGCGGCAGTGGCGGCACTCACCGATATCAGGCATCGCAACAAGATCTATGAGCTGACCGGCCCTCGCGCCCTGACCTTCCGCGAAGCCGTTGCCGAGATTGCCGCAGCCGCGGACCGTCCGATAGAATATGGGCAGGTATCGATGGCGGATTTCAAGGACGGGCTTGCCGCTGCAGGAATGCCCGAGCCGATCGTGGCACTTCTGGAAGAACTCTTCGGACAGGTGCTCGATGGGCGCAATTCTGAAGTGATGGGTGGTGTGACAGAGATACTCGGCCGCCCGGCAAGGGATTTCAGCCAATATGCGCGGGAGACCGCGGCAACCGGATTGTGGAGCGCCTGACCATGCAGATCGTTCTCGTCATTTCCCTCATTGCGGCAGCGATCGGCAGCGGCCTTGTCGCCGGCATCTTCTTTGCCTTCTCCACCTTCATCATGACCGCCTTTTCGCGCATCCCGGCCGAGCAGGGCATTGCTGCGATGAATTCCATCAATGTGACCATCGTGCGCTCGCCCTTCATGCTACTTTTCGTGCCGACGGCGATCCTCTGCGTAGTGATCGCAGTGCTCGCCTTCATAAACTGGCGCGGCGGCGCCTCTTCTATGATGCTGACCGGCGCGGCACTCTATGTCATCGCGTCCTTCCTCTCGACCATCGTCTTCAACGTGCCGATGAACGACGCGCTGGCGAAAGTCAGCGGCAACGGGCCAGAAGCGGTGCAGCTCTGGATGACCTATCTCAGGGACTGGACCTGGTGGAACCATGTGCGCACCAGCGCCTCGCTGCTGGCCTCGGTCGCGTTCGTCCGTGCGCTGATGCTGATCTGAAAAGGGCGGAGGCAATGCCCTCCGCCCTTCCTTTGTTTTCACGCAATTCCCGACGCAGAACCGCTGCACAGTTTTGCTGTAATTGCTCAGTTCTGTTGGCAGAAGGTGATGCGGTTGTTGAAGGGATCGATGACGCCCATTTCGAGGCCCCAGGGCGCTTCCTCGATGCCCGGGTTCATATAGCGGTAGTTCTTGGCGGCGAGTTCGGCCTGGTAGGCGCTGATATCCTTCACCCGCACGAAGGCTCGGGCGCCGGGGCTGGCATCGCCGGAATGCTCGCTCAGATGTAATTGCATGCTTTCACGCGAGACCTGGCAATAAAGCGGGGAGTTCTCGCCGAAACGGTGCTCCCAGTCGAGCGTGAAGCCCAGGAAGCCGCAATAAAATTCCATGGCTTTTTCGACCGAGAAGATGCGGAAGATCGGCACCGGTGGCTCGATGCCCACAGCCGATTTTACGCCTTTGGTGTCATCCAGTTTTGCGGAGAGAATATTCCACTGGTCGAAGCCGAATTGTCTGGCGACAATCTCCAGGGTTTCGCTATGAGTGAGGGAAATATCGCGGTCGGCAAGCGCCTGACGCAGGTTTTTTGCCATAAGCTTGGCATCGCGAAAATCGCGCATGGTTCATCCTTCTCCGTTGGCGGCAAACAGGAAGATCAGTGCCCGCGTCTGCTGACCCGTTCGCCATCGATTGCCAAGAGCAAGGATGTGAAACTGGATTTGGATGCCTTCACCATAATGCTTGCGCATCGCGGGGCGGCTGGCTGCATCCGGCCGGCTGTGAGCTTACGAAAGGTCGGGAGAAGGATCAAGAGGCCGATCGCGCATCCCCTGACGGTACCGAATGCAGGTGGCTGGCGAGTTCGACACGATTGCGGCCGGCGCGTTTTGCGACATAGAGCGCCTTGTCCGCCTCCCCCAGCATGGCATCGAAATCCAGCGGCTTGGAGCGACCAGGTGCAACACCGACACTGACGGTGCATTTCAGCACCTCATCGTCGATATAGATATCGCGCTCCTCGAAAGCCTTGCGGATGCGCTCAGCGGCAAGCTCGGCGCGGCCGGGCATGATTTCCTTCAGCACCAGCGCGAATTCCTCGCCGCCGAGGCGGGCGGCCGTATCGCCGCTACGGCAATTGGCCGAGAGTTCGCCGGCAAAGACCTTCAGGACGTGATCACCGGCCGCATGGCCATAGCGGTCGTTGACCGATTTGAAATGATCGATGTCGAAGACGATGACAGCAGTCGAAGCGCCCATGGCGCGGACGCCATATTGGTCGAACAGAGCGCGGCGGTTCAGCAAGCCGGTCAGCGGATCGGTGATCGCATCCATGCGGTGACGGGCGGCAAGCCGCCATTGATGCAGCGCCAGCGACAGGGCACCGATACCGGTCATGCCGGCAATGCATATGGCAAGGCTCAGATCTTCCGCCCAATTGCTGGGTGCGGCGCCAAGCACCAGTTTGCCGTCCCAGATCAACACGGCAGCGCAGAGTACGAAGGAAATCGCCGTCAATGTATAGAGAGCGGTAATGCCCGATATCGGCGCAGGTGCTTCGGCGCGGTCGAGCCAATATTGCCAGGCGGTCGCGAAGAGCAGAAAGGCGATAGCGAGATTATCGGCCATGAAAGCCAGACCATCCAGCCCGGCGATCATCGGCGGAATGGATGTGGCCATGGCGACAAGTGCACGGACGACGATGCCTGATATCGGGAGCCTGCCGGTACGGAACTGATAGCCAGCGCCCCAGATAGTGGCAAAACCGGCATGAAACAGCACGAAATTACCTGCACCAAGCAGGCGCCCGGGCTGCTCCACATAGAAGGCATAGGCAAAAATGCCGGCGACGACGAGAACGAGGCCGAATGCGCCGGTGAGAAGAAAGGTTTCGGCCCGGCGCGCGAGCCAACTTCCCGTGAGCGTCACGGCAAGGCAGGTTGCTGACACGCCAAGCGCCAGCAGCAATGAATTATAGTCAAGCATCATGCTTTAAATCTCCGCGGCTCTTGCCGCGCCGATAACGTTCTGAAATCTATCTCGTCATTGCTGACGAATGTCTTACGCATTCCGTTAAAAAAACATGGATTTCGCAGCCGGGCGTTACAAATTCAACATTCGGCAGCAACTATAAGAAGAATAATATTTAAGCCCGCAACGTCTTTTCTCAGGCTTTGATCTGCCAATGCAGTGCAAACATCGGATCGAAGACGGTAACCAGGCCGGCGCCGGTCTCAATCCTGGCGGGGAAGACCACGGGTTCGGCCTGCCGCTCCAGCGTGATACGTTCCTCGTTGGGCGCCAGCCCATACCAGGCCGGGCCATTCAGGGAGGCAAAGGCCTCCAACCTGTCGAGCGCACTATCCTGCTCGAACACATGGGCAAGGCAGCTCATCGTATTGATCGAGGTATAGATCCCCGCGCAGCCGCAGGCGCATTCCTTGAGCGGGTCGACATGGGGCGCTGAATCCGTGCCGAGGAAGAACCTAGCATCGCCGCTCGTCGCCGCGGCCCGCAGCGCCAGCCTGTGGTTCTCGCGTTTTGCGACCGGCAGGCAGTAATAATGCGGGCGAATGCCGCCGACGAGGATGGCGTTACGGTTGATGATCAGGTGATGGGTGGTGATGGAGCCAGCGAGATTGGCCTTGGCCGACTTGATGTAGTCGATGCCATCGGCCGTCGTGACATGTTCCATCGTCACTTTCAGCTCCGGCAGGCGCTTGCGCAGCGGGTCGAGCACCGTCTCGATGAAGACGGCCTCACGATCGAAGATATCGACATCAGGTGTCGTCACCTCGCCATGAACGCAGAGCGGCAGGCCGATCCTGGCCATGCGCTCCAGCACCGGCATGGCCTTTTCCATGTCGCGCACACCACCGTGTGAATTCGTCGTGGCGCCGGCGGGATAGAGTTTCACGGCGGTGATGAGGCCGCTCTTCTTTCCCTCTTCCACGTCATCGGGGCTCGTATTCTCGGTGAGATAGAGCGTCATCAGCGGCTGGAAGCGATGGCCAGCCGGAAGCGCCTTCATGATGCGCTCGCGATAGGCGGTCGCATCTGACGTCGTGACGACGGGTGGCACTAGGTTCGGCATGATGATGGCGCGCGCAAAGGTGCTGCTCGTATCCCCGATCACACCTTCCAGCATGGCGCCGTCGCGCAGATGCAGATGCCAGTCGTCAGGACGGCGGATTGTGATCGATTGCATGGGAGCCTCCGAAGCGATGCGGGTTTCGCCTCGATAGCATCAACACCGGTACGGAAACAACTGTTCAGGCCAGCGCGATTTCCAATGTGATGTCTGCAGGCCGGCGATTTTCGAGGATGAGGCGACCGTTCGGCAGGTCGTTGCCATAGACTTTGGCGCTCGCTTCTTCCTCAGTCAGCTTGTAGCCGCGCCAGCGATCCCAGAGGCGCTCTTCCAGCACCTCCATCGGCGGGGCGAGCATGATCGTGTAATCGAAGATACCGTCGAGTTCGGCCCATTTGCCCAGCGTGAAGAGCAGATAGTTGCCCTCGATTATGATGAAGCGGTCCTGAGGATCGATCGGCCGGGCAGAGGCGATGGCAAGTTCGCGCGAACGGTCGAAGACGGGAACGAGGACCTCCTGATCGGCGGGACGCACGGCTTTGACGATATCGAGGAAGCCGCGTACATCGAAGGTCTCCGGAATGCCCTTGCGGGCCAGCAGACCACGCTCGATGAGAATGGCGTTGTCCATATGGAAGCCATCCATGGGAAGCACCGAGACACTCTCGCCCTTGGCCTTCAGGGCGCTGGCGACATTGTCGGCCATGGTGGATTTGCCGGCGCCGGGCGGCCCGGCGATCGCGATGAGGAAGCGCCTCGTGTTGCCGGCGCGGTTTAGAACCTCGCCGACAATTTCGTCTATTCTTGCATTCATGCAGCGACGGGCTCCGCAGGGACCGCCTTGGCGCCGGTCATGAAGGCGACGGCATCGGACATCGTGTATTCCTTGGGGTTGATGACCGTCAAGCGGCGCCCAAGGCGATGGATATGGATGCGATCCGCCACCTCGAAGACATGCGGCATGTTATGTGAGATGAGCACGATCGGAATGCCGCGGGCGCGCACGTCGAGGATGAGTTCCAGCACTCGGCGGCTTTCCTTGACGCCGAGAGCGGCAGTCGGCTCGTCCATGATGATGACCTTTGAGCCGAAGGCAGCGGCACGGGCAACGGCCACGCCCTGACGCTGGCCGCCGGAGAGCGTTTCCACTGCCTGGTTGATATTCTGGATGGTCATCAGGCCGAGTTCGGAAAGCTTGCTGCGTGCCTGCTTTTCCATCGTCGGACGGTCGAGCATGCGGAACCAGGAGCCGAGCGGACCCGGTTTGCGAATCTCGCGGCCGAGGAACATATTGTCGGCGATCGACAGTGCCGGCGAAAGGGCGAGGTTCTGATAGACGGTTTCGATGCCCGCGTCGCGCGCTTCCATCGGCGATCTGAACTGTACCTGCCGGCCTTCCAGGGTGATCACCCCGTCATCGGGCGTGATTGCGCCCGATATCGCCTTGATGAGCGAGGATTTGCCGGCGCCGTTGTCGCCGATGACGGCAAGGATTTCGCCCGGATAGAGGTCGAAATCGGCGTTATCGAGCGCTGTCACACGTCCATAACGCTTGACGAGGCCGCGGGCGGTGAGAATGGGTTCGCCAGCCATGATCACACCGAAACCTTTCTGATCCACTGATCGATAGCGACAGCGGCAATGATCAGCACGCCTGTCAGCAGGACTTTCCATTGTGGGTCGGCGCCGAGCATGTTGAGCCCCATCGACACGACGCCGACGATCATGGTGCCGAAGAGCGTGCCGAGAATGGAGCCACGGCCGCCGAACAACGAGATGCCGCCGATAACAGTCGCGGTGATTGCCTGGAGGTTATAGTCCGTGACGGCCGAAGACGGAGAAATCGAGCCGTTGCGGCCGATCGAGACCCAGGCGGCGAAGGCAGCGATGACGCCGGATATAGTGTAAACGGTCAGCAGCACCTTCTTGGTCTGGATGCCGGAGAGCTTGGCAGCTTCCGGATCATCGCCGACGGCATAGACATGCCGGCCCCAGGCGGTGTGATTGAGGACATACCAGAGCAGCACGACGAGCAGCACCATGGCGATCACGCCGAGGGTCAGCACTGCGCTGCCAAGCTTGAAGCTTGTGGCGAAGAGATGGAGCAGCGGCGCCTGTTCGTCGACATCGGTATCGCGGATCGTCTCATTGGCGGAATAGATAAAATTCGTCGCCATGACGATATTCCACGTGCCGAGTGTCACGATGAACGGCGGCAGCTTCATGAAGGCGACGAGGAACCCGTTCAGCAATCCGCAGAGGCCACCGACGATGAGGCCGGCGATAACAGCGATCGGTGTCGGGATGCCATAGGTGATGGCCACATTGCCCATGATGACGGCCGAGATGACCATGATGACGCCGATCGACAGATCGATGCCGGCGGTCAGGATGACCAGCGTCTGGCCAGCTCCCAGAATACCGACGATGGCGATCTGCTGCAGGATGAGCGTCAGCGTATAGGACGAGAAGAACCGTCCGCCGATCGCCAATCCGAAGATCACGATCGACAATATCAGCACGATCAGCGGCACGGCGGCCGGTGTCGAGTGCAGAAAATGCTGCGCGCGCTTTATCAGCGAGACACTCTCGTGCTCGAACGAGGCGACGCTCTTGTCGCTTTCGTCGAGGACGCGTTCAAATTCCTGTGCTCCGGTCATTGTTCCTCCTCCGCAGCCGCGCGCCGAACTCACGCGAAAGCCGTCGCCGATCGTTTTCCGGTCTTTGTTCAGCCGGTTTGTCGGGCGACGGCATATGGTCCGCCCAAAACGGCCGAGGATCAAGACCCGGCCACTCTGCACTTATTCAGGCAGGGCTTAGCCCCAGCACTTATCAGTGCCTTCCTTCGTGTCGATCGACTTGACGCCGGAGACCGGCTTGTCGGTGACGAGGGAGACGCCGGTGTCGAAGAAGGACTTGCCTTCAGTCGGCTTCGGCTTTTCACCGCTGTCGGCGAACTTCTTGATCGCCTCGATGCCGAGCGACGCCATCAGCAGCGGATATTGCTGCGAGGTGGCGCCGATGACGCCTTCCTTGACCGACTTGACACCCGGGCAACCGCCGTCGACCGATACGATCAGCACGTTCTTTTCCATACCGACGGCCTTCAGTGCCTGATAGGCACCGACTGCAGCCGGTTCGTTGATCGTGTGGATGACGTTGATGCCAGGATCCTTCTGCAGAAGGTTTTCCATGGCCTTGCGGCCGCCTTCCTCGTTGCCGTTCGTCACGTCATGGCCGACGATGCGCTTGTCATCTTCATCGCCGATCTTGTTCGGGTTCTTCGGGTCGATGCCGAAGCCGATCATGAAGCCCTGGTCGCGCAGAACGTCGACCGTCGGCTGCGACGGCGTCAGGTCGAGGAAGCCGACCTTGGCGTCCTTGGCCTTGTCGCCGAGCGTTTCCTTGGCCCACTGGCCGATCAGCTTGCCGGCGAGCAGGTTGTCGGTGGCGAAGGTGGCGTCGGCGGCATCGGCCGGCTCGAGCGGCGTGTCGAGCGCGATGACCAGCAGACCTGCATCACGCGCTTTCTTAACCGAAGAGACGATGCCCTTGGTGTCGGAAGCGGTGAGCAGGATGCCCTTTGCGCCGTCAGCAATGCAGCTTTCGATCGCCGCGACCTGGCTTTCGCTGTCGCCATCGATCTTGCCGGCATAGGACTTCAGCGAAACGCCGAGTTCCTTGGCCTTGGCCGTAGCACCTTCCTTCATCTTGACGAAGAAGGGGTTGGTGTCGGTCTTGGTGATCAGGCATGCAGAAACATCTGCCGCCATCGCCGGAGCGGAAAAGGCGACGCCGAGCGCGAGAGCGCCGAAAGCGAGAACTGATTTCTTCATGAACTCCTCCCAGAGATTAGCCGGCCCGCCCCCAAGGCGGTGCCGGAATTCATGCACGGCGAGACTTGCGGAATGTGACATCAGCCCCCTCCAAAAGCCGTCCCGTGCCCTTGACGCTGGTAATTAAGAGCGAAAGAAAACTGCTTGTCAATAAATAAATCCAATTGAATTATTAATTCGATGTGGCATGCTGGCGGGAAATCGGGCATAGGCCGTTAATCGGGAGGAGTGGCCAATGTCGTCCTTGGATGGTCCGGATTCCATGCCGGCCCCACCGCCAATTCTGAATCCGTCCGGAGGCGCGAACCAGATCAGGGTGCGCGCCTATAACGAACGGCTCGTGCTGTCGCTGGTGCGCCTCTACGGTGCCCTGTCGAAGGCCGATATCGCACGTCGTAGCGGGCTGTCTGCCCAGACCGTCTCCGTCATCATGCGGGTGCTGGAGAAGGAAGGGCTGCTTTCGCGTGGCGAGCCCATCCGCGGTCGCGTCGGCCAGCCATCCATACCCATGCGGCTCAATCCGGATGCCGTCTATTCCTTCGGCGTGAAGATCGGCCGGCGGAGCGCCGACCTCGTATTGATGGATTTCGTCGGCAGAATTCGGCTGCAGCTGCACAGAATCTATGCCTATCCCCTGCCCGACGAGATCCTGTCTTTCGTCACCCACGGGATCAAGGAGCTGGAAGGCAAGCTGGACGAGCGCGAGCGCAGCCGCATCGCCGGCCTCGGCATCGCGGCCCCCTTCGAGCTCTGGAACTGGGCCGATGAGGTGGGCGCACCCGAGGGCGCGATGGAGGTCTGGCGCGATTTCGACCTGCAGTCAGAAATCGCCACGCAGGTATCCTATCAGGTCTTCCTGCAGAACGACGCGACCAGCGCCTGCGGTGCAGAACTGGTGTTCGGCATCGGTCCGTCCTATCCGGATTTCGTCTATTTCTTCATCGGCTCCTTCATCGGTGGCGGGATCGTGCTGAATTCAGCGATCTTTTCCGGCAAGACGGGAACGGCAGGAGCCATCGGTCCGCTGCCTGTGCGCGGCAAGAACGGCGAGACACTGCAGCTTCTGGAGATCGCTTCCATCTTCGTGTTGGAAAACATGCTGCGCGAGCGCGGCATAGATCCTTCGCCCCTCTGGTATTCAGCCGATGACTGGGTGGATTTCGGCGAGCCGATGGAGGCCTGGATCCAGGATACGGCCAAGGCGCTGGCACAGGCGATCGTGGCTGCCGCCTCGATCATCGACTTCAGTGCAGCTGTCATCGATGGCGGCTTTCCCGACTGGGTGCGCCGGCGCATCGTGCAGGCGACGATCTACGAAGCTGAAAAGCTCGACCTGCAAGGCGTCGTCATGCCCGATATCGTCGAAGGCGTGGTCGGCGCACAGGCGCGCGCCATCGGCGGCGCCAGCCTGCCGATCTTTGCGCGTTATCTCACAGACCAGAATGTGCTTTTCAAGGAGATCGACAATGCTGAAAGGGCTTGACCCGCTGCTGAGCCCGGACCTGCTCGCGACATTGCGCGGCATGGGCCATGGCGATGAAATCGCCATCGTCGACGGCAACTATCCGGGTATCGAGCATGCGCGGCGGCTGATCCGGCTCGACGGGCACCATCTCATCCCGGTTCTTGATGCCGTTTTGAGCGTGCTGCCGATCGACGACTTTGTGGACGAAGCGATCTTCCGCTCGACCGTGAAGGCCGAGCGCGACAAGCTCGATCCGGTGCACGAGGAAATGATCGCCTGTTGCGCCAAGCACGAGCCGGATCGCGAGGTCATTCCACTCGTCGGGCAGGATTTCTATGGCCGCGTGCGGGCGGCCCATGCTGTCATCCAGACCAGTGAACCGCGGCTCTATGCCAATATCATCCTGCGCAAGGGCGTAATCTATCCCTCGGCTGATGACGACCCCGTCAAGGCCGAAGTCGATCCCTTCGTCTATTGAGGTCTGCCGCAGAGCAATTCCAGACACAAACCGCTGCGCGCTTTTGCTGGAATTGCTCTAGATCTCGCCGGCCGACGGCCCCCAGACATCCGTCAGCACAAAACCGAGGGGATGCGGATCGAAGGGGTCGAGTGCGACCTGCGACAGGCCGAAGGTGAAGCCGCGGCCGGTGATCGTCGGGATGACAGCCGATTTGCCGGCCACTTCCGTCACCGCCTGCAGACCGACCTCGAATTCCGAACCGATGATCGACTTCGACTTGAAGACATCGCCGACCTTGGCCTTTCCGCGGGCGTATAGGGTCGCCAGATTGGCCGAATTGCCTGTGCCGCAGGGCGAACGGTCGGCGCGGCCCGGCCACATGGTGGTGCAGGTGCGCACCGTGCCATCAGCCTCGATATCGCGGAACATGACATAGGCGACGCCCGAGATTGCCGGGATTTCCGGATGCACAACGTGGATATTGCGATTGATGAGCTCTTTGAGGATCATGCCGGCCTGCACCAGTGCTGCGGCATTGGCCTTCTCGATCGTCAGGTTGATCTGGCCGACATCGACCAGCGCATAGAAGATGCCGCCATAGCAGATGTCGGCCTTGATCTTTCCCCAATGCGGGGTGTCGATCTCGACATCAAGCTCGTGGACGAAGGACGGCACCATGGTGAGTTTAACCTTCTCGCAGCGACCGTCGCGGCAAGTGGCCGTCGCCTTCACCAGACCGGCTGCGGTTTCCAGCGTGACGATGGTTTCCGGCTCCTTCATCTCGACGATGCCGGATTCCAGGAGAGCGGTGGTCACACAGATGGAGTTCGAGCCGGAGCTCGCATGCGCCTGGTCTGGCTGCAGGATAATAAAGGCAGCGTCAGCATCGGGATGCTTTGGCGGCAGCAACAGGTTGACGGAGCCGATCGGTGCGCCGCGCGGCTCGAGGCAGAGGAAGCGACGAAGCTCCTGCCCCTTGGGGTCGGTGTTCAGCCAGTGAAGCTGGGCGGCGACCGTCTCGCCCGGAATTTTCGGCACGCCACCGATGGCGACCTTGCCGATTTCACCTTCGGCATGAACATCCAGAAGCTGGATCGTGCGCTTCCATCTCATCTTTCAAACTCCAAATCGGACGTGACGCGCGATGCCGCCATCGACGCGGATATTTTTGCGGGTGACGAAGGTTCCGGCCATGACCAGCCCTAGTACCTGTTGATGCGGAATGGCTTGATATCAACTGATGTTTTGACACCTGCCACCATATCCGCGATCAGCCGCGCTGTCGTTGCCGAATAGGTCAGGCCGAGATGGCCGTGGCCGGTGGCATAGAAGACGCCAGGCATTTTCGATGAGGGTGAGATGATCGGGATCGTATCCGGCAGCGCCGGGCGGTGCCCCATCCATTCACTGGTATCCTGAACCTTGAGATCGGGCAGGATGCGCTGCGCATGGCGCACGAGCACGCGCGGACGACGGAAATCGGGCGCGGCGGTCAGTCCGGCCAGCTCGACATTGCCCCCAATGCGGATACCGCCTGCCGTCGGCGTGACCATGAAGGCGCGATGCGGCCAGATCACCGAATAGCGCATGGAAATACCGGGCTGCATGATCTGCGTATGATAGCCACGCTCGGTTTCAAGCGGGATCGGCTCGCCAAGCGCCTCGGCGAGGAAACGCGTATGGACGCCGGCTGCGAGGATGACCTTTTCGGCTTGGATGCGGTTGCCGTTTTCGAGAAGGACAGCGGTCTTGCCATCACTCTTGCGTTCGACACTTTTTACTTGGCCAGATACGAAGCTGGCGCCCGCGGCCTTTGCGGCATCGGCGAGCTTTACGACAAGCTTATAGGGATCGCGGATGGACTTGTTATCCGGCAGCAGCACGGCTTTGGCGACTTTCGGCGACAGCGTCGGCTCGTAATACTGGATCGCGCCGTTGCTCAGCACTTCGAATTCGAGGCCGTAGCGCCGCATCAGTTCGAGATGGCCGCGATCGGCATCGAATTCGGCTTCGGTCTCGTAGATCGCCAGGCAGCCCTCTTCGGTCATCAGCTCCGGTGCGCCGATGGCATCGAGCATGGTACTGATATCGCCGAGAGCGATCTTGGAGAGGCTCATGCCCGCATCCTCGATCTCCCTCAGACGCGAGGGACGGCCAGCTGCGAGGAAACGCAGGAACCAGGGTAGGATTTTCGGCGCATAGCCTGGCCGCAGCCAGACCGGACCTTCCGGATCGATCAGCCAGCGCGGCAGCTTCTTCCAGGTCGAGGGGCCGGAACCGGCTGCAAAGTCGAGCGCGATGCTCGCCATATTGCCGTAGGAGGTTCCCCTGCCCGGTTCACCCTTGTCGATCAGCGTTACTTGAAAGCCGCGCCGCTGCAGTTCGAAAGCAATCGAAGCGCCGATCACACCGGCGCCGACGACGGCTACCGTCTTATTCGTTTCATTCGCCATGTCTTGTCCACCGCACGGCAGAGTCGATGCCGTTGGAGATGTGATATATCACAACGAAGCGAATGCCTATGATTTTTTACTGAGCATCTTCCGGCAGTCCGGCGCCGACGCTATCGCCCACGGAACCCACGGTATTGTTCATTGACTGGCCGAGACGGCGCACCTGGTCGTCATAGTTACGGCGGGTGCGGGGATCGAAAATGGCGATTGGCGTGCTAACAGCAAGACTGACCGCGCTGCCGGCGGTCTGGGCCGCGCCGATCGCGACAGCACCGACCGCCTCGCCAAGGCCGACCTCGGAATCGGTGATGGTCTGGCCGGCGATCAGCCGGTCACCGATGAGTTTCACCACTTCGGGGCTTTCGGCGAACTTGCCATGGTTCAGGCGATCGCCGGTCTTCAGCTTGGTAAGGTCAAGCACGGTGATGCCAGCCGCTTCCAGCTTGCTGCGATAGGGCTCGGCGGAAGGATCAATCTGGCCGAGGCGATCGACATTGCCGGAGATGCGGCGCGAAAGCGCCAGCGCCCGATCATCCTGGGATACGAAGATGGTGAAATGCGGCTTGTCCTTACCGAGGCTCATAAACTGGCGGCCGAACACGTCGACGTCTAGATCCGGTGAGGCAAGAATGACGTTGTTGATCTTGGAGGCAACGTGGCCGTCGCGGATCGCCATCTGGCGCAGGGCTTCGACCGTCAGCCACGTGCCCATGGAGTGGGCCATGACGGTGATGTCGCCAACGGCCGGATTGTTGGCCGTGCGCCGCAGCAGCTCTTCCAGCGCATCGCGCGAATAGTTGGTGCTTTCCTTGTCGTAGTTGTAATCGAAGATGCTGGCGCGCGACGGCCAGGTGAAAACGACGGGCGCAACGTCGGCATGCGAATCATGGACGATCTGCGCGAAACGATAGACCGCATCCTCGTAGCGGTTGTTGAAGCCATGAACGAAGATGAGGACGCGCTTGCTCCCAGGCATATGCGTCTTCAGCCAGTTCTCACCAGCCTTCTCGCCATCAAGCGGATCAACCGCCACCGTCACGAAATTCTTGAGCGGGTCGGCAGGCAAGCGGGAGGGCCACTGCACCTGCCCGACCTTGCGATTGGCTTCAGGCGGAATGGAGATATCGACGGCATTGACCATCAGGCCGGTGCCACGCTCGCCGGAGAAAAGAACGCCGGGATCCTTGTCCGCAGCGCGGGTTGTGGCAACCAGCAGATCGACGCGAGATGTGCCCGGAGGAACCGTGCCGGCCGCCTGCATGACACCGATCGGCCGCCCGCAGGATGCAAGACCAATACACAGGACGAGCAGGGCTGTGAGGGCTTTGCGCGAAACGCCGCATCCGCCGATCATGACTACTCCGCAGGTTCAGGCGTCATCGCGCCAAGCCACCGACATGCGCTTGCCGCGCGCCTCCAGATAGTCCGAGGCCAGCGAGAGAGTCAATTTTACGAAAGTTTGGGATAGGCATGACCCGGAAAAGAAAAGAGCCCGGCGCGGGAGGAGGTGCACCGGGCTCTTGATCCTGACTGACAACTGGGAGGAGGAGTGTTGTCAGTCCGATGAAGGAGCGCTGGGAGGAGGAGTGCGCTGCCTTCGTGATTATTAATACCCAATTCATTTGATGGGGAATAGCGAAAATACCGCAATGCAGCAATGCATTGGACGCAATGCTTGCCTCACTGAGCTCACGTCTGCGCCTCATTTTGCGCCATCTTTGATCAGCTGGTCAAATTATTGGGCAAAATGCTCGCGCATGAAGTCGATATAGGCCTGATCGTCCAAGGCAAAATGTCGGGACCGATGTCGCAGGACGCCCTTCCCGGGCCTGTGCCTCTATCATTCCGGCCACCGGCAAATGCCGCCAACGCTGCGCGCCTTTCTCGATATCGCGCGGGAAATGACGGCGCGGCGCGAAACGAAAACGGCCGCGGCTGAAACCGCGGCCGTTTCACGACTGATTTTATGTTTATCAGGCAGCCTTGAAGAGCTTCTTGCCTTCTGCATCGAGGGCTTTGAATTCCTCGTCCGACAGCGTGATGTTAACCGCAGCGACGTTTTCTTCCAGATGCTTGACCTTGGAGGTGCCGGGGATCGGCAGCATGACGGGGCTGCGCTTCAGCACCCAGTCGAGCGCGATCTGGCTCGGGGCGGCGTTGTGCTTCTTGGCGATCGTGTCGAGCAGTGAGCCCGGCTTGGCGAGATCGCCGGCCGCCAGCGGATACCAGGGGATGAAGCCGATGTTGTGCTTTGCGCAATAGTCCAACACATCCTCGCTGGTGCGGTCGACGAGATTGTAGCGGTTCTGGACCGTGGCGACCTTGAAGACCTTGGAAGCGGCTTCGATATCGGAGACCGAGACTTCGCTGAGGCCCGCATGGCGGATCAGGCCGGAATCGAGCAGCGACTTGATGGTGTCGAACTGTTCCTTGGCCGGAACCTTCGGGTCGATGCGGTGAAGCTGCCAGAGATCGATCTGCTCGACGCCGAGGTTGCGCAGGCTCTTGTGCACCTGCTGGATCAGATATTCCGGGCGGCCGAGCGGCAGCCAGATATTCGGACCGTGGCGCGTGAGGCCGCCCTTGGTGGCGACGACGAGGCCTTTCTTATAGGGGTGAAGCGCTTCCTTGATCAGCTGTTCGGAAACGTCAGGACCATAGGAATCGGCCGTATCGATGAAGTTGATGCCGAGTTCCGGCAGGCGTTTTAGTGTGCGGATCGATTCTGCATGATCCTTGGGATCACCCCAGATGCCGTCGCCGGTAATGCGCATGGCGCCGAAACCGAGGCGGTTGACCTCCATATCGCCACCAATCTTGAAGGTGCCGGATTTCGCTGCGTTGTAATCAGTCATCGTATTTTCCTCTCTTGGTCAATCAAATCACTCAAAATCGGTGGAGCTGGAGACTTGCTCCCAGGCGTCGAATTCGCTCTTGAGAGAGCCCAGTTTCTCACGAACGAGGCTGATCGCGTCCCGCCCCAGCAAGAGATGGGCCGGCGGATTATCGGATGCAATGAGCGTCAGCATTGCGGCCGCGGCCCTTTTGGGGTCGCCCGGCTGGTTGCCGTTGCGTTCGAGGCGGCGCTGGCGCAATGGCTCGAAAACCTCATCATAATCTTCGATCGAACGCTCCGCACGCACCATCGAGCGGCCGGCCCAATCAGTGCGGAAACCGCCGGGCTCGACAGCCGTCACATGGATGCCGAAGCTCCTGACTTCCTTGCCGAGGCTTTCCGAAATGCCCTCGAGGGCAAACTTGCTGCCATGATAGAAGGCAATGCCTGGCATGGTGATGATCCCGCCCATCGAGGTGACATTGAGGATATGGCCACTGCGGCGCTTGCGCATATAGGGCAGTACCGCCTGCATGACAGCCACCGGACCGAAAACATTGACCTCGAACTGGTGGCGCAGATCTTCCATGCTCGATTCCTCGACGAGGCCTTCATGGCCGTATCCGGCATTGTTGACGAGAACGTCGATCGGGCCGACCTCCCTTTCGATCTCGGCAACGACAGGCGCGATCGCTGTGGTATCAGTGACATCGAGCAGCATACCGAAGGCAAAGCTGGGCTTCAGCGCCTCGAACGCTTTGCGGGATTCTTCATTGCGCAGGGTGCCAACCACCTTATGGCCCTCGGCGAGGGCAGCCTCTGCAAGGGCGCGGCCGAAACCGGTGGAAACACCTGTAATGAAAAGGATCCTAGCCCTTGTTGTCATGGCCTTCACTCCGTCTGGCTGTTGGTGGAGGGGAAGTTAGGCCGCGGAGATAATTTCGATAAGCTCATTAAATGGCAATGGCCTTTTTAGAGAAACTTATTAATCTCGGTCTTGAAACCGGAGAATGGAATGCGCCAGGACATGCTTGACGGCATGGTAACCTTTGTCGTCGTCGCCGAGGAAAAGAGCTTTTCGGCTGCCGCCATTCGGCTTGGCGTATCGCCGTCCGCCATCAGCCAGACGATCAGCAAGCTGGAGAGCCGATTGCGTCTGCCGCTCTTCAACCGCACCACCCGCAGCGTGAGCCTGACGGAAGCTGGCGGCCGCTATCTGGAGCGAGTGCTTCCCGCCCTCGGCGAGCTTGCGGCCGCGAGCAAGGATCTGGACGCGGATGTCGGCCGGCCGGCGGGCCTTTTGCGGCTCAATGTGCTGCGCGCTGGCTATATGATTGCCATCCAGCCGCTGCTTCGCGATTTTCTGGAGGCCTATCCCGACATCCAGGTCGAGGTGAAGATGGAAGCCTCGATGAACGATATCGTCGCGGAAGGCTTCGACGCCGGCATCCGCTTCGGAGAGACGGTGGCAAAGGACATGGTGGCCATTCCGATCGGCCCGCCTATCAGCGCCCATGTCATCGCCTCGCCGGAATATCTCGGCCGCCGCGGCATGCCGAAGCATCCACGCGACCTGCTGCAGCATGATTGCATCGGCTTTCGTTTCGTGACGAGCGGTCAGGTCGAGCGCTGGGAATTCGAGAAGGATGGCGAAGGCGTCGATATTACGCTCCATCCACGGCTGATCCTCAACGATTCCGCAGCACTCACACAGGCAGCCCTCGATGGGATTGGCATTTCCTACATGATCAACGGCTATATCGAGCGTTTTCTTGAAGATGGCCGGCTCGTGCGGATCCTTGCCGACTGGAGCCCGCCGCTGTCCGGCCTGACGCTCTATTATCCGGATCGCCGGCGGGTGCCTGCAAAGCTGCGCGCGCTCATCGATTTCCTGAGAAAGCATCGATCCGAAGCGCCGCCGGCAACGGAAAGCGTGATTATCTAGCGTATAGAATTGCTTTGGAGGTAGGCTTTCGTCTCATCGCCGAATTCGGCCAGCATCTTCCAGAGTTCGCCAAAGATCTCGCGTGCGAAGGCTTCCATTGAAACGCCCTCCATCGAAACACCCTGGGTACGCTCTTGCCAGACCTCGCTGCCAACGCGCAGCGCGCCGATGACGATTGCCGAAAGCAAACGCATGTGCGCCCGCGCTTCAGGATCACCGCCCTTGCGGGCAATCAGCGCCTCGGTCAACTTCTGCTCCAGCTTGGCATATTTGAGCTGATCGCGGGCCTTGAGGGTCGGAGTGCAATGGATGAGTTCGCCAAGCGCCATGGCGCGCTCGTCAGCCGAAGCGGTCGCAGTGACGATCAAGGCTTCCTCGACCGCCTTGACGTCAGACTCACCGGGCGGGCGGGCGGCAATCGCCGCCATCAACCGGTCAGCGAAGGAATCCTGCCAGGCGAAGACGACTTCTTCCTTCGACGGGAAATAATCGAAGAAACTGCGCTTCGAAACGTCAGCTGCTTCGGTAATCTCCTCGATGGTCGTCGCGTCGAAGCCGCGCTCCAGAAAGAGGCTCATCGCTGCCTGCTCGATGCGCTCGCGGGTTTGGCGCCGCTTGCGCTCGCGCCTGCCCTCGATGGCTTCAGGCAGTTTCTTCTCTGTCATTTGCATCAGATGTTATTCAGTCATCCGCTTCGGAGAAAGCGGCGATCTCCATATCCACTCCGCTGCTGCGATATTTGAAGCGCTCACGCGAGAGCTCCAGCGGCTTGCGGCGCGAAATCCGGTAGACGGAAGCCGGCGGCAGGTTGCGGACCGTGCCGCCGATGCGCGTCGCCTTCAGGCCCAGGCGATCGAGGATCGGACGCGGCACAGGACAGCGCGGTCCATAGGTAAACTGATAGAAGGCGCCGCCGGCCCGCATATAGACGAAGGCGCCCGCCAGGATCGAGGCTATCTTGCGCGGCGACATGGAAAGCAGCGGCAGACCGCTGACGACGGCGCCGACAGGTTCACCTTCGAAAATATCGGCCTGCGCCAGATGGGCGGCATCCATCTGCAGGATGCGTGCATCGGGAAAACGCTTTTGAAGCGATCCGATGAATTCAGGACCATATTCGATGAGCGTCAGATCGGATTCGCTGATGCCGCGCGCAAGCAGCGCGCGGGTAAAGACGCCGGTGCCCGGCCCGAGCTCGATGATCGGACCGTCCAGCGCCGCGATCTCGCTGGTCATGATCCGCGCGAGCGAATCGCCGGAGGGCGCGATGGCCGCAACCCTCAGCGGGTTACTTAGCCAGGAACGGAAAAAATGCAGGAAATCGGAGAATGCAGTCTTTGCGATCATGATTATCCCACCTGCCTGAAATGCGATTGACTATCGATGCGACGATCTCTCGCAGCATGGCAATTCCATGGCAGCCTCGTCAATCCATCGTTTTCGCGCATGTCTTTTTCCAACAACATTTCGTGTATTTTTGTATCTATTGCATTTTTGCAGTTAATGCAATAATTCTCATCGCGTGATTTACCGATCGGTCCGCGCCGCCTCACACCGCAAAAGGAAATTTCCATGACTGACTGGACGACGACGAACATACCGGACCAGACGGGCCGCATCGCAGTCATTACCGGCGCGACCAGCGGCATCGGATATGAAACGGCCAAGGCGCTCACCGGAGCCGGCGCCCGTGTGATCATCGCATCACGCAATGTGGAAAAGGGCAACGAGGTGCTCGCGAAGATCCGGGCGACGCATGCCGGGGCCGAGGTGAGCTTCGAACCGCTCGATCTTGCGAGCCTGACATCGGTCGCAAACTGCGCTGCTCGTCTCTCTGCCTCGCTGCCGCGCATCGACCTGCTCATCAACAATGCCGGTGTGATGGCGATCCCGACGCGCCACGTCACCGAGGATGGGTTCGAGATGCAGCTCGGCGCCAATTATATCGGCCATTTCGCCTGGAGCCTGCGGCTACTGCCCATGGTGCTCTCGGGAAAGGCACCGCGCGTCGTGACCGTGAGCAGCCTTGCGCACCGCTCCGGCAAGATCAATTTCAACGACCTGCAATGCGAGAAACGCTACGGCTACTGGTCAGCCTATGCGCAGTCCAAGCTCGCAACGCTGATGTTCAGCCTGGAACTCGACCGTATTGCCCGCGCGGAAGGCTGGAACCTGACGAGCACGGCGGCGCATCCCGGCTACGCCGTGACCGGCCTGCAGAGCACGGGCCCGCGCATGGGACGCACCGGCCCAAGCTGGCAGGAGCGTTTCGGCAAATTGCTGGAGCCTCTGCTTTCCCAGTCGGCTGCTGCCGGCGCATTGCCGACGCTGTTTGCCGCGACCTCACCGGATGCGAAGGGCGGCGTCATGTACGGCCCCGATGGTTTCTATGAGCTGAAGGGTTCGCCGAGGCTCGCAAAGATTGTTCACGCAGCGCAGGACAAAACGGTCTGGCGAAAGCTGTGGCAGGTCTCTGAAGATCTGACCGGGCTCTCCCTCGACAACGTGACCGAGGCTTCCCTGGAACGAAAAAGGCAGCCATGAAGGCTGCCCTCTTTTCGTGACAGGGATGTCAGTTCCCTCGCCTATGCCTGCAATCCGCGTTCAATAGTTGCAGCCCGAGCTACTGGTCGGGTTGAAGCGCAGGCCGCAAGCCATGTTAAGCGACTTCTTCCGGCCATACTGGTAAGGTTCGGAGCTGCTGGAAGTACCATTGACCGAACCCGTGGTGTGGGGCTCATTGCGAGCGGTCGTGTTCTTCTGCTGCTTTACGACCTGCTGCTGCTGTTGCGCCGGGGCTGCGTTGGCAGATGCGAAAGCCGAAACGGTGATGATTGCGCCAAAGGCTACGGCCACGAGGCCATTCTTCACGACATTGATCATTTCTTGTCTCCTTGGGAGGATGGTTGGAATTTACGCCAAGGAGCTAGGAAGCGGAATTGTCATATTCTACTGCCTTGAAACGGCGATCACGACGACGTGAGTTCCGATTGCGGACAAGAAAAAGGCGGCTTTTGGCCGCCTTTTTCTTTGCCGGCTCAATAGCCGTTGTCACAGGGCATGCTGCCGGGGCCGATCGTGCCATTAAACGAGGGGTTGCACATAGTTTTCGGCTCGGGGCGGTTGACGGGTTCGCGGACAATCGAGCCCGTGGTGCCGGCTTCAACGCCGAACGCGGCAAGCGGATACCAGTAGCCGTCGGAGTGACGGCGGGTACCGGGGCGTTCCGTGCGGAATCCATGATAGCCATGCCAATAGCCGGCATGTGCTTTATATTGCACCATTTCCACATTCGATGGGACCGGGATCCGGGCCTGCTGAACGGGCGCCGCCAGCGCGGGAACGGTAGACGAGAGGGCGAGAAGAGCGCTGAGCGCAAAGGCGGCTGGGGCTGGATTAAGCATTTTCATGATAAACCCTCCTTCTGGATTTACCTATGAAAAATGCGTTCTATACGCGCGAAGTTCCATCACGACACGCAGCTTCCTACACTTGTGATTGCAGGCGATCCGGCGTGACTGAAAGACACAAAAAATCAAAAATTGCGATTTTGCAAAAGCCGCGAGAGCAGCGCCTGCGACAATTCATCAGCTGTGTGAATTCACCGTTCTCAATTCGCGTACAAAGGACGGTAGCCCTGGCTTGCGACGCAGGAGACATATTGCCTGTGAGCCGCGCCGCTTGCATTGGTTTCCCGTTCCATCGCGTCGCGGTGCCCGGTCATCTGCGCACGCAGGTCGTACTGCTTGTTTGCCTCATCATACATTGCGTTGGCATCGGACATACAGAGGCTGTGGGTGACACCAGGCGGATTGACGGGAGAAGCGACCGGCACGAGCACCGGCGCATTGGCGCGATCGATACAGCCTGCCAGAGCAGCCATCATCGCGACGAGACCAACGACACCAACAATTCTCGTCATCATCCAACCCTCCGGCTTCTCGCCCGACACAATCCATCGCTTCCGCAGATAGACGCCGAAGGTTGCGCGAAACTAGGCATGGAGGTGGGGAGCTATGGTATCGTGGCGCCCGTCGAAGCTTGAGGCAGGCTTCAGAATGGACGCTCGGTCGCGGCACCATCTGCATCGGAGCTTCAAAATGACAGTTGTTCAGGAAGAAGAACCTTTGACCGCGGTCCTTCACATCCTCGGCAAATCAGTCAGTGTTTGATCTGCGCCGGGGAAGTACATTGCCTTGCACGCCAGATTCGGAATAACGCCGAAGAGCGTGATCAGCGCCGGAATTGCGGTCGCCGCCCTGGCGCTCGCGCTGGGTTATCTTACATCGTCGAGGTGGTGGAGAGGCGGGAACCAATCAGGCCCAAGTTGGCCGAAGCCGATTTGCTTGCGACAAGAGCAATGGCGCCGGGCGCGATGAAGAGCCTGCTGCCAAGTCATGACCATGAACAATTGGAAAATGGCGCACCCGAAGAGATTCGAACTCCTGACCCCCAGATTCGTAGTCTGGTGCTCTATCCAGCTGAGCTACGGGTGCGTCTGCAGTGGCGGCCGTGCCGCTTGCGTGGGCGGTTCTCTAAAGGGTCTTTTCGGGCAATGCAAGAGCAATTCGAAAAAAATCGCGACTTTGGTTCGGCAAGGCTCCCCTGCGGAAATTGCATCACTTTTCGGCGTGCGACCGGCTGCGGTAATCTTCCAGTGAAACGGGGCGATCCGGAATTTCGATACGGAACTGCGTGCCGACCGAGGGCTTTTCTACAAGCGCGATCGTGCCGCCGTGGGCCAGCACCAGCTCGCGGGCGATGGTGAGGCCAAGACCGGTGCCGCCGGAGCGGGCCGAGCCGCGGAAGGCCGCAAACAGGTTCTGGCGCGCCTTCAGCGGCATGCCGGGGCCTGTATCGTCCACCGTGATGCTGACGACGCTGCCGACGCGCTGGGCGGCGACTGTGATGCGCCTGACGATCCCAGCCCCCTGCTCGCCCGGCGAGGTCAACGCCTGCAGAGCGTTGCGGCAGAGATTGTGGATGATCCGGAACAATTGCTCGCTATCAGCGTCCACTTCCAGATCCGGCCCCATCTGCTCGATGAACTCGACGCCGCTTTGTGGCTCGATGGCGAGGATGTCCTTCACCTCCTGCACAAGCTCGTAAAGATGGATTCGGCGGCGGCGCGGCGCCGATTCAGTTGCCTTGCCGTAAGAGAGGACTTCGGTCGTGTAGCCGACGGCGCGATCGATGGTGCGCAGTAGCTTCGGCGCGAAGCTTTTCACCAAGGGATCGTCGACATCGACGAGGCGGTCAGACATGAGCTGGGCGGATGCCAGGATGTTGCGCATGTCGTGGTTGATCTTCGAGACCGCGAGGCCAAGTGCTGCAAGGTTTTTCTGCTGCTTCAGCGTCTTCTGCAGTTCGAGCTGCATGGATGTAAGATTGCGGCCGGCAACAGCCAGTTCGTCACGGCCGCCGTCGCCGACATAGACATGCAGCGGATTTTCGGGATCCGAGGCGAATTGCTGCATGCTGCCCGTCAGTCTGCGGATCGGGCGGATGAGAATGCGATTGATGGAGAAGAAAATCAGTGTCGCGGTAAACAGCGAGATCAGGATCGACAGCAGCAGCACGTTACGGGCATAGACGAACATCGCCTTACGCAGAGGCCGGTCTTTCATGACCACCTCGACGCCGGTATTGGTCTCGCCCACCGCACCATAGACGCGGATCATGCGGTTGCCGCCGAAGATCATCGTGTCCAGCGCGTCGCGCATCGCGGTCAATGGCGGGATGTTGCTGAGATCGTAGGATTCGTCGACCGAGGTCGGCATTTCGCTCATGGCGAGCAGGCGGGAGGTGCCGTCCTTGCGCAGCACAATCGCCTTGGTGCCCGTCGCCTCCAGCGTCTCCTTCTGCAGCGCGCGCGGCAGATCCACCGGCTGCAGGCCGTCGATGACGATTGCGGCAGCGGCGGCCGTATTCAGCCGATCCTCCAGCCAACGCACACGCATGCTCGCGATCGAGGGAAAGAAGATCAGGATTTCCGCCAGCATGATGAAGAAGACGGTGAGCCAGAGCAGCTTGCCGGAGAGGCGGCTGAACATGCCGGCACGCGGATAGGAACCCCTAGCAGCCTCACCGGCCGCGATGTTTTCCGCCTTGAAAGGCTCGCCCTGGTCTTGAACCGGCATCTCGTCTTGTCCGTGCGGCGAAAGGCCGCCATCAGAATGAGCTCTTATATTAGACGAGAATGCTCCGCTTTCAAATCTTTGCGAGGAGCGGCAAGTCGTCACAAACGAAAACGCCGCCCGCAGGCGGCGTTCCGATCCCGGTCATAAAGGCTATCAGAACTCTTCCCAGCTCTGCTCCGCAACAGCGGCATTGCCGCTGAAGGCGCGGGCGACGCGGCCGATAGCACGGCGCGCCGGAGAGGCGACTGGCTGGTGATGCTGCTGGCGGGCAACGGCAACGGGCGCCTCGTTGGAAACCTTGAAGCGGGAGATGAGGCGCACGAGGCCATCGGCTTCGGCTGACAGCTTGTGGGTCGCAGCCGAGGTTTCCTCCACCATCGCGGCGTTCTGCTGCGTCACCTGGTCCATCTGATTGACGGCGGTGTTGACCTCCTTGAGGCCGGTCGATTGTTCCTTTGCCGCCGTTGCGATCGAATGGATATGGTCGTTGATGGCGATGACCCTCGTCTCGATCTCCGAGAGCGCACTGCCCGTCGCCTGGACCAGCTTGACGCCGACCTGCACTTCGTCGCCAGACTTGTTGATGAGCGCCTTGATATCCTTCGCGGCCGTTGCCGAGCGCTGGGCGAGCTCGCGCACTTCCTGGGCGACCACAGCGAAGCCCTTGCCGGCTTCACCAGCGCGTGCGGCCTCGACGCCGGCATTCAGCGCCAGCAGGTTGGTCTGGAAGGCGATCTCATCGATGACGTTGATGATCTGACTGATTTCGCGGGAGGCCTGCTCGATACGACCCATGGCATCGACGGCGTTGCGGACCACGACCCCGGAACGACCGGCATTGTCCTTCGCCTCGGAGACCATGACGGTCGCTTCCTGGGCGCGTTCCGTCGAGTTCTGCACAACGGCTGTGATCTCATCGAGAGCAGCAGAGGTTTCCTCAAGTGCGGCAGCCTGCTGTTCCGTGCGCTTGGAAAGATCGTCGCTGGCGTTCCTGAGTTCGTTGGTATTTCCGTTGATCGCTTCGGTCGTCTCGCGCACTTCGCGCATGGTCGTCTGCAGCGTCACGAACGTGCTGTTGACGTTTTTCTGCAATTCGGCAAAGGCGCCCTGGAATTGACCGCGCATAGTCTGCGTCAGGTCGCCTTCAGCAAGGCTTGCTATGACGCGGCGGGTTTCGTCGACGCCGGCATCGACGCTCGACAGCAGCGTGTTGATATTGCCGGCGAACTGGTTGAGGCTTTCGTCCTGATAATCCTTGTTGATGCGGTGGCTGAAATCGCCGGCAGCAGCGGCTGCAACGACGACGGACATGCTGGACTGCAGGTCGTCGCTCTTTGCACGCATTGCCGCTTCCTGTGCGTTCATGCGCTGGATGACGAGGCCGTTTTCCTTGAAGATGGCGACGGCAGCGGCCATCTCACCGATTTCGTCCTTGCGACCGGCGAACGGCACTTCCGCCTGGAAATTGCCGTCTGCGACGTCCTTGATCGCCTGAGTCACCTTCTTGATCGGCCGACTCAGGTGGCTGGTGCCGATGTAAAAGCCCATACCGACGCCGACCGCGATACCGATGCCGGTGATGCTGAGCACCAGCATCAGGATCCAGCTGCGGAAGCTCTCGATCTGGTCGTCGACGGCCGTCAGTGCGGCCTTGTCAGTGTTGACGATCGCGTCGATCTCGGCCTGGAAAGCCTTGCGGTTGGCGCGGTTGGCGTCATTGTTGCCCTGCTCGTTTGCGGCCTGCGGGCTCACCTGCGTGCCGAGACGGGCTGTCTCAGTGCGGAAGGTGCGGAATTCCTTGGCGCGGTCGATGAGCTTGGTGAAAGTATCCTTCTCGCTATCAGGCACAAGTGGCGCCCAACCGGCGATGACCTTGTCGATCTCGTCCAGATCGGCCATCAGGCCCTTGGCGAAGGCCGGCGTCTGTTCCAGGCTCTTTGCAGCATAGATGCCGCGCGACTCCATGACGACGGCGGTGACGAAGCGGTTGAGACGTTCGCCGGCGTAGGCGCGGGCCGCGGCATGTTCATAAGCAGTCAGGTTCGCGTTGTACTCGCTCATCGCCGACAGCGCGGTGGCACCGATCAGAAGCGCAACGCCACCCATGACGGAGACAAGAAGATTGATTTTGCCGCGAATTTTCACTGAACGCTCCCTCGCTTCGCACAATGGCTGGAAAGCAAATTCCCAGCCGATGTACTGAAAGATCGGGTAAATTCGTTAATGTTGTATTTCGAATATTAACAATATCGACTACAAGAAATTACCCATATTTACTGTTGCGCGCATTATGCTTTGTCTCGGGCCGAGCATCTTCAAGGAATAAAAGTTGCGGCTGAGAGCTTTCGGAAGCTTATGGATGAAATATACAACCATATAGTGAAGAACCAAATTCGTTAACACCAGAGTGCGAAATCTTGCCATCCGCCACGCAGCTCCGGGGAATCTGCCTGTCATAATTGACTTTGGCAGGCTTCATTTGTATAAGCCGCCGCACGTCCGGTCGTTTCAGGTCTTTTGCGACCTTGCCCGTTCGAAAAACCACGCTCCTTGCATTATGCAAATTCAAGAAGGGCCGCACTCCGCGGTGTTTAAATAAATGAAGCGTACCTATCAGCCCTCGAAGCTTGTTCGCAAGCGCCGCCACGGTTTCCGTGCGCGTATGGCCACTAAGGGCGGCCGCAAGGTCATCGTTGCTCGCCGCGCACGCGGCCGCAAGCGTCTTTCGGCCTAAGGCCGGAATTGCCCGATAGCAAATGACGGGCGACTTGAAGACCAAAGAAGACAAACAGATTGTCGGGCGGCTCTTGAGCCGCCCGCAATTTCTTGCAGTCCGCGAAGGCGAAAAGCGCCGCGGCCCTCTCTTCCTTCTCGAGGTCCTGAACCGCAAGGAAGAAGAAAGCGAAGCCCGCGTCGGCTTCACAGTCACCAAAAAACATGGCAACGCGGTCGAAAGAAACCGCATGCGGCGACGCCTGAAAGAGGCGGTGCGGCTTCATGCAGGGTTTGCAATGCAGCCCGGACACGACTATGTGGTTGTCGCCCGCAGGGACGTCTTGACAGCGTCCTTCGATGAACTGGCCGCGGAACTGAAAACCCGCGTGGAAACCAGGCCGAAACACAGGCGCCCGAAAGACGAGCGCCCCAGGAACGTATGATGCAAAACAACCGCAATTACTTCATTGCGATCGCTCTCTCGGTGCTGATCGTCCTTGGCTGGCAGTTCCTCTATATGAACCCGCGCATCGAGGCTCAGCGCAAGGCTCAGGAAGCCCAGAAGGCACAGCAGCAGACCGAGCAGACGCAGCAGCCTGCCGCCGGCGGCCAGAGCGCGCAGCCGAATGGCGCAGCTCCCACCGGTCAGGCCACGGCGACGGCGACCCGCGAGGAAGCTCTGGCGAAATCGCCGCGTGTTGCCATCGACACGGCTGCCCTTTCCGGCTCCATCAACCTCGCCGGCGCGCGCCTCGACGACCTGAGGCTGAAGGGCTATCACGAGACCGTCGACAACTCGAGCCCGATCATCACCCTGTTCTCGCCGGCTGAAACCAAGGACGGCTATTTCACCGAGTTCGGCTATATCGGCACTGATGCGACAGGCGCCGTTCCCGGCCCGTCTACCATCTGGACCGCGCCCGAGGGTGCGAAGCTCACCGAAAAGACGCCGGTGACGCTGACCTATACCAATGACAAGGGCCTGACCTTTGCCCGGACGATTTCCGTCGATGACCGTTACATGTTCACGGTCGTCGACAAGATCACCAATAGCGGCGACGCCGCCGTATCGCTGTCCAATTATGGACGCGTGACGCGCTACAACAAGCCGACCACGCCTTCGGTCTACGTGCTGCATGAGGGCTTCCTCGGCGTGCTCGGCGCCGGCAGCGGCATTTCCGAGAGCAAGTACACGGCGATCGAAAAGGAAAACCAGTCCAACCCGACGGTCACCGGCGGCTGGATCGGCATTACCGACAAGTATTGGGCTGCGGCTCTCATTCCGAGCCAGACCATTCCCTTCGATTCCCGCTTCTCGCATTTCACGGACGGTCAGCCGCGCTATCAAGCCGATTTCAAGGGTGAAGGCCTGTCGATCGCTCCCGGAGCGACGGTCGACGTCAAGAACCTCGTCTTTGCCGGCGCCAAGGAAGTGCCTGTCGTCGATGAATATGAAACGAAATATTCCATCCCGAATTTCGATCGCCTGATCGACTGGGGCTGGTTCTGGTTCCTCACGCAGCCGATGTTCAAGCTGATGGACTTCTTCTTCCGCTACTTCGGCAATTTTGGCGTGGCGATCCTCTGCACGACTATCGTCGTCAAGGCGCTGTTCTTCCCGCTCGCCAGCAAGCAGTACGCTTCGATGGCGAACATGAAGCGCATGCAGCCGAAGATGGAAGAGCTGAAGGCAAAATTCGGCGACGACCGCATGGGCCTGCAGCAGGCGACGATGCAGCTCTACAAGGAAGAGAAGATCAACCCGATCGCCGGCTGCTGGCCGGTTGCGCTGCAGATTCCGATCTTCTTCTCGCTCTACAAGGTGATCTACATCACCATCGAAATGCGCCATGCGCCGTTCTTCGGCTGGATCCGCGATCTTTCGGCGCCCGACCCGACGACGATCGTCAACCTGTTCGGCCTGCTGCCTTTCGAGGCACCGGCCTTGCTGCATCTCGGCGTCTGGCCGCTGATCATGGGCGTCACCATGTTCGTGCAGATGCGCATGAACCCGACCCCGCCCGACCCGACGCAGGCAATGATCTTCAACTGGATGCCGCTGGTGTTCATGTTCATGCTGGCAAGCTTCCCGGCCGGCCTCGTCATCTACTGGGCCTGGAACAACACGCTCTCGGTGCTGCAGCAGTCGGTGATCATGAAGCGTCACGGCGTGAAGATCGAGCTCTTCGACAATCTGAAGGGCCTGTTCAAGCGAAAACCGGCGCCATCGAAATAGTCGAAAAGCCCTGCTTCGGCGGGGCTTTTTGTTTCGGGCCACAGAAGCGCTCAACCGTACGAACCTTGACAATACGTCTTAAAAACATGAAGCCGGTTTCATTACCGATCCCGGAGATTGCAGAATTCATATGACTGAAATCGCAAAGCCGCTCTTCGGCCACCCCTGGATATTCATCCGCGGCGTGCCTTCCATGAAATTCCTTCCGCCGGAAGGCCCCTTGGAAGTAGCTTTCGCCGGCCGGTCGAATGTCGGCAAATCGTCGCTGATCAACGCGCTGGTCGGTCAGAAAGGTCTGGCGCGCACCTCCAATACGCCGGGCCGCACGCAGGAGCTCAACTACTTCGTTCCGGACGGTTATTCCGGCGAGGGCAACGACCTGCCGCCGATGGCGCTGGTCGATATGCCGGGCTATGGCTATGCACAGGCGCCGAAGGAGCAGGTGGATAACTGGACAAAGCTCGTCTTCGACTATTTGCGCGGCCGCTCGACGCTGAAGCGCGTCTATGTGCTGATCGACAGCCGCCACGGCATCAAGAAGAACGACGATGACGTCCTGACGCTGCTCGACAAGGCGGCCGTCTCCTACCAGATCGTGCTGACCAAGACGGACAAGATCAAAGCGCCTGCCGTGCCAAAGCTGCTGGCTGAAACATCGGAGAAGATCCGCAAGCGCCCCGCCGCCTATCCGGGCGTGCTTTCCACCTCCTCGGAAAAGAACGAAGGATTGGACGAGCTGCGGCAGGCGATTGCCGAAACGGTCGGCGTCAGCAACTGGAAATAAAAAGAGGCGCCCAGAAGGGCGCCCCCGACAGCCTGTATTTGAATTTACATCTTCGGCAGCAGCACTTCGTCGACGACGTGGATGACGCCGTTCGACTGTTTGACGTCGGCGATGGTGACGTGGGCGACACCGCCATTTTCATCCGTCAGCGTGATCTTGCCCATGCTTTCCTTTGCCTTGAGCACGCAGCCGCCGACCGTTTTGATGTCGTGCTCGCCGCCATCGTCCTTGATCATCTTGGCGACGGTCTTCGACATGGCATCTGCGGCAACGACATGGCAGGTCAGAACCTTGACAAGCTTGCCCTTGTTTTCTGGCTTCAGCAACGTATCGACAGTGCCTTTCGGCAGGGCAGCGAAGGCTTCATTGGTCGGCGCGAAGACGGTGAAAGGCCCCTTGCCTTCCAGCGTGCTGACGAGGCCGGCTGCCTTCACGGCAGCAACCAGGGTGGTGTGATCCTTGGAATTGACGGCATTCTCGACGATGTTCTTGTTCGCATACATCGCGGCGCCGCCGACCATCGGGTTCTTTGCCTGAGCGGCGAAGGCGATAGCCGAAAAGGCGGCGGTGAGCGCTGCGGCACGCAGTGCGGACTTGATCATGGTTTTCTCCTCTGCACCCGGTCGCAGCCGCCGGCTTTATGCCCTGCGCCGCCCGGATATCAGCAACTACGGAAGGCGCTGCAGAAGAGTTTCAGAAAATGATTTTTATTTTACGGCCTGTGGATCGAACCGCTGGCGATGACGGGGCCTGACGGCTGATGTGTGGGCGAGCCGCCGAATGGCTCCAGGCTGACGGCCAGCGTCGTTCCATCGGAAATCTGGCTGCGCATATCGGTCGGGATCAGCAATGCGCCGTTCATGCCCGGTTGGAAAACGCCGAGAGAACGGGGCGTCCCGCTACCCGGCACGAGCCAGAGCTCCAGAGATTTCTCCTCCGGCTTGCCGGCCGCAACCGGCACGATCTTCAATCGGCCACTCTGGATATCGTAGGAGGCCATCAGATTGACCTGATTGTTCTGTCCCGAGAGGTCCGCCACCAGCGGTGGCGATGCCGGAGGCTGGGGCACGAGACCGGAGGCAAAGGCGATGACGCCCAAGGTGACCGCAAGCGAGGCAAATGTCAGCGAGCGCCAGAAACCGGCGGAATTCCAGAGGCTGTGCGAAAAGCGCGGCTCACTTTCTGCATTGGCGAAGAGGCGCGCCTCGATCTGCTTGAAGGTCTCGCTGCTTGGAGCAGCCGTGCCATATTCGTCGTTGAAGCTGGAGAGGTTGACCTCCCAGCGGCTGACGATGGCGGCAAACTGCCGGTCGCGGCGCATGCGCTCCTCGACGATCCTGCGATCCTGAAGAGAGAGGACGCCCAGCACATACTCGCCGGCGAGAACCTCATCCCGGGAGCGGTCTCCCTTGCTTTTGTCGGGCGATGTCATCGTTCCATGCACTCTCTCAGTTTCAGCAGGCTGCGTCTTAGCCATGTCCTCACCGTGTTCAGCGGGACACCAAACTGATCGGCCAGTTCCTGATAGCTCAGCCCTTCGACATAAGCCCGTTTCACCGCGACCGCACGATCAGCTTCCAACTCTTCCATGCAGGTGTCAATCCGCCTTCCTTCATCCTTAATCACGACTTGCGCTTCAGGATCGGGACCGGCATCGGCAAGATCAAGCGCTTTGTCGATTTCGTCGGCTACCGGCTTGCGCGCCCGCAACGCATCGATCGACTGATTGCGGGCAATTGCCGCAAGCCAAGCGACCGATGTCGAGGAGCCAGCAGTAAAGGCACCGGCGCGCTGCCATATCTTGATGTAGACCTCTTGCAGCACCTCTTCCGCCTCGTTCCTGCTTCCCAGAATACGAAGGCAGATCGCCAGAAGTTTCGGACTGGTCTGGTTATAGAGTGCGGCGAAGGCCTTGCGGTCGCCGAGCGCTACGCGGCCGATTAAATCTGCAAAATCCCCAGTCATGTCGCCCTCGAATGAACGATTTCCGATTCGATAGTTTCAATATGAGCTGGCAGGTTCCCAGGTCGGCCTTAGATACGAAAAACTATTGCGTGCCGGATTATTCCATCTGTCAAAAACTTGAGATAAAAGGCCGCGATCAATTCCGCGGGGTCCCCCATGAACGAGTCCGAAAGCGAAATCCAGGCGCGTCTTCTCGCGCAGGCGCTGCCCTTCATGCAGCGCTACGAAAACAAGACGATCGTCGTTAAGTACGGTGGCCATGCCATGGGCAATCCCGAGCTCGGCAAGGCCTTCGCCAGCGATATCGCACTTTTGAAGCAATCCGGCGTCAACCCGATCGTCGTGCATGGCGGCGGCCCGCAGATCGGCGCGATGCTGACGAAGATGGGTATCGAATCCAAATTCGAAGGCGGCCTGCGCGTTACCGACCAGAAGACGGTCGAGATCGTCGAAATGGTGCTTGCCGGCTCGATCAACAAGGAAATCGTCGCGCTGATCAATCAGACCGGCGAATGGGCGATCGGCCTCTGCGGCAAGGACGGCAACATGGTCTTCGCCGAAAAGGCCCGCAAGACTGTCAAGGATCCCGATTCCAACATCGAGCGCGTGCTCGATCTCGGCTTCGTGGGCGAAGTCGTCGAAGTCGACCGTACGCTGCTCGACCTTCTTGCCCGCTCCGAGATGATCCCGGTCATCGCGCCGGTTGCTCCGGGCCGCGACGGCGCGACCTATAACATCAACGCCGACACTTTCGCGGGCGCCATCGCCGGCGCGCTGAACGCCACCCGGCTGCTGTTCCTGACGGATGTGCCCGGCGTGCTCGACAAGCAGGGCAAGCTCATCAAGGAGCTTTCCGTCGCCGAAGCGCATGCGCTGATTGCCGACGGCACGATTTCCGGCGGCATGATCCCGAAGGTTGAGACCTGCATCGACGCCATCAAGGCAGGCGTGCAGGGCGTCGTCATCCTGAACGGCAAGACGGCCCATTCCGTGCTGCTCGAAATCTTCACCGAGCACGGCGTCGGCACGCTGATCGTTCCCTGATTGAGAAAGGCGCCCTTCCGGGCGCCTTTTCTTATGCTTCGGCAAAGCTTGTCGAGAGCGTCAGATCTTCCCAGGCATCGATTTCAGCGCTCAGGCTCTTCAGCTTGTCGCGAACAAGCGCCAGCGCATCGGCGCCGAGCAAGAGATGCACGGGCGGGTTTTCAGCCTCGACCAGCGCCAATACGGCGGCGGCCGCTTTGCGAGGATCGCCTGCCTGTTTGCCGCTCTTTTCCTCGCGGGCCCTGCGGATAGGATCGAAGAGCGAATCATAGTCGGCGATGCTCCTGTCGGTGCGGATCATCGATCGTCCGGCCCAGTCGGTGCGGAATGAGCCGGGAGCGACCGCCGTGACTGCGATGCCGAACGCCTTCACTTCCTTCGCCAAAACCTCGCTGATGCCTTCGAGCGCAAATTTGCTGCCGCAATAATAAGCGATGCCCGGCATGGTGATGAACCCGCCCATCGATGTGATGTTGATGATGTGACCGGCCCGCCGTCGGCGCATGAACGGCAGAGCGGCCTTCATCATTCCAACGGCGCCGAAGACATTGACCTCGAATTGCCGGCGCATCTCCTCGATCGGCGATTCCTCCAATGTCCCCTCGTGCCCGTAGCCGGCATTGTTGATGAGAACGTCCACCGGGCCGATTGTTCTCTCGATACCAGCAACGGCCGGTTCGATTGCTTCGATATCGGTAACGTCCAGGCGGACCGCCGTTGCACGACCCAGCGCCAAGCTCTCGAACAGAGCTGCGGCTTCCTCATTCCTCACGGTTCCCACCACGCGATGCCCCTTCTCCAATGCGGCCTGCGCAAAGGCATGGCCAAAGCCCGAACTGACACCGGTAATGAGAAACTGCTTTTCGATTGAACTCATCGTGAACTCCTGTTCTAGCGCAACCGCCACAAAGAGGCGGCGCGTTCCGTCATGTGGCGGCGCAGGAGAGGTAGTTCCAATATATTGCACAGGTGAATACGATATTTTAAAAGTATCACATGGAGCTTCGTCATCTTCGCTATTTCATTGCTGTCGCAGAAGAACTCAATTTCACGCGCGCCGCGCGGAAGGTCGGCATCGGCCAGCCGCCACTCAGCAACCAGATACGTGATCTTGAAAACGAGATTGGCGCACCCCTTTTCCGCCGCCTGTCGAACGGTGCGGAACTGACGGAGGCAGGCGGTGCTTTCCTGCCGGAAGCCCGGGCGATTTTGCTTCAGGCGGAACAGGCCAAGCAATCCGCCCTCCGGGCGGCGCGCGGCCAGAGCGGGCGGCTGCGGGTCGGCTTCACCAGCTCTGCGGTGTTCAATCCGGTCGTGCCCGCCATCGTGAACGCCTTTCGCGAGAAATACGCAGCCGTCGAATTCAGCCTGGAGGAAGCGCCTACCACGCAGCTGCTGGAGCGGCTCGATGGGGAAGAGCTCGACGCTGTCTTTATCCGCCCGGGAAGTGGTGATGCGCCGCAAGTCCGATGTCAGCTGCTGGCCGAAGACCCCATGGTCATCGTGCTTCCGGCAAGGCATCCGCTGTCAGAGGCGCAGACATTGCGCCTCGACGCGCTGGCCGGAGAGAGCTTCGTTCTCTTTCCACGCGAGGCGGGTGCCGGCTTCTTCGACGATATCATCGCCGCATGCCGGCGAGCGGGATTTGAAGCACAGCTCGGCCAGTCGGCGCCGCAGATCACCTCGATCGCCAGCCTGATAGCAGTTGGTCTCGGCGTCTCGATCGTCCCGGCGGACATGGCGAAGATCAATGTTCCCGGCGTTCGCTACATTGCGATTGCGGGCGAAGCACCGACAGCACGGTTGGCGCTCGCCACCCGACGCGACGAGCGCTCTTCCATCATTCGTAACTTCATAGCTCAGGCGATCGCCACACAGAAAAGCTTCGCCAACAATAATCAGATCGCCGAATAGATCGCGGTCGCGGCTTCCTTCAGCTTTTCCATCATGGCCCGATACGGTCCGGGACCGTAGCTGATGCGCGAAACACCGAGCCTTGCGAGATCAGCCGGATCGGGCGCGCCCGCCTTCATCATGATATTGACCGGCAGCGTGGATGCGGCGCAGACTTTTTCGATCAAGGCCGGTTCGATCAGGCCCGGCACGAAGAAGCCGCTGGCGCCTGCCGCCGCATAAGCCTTGCCGCGCTCGATCGCCGCATCGACCAACCCTGCATGCCTGGAGCCGTCACCTTCCTGAAGGAAGAGATCGGTGCGGGCGTTGATGAAGAAATCGATACCCCGTGCCTTGGCCATTTCCCTGATCGCGCGGATGCGTGCTGCTTGCGCTTCGATGGGATGAAGGCCGGTCTCGCCGACGCGCTGGTCCTCGAAATTGATCCCTACGGCGCCGGCCTCGATGAGCTTTGCGACATTGGCCGCGGCACCGGCGGGTTCCGAGGAATAGCCGCCTTCGAAATCCACCGAGAGCGGCAGGTCGTTGACGGCCGTGATCGAGCGCGCCGTCTCGATAAGCACATCCATCGGCAGCTTCTGGCCGTCGCCATAACCATTGGCGGCCGCGACGGACCAGCTTCCGGTCGCAAGTGCCTTCGCACCGGCCTCCGTCACAGCCTTGGCCGTTCCGGCATCCCAGATGTTGTAGAGAATAACGGGATTGCCCTTGCGATGCAGCGTGCCGAAAAACTCGGCCTTTTCAATCTGGTTCATGCTGTCCTCTCCATCTTATGCGCACTGATTTTTTCCTCGTGCCGAAGCAGCCATTGCTTGCGCCAGAGCCCGCCGCCATAACCCGTCAATGAGCCGTCCGCGCCGAGGACGCGATGGCAGGGCACGATGATCGCGAGCTGGTTGGCGCCGTTGGCGCGGCCGACGGCACGCACCACCTCCGGCCTTTCCATCTCTCTAGCGAGATCGCCATAGGCGCGCGTCTGGCCGACAGGGATTTCGATGAGCTTTGCCCAGACATGCTTTTCGAAGGGCGTGCCGCCAAGCGCCAGCGGCGTCTTGAAGGTGGTTAGCCGCCCTTCGAAATAGTCCCTGATCTCCGCCTCGATCTGGTCGATAACAGGCGTGCGACCGATCGCGACCGAGGAACGGACACGCTTCTGCAGCGCTTCGAGTTCGGTCGGCAGCGCCTTGCGGTCGTGAAATTCGAGGAGATGCAGATGCGTCTTATCGGCGACTGCTATCATCGGCCCGAGCGGTGTATCGAACCAGTCGGCAAAGAGCAGTTCGCGGTTTTGCGAAAGCGCCGGCCCCCTGCCGACCAGCCGCTGGAAAGCCGCTCGGAAGCCGCTTCCCGATTCATATCCTGCTTCGAATTGCACGTCGATGACGCGGGCGCCATCGGCGAGCTGCCGCGCGGCCTCGCCGAGCCGGCGATAGCGGACGATATCGTGGAAGGTCATGCCGAGCGCTCGCTTGAAAGCGCGGCGGACGGTCGATGGATCATATCCCCGGCGCACAAGCTCATCTTCGGTCCAGCGCACCTCCGGTTCGCTGTCGAGCCGCGCCAGTAGCATGTCGACGATCGGCTCGTGGCCCGGCTGCTCCAGCGGCTTGCAGCGCTGGCACGGGCGGAAGCCCGAATGCATGCAGGCGGCGATCGTGTCGAAGAAGATGGTGTTTTCCCGCTTCGGCTTGCGCGCCGGGCAGGTCAGACGGCAGAAGATGCCTGTCGTCTTCACGCAGACATAGGCCTGGCCCTCATAATCGGCGCTGCGCGTGATCAGGGCATCATAGAGCGTGTCATCATCGGGGCGTTCGAAAAGCATGTCCGCTTTCTAGCACTCTGCGCCTGTGTCGTCCGCCGAAAATCGGGCGTCTATTTCATTCCGCAGCGTCGAGGCTCTTCACATGCCGCTGCGGGCGCAACATCGATTCCTCCTCCGCATCCTGGGGGGCGCCCCAGAATGTCTCAAGCGTCGGACCTTCCTTGGGATGGCGGTGGCGGAAGAGGAATTCGAGGATCTCGTGAAACCAGACGCGGCGACCCATCTGCGTGTACCAGCGCATGGAATGACGCTGTTCCGGATCGCGATGAAAGAGGATGCGCAGTAGCGCCTTCGGCCGCGCCTGGACCGCGACCTCGATCAGCTTGACGCAGGCGACCAGCACGATCGGGTTAAGATGCCGCATCTTCAGGACCTGATGTTTGTAGTCCCATTTGCGGATATCGGTCTCGATCACCTGCCGTTCGCGGGCGATACGGAAGAACGGCGTCCAGCGATGCGGTGTCACATAGAGCGCCTGGATCTGGTCGGGATCATAGGAGAGCAACTGCCGGAAGCCGCGCCAGAGATCGCTCAGCCTCTCCTCCTCGAAACCGACGACCCAGGTCGCCATAGAAAGGATGTCGTGCTGGCGCAGGAGGCGGATAGCCTCGCGATCGGTCGTCTTGGCGCCGCCCTTCTTGATCAGGGCAAGCGTCGCCTCATCGGTGTTTTCCATGCCGAGCAGCCAGCGCACGACACCCGCCTTTCGGTAGAGGTGCAGGATATCGGCATCGCGGACGATATCGTCCGCTCGCGTCGAGCCGACGATCTGCACGGGCACATTCTCGGCGATCATCGCTTCGAGAAAAGCCAGCCAGGCTTTTCGCGAGGATGTCGGGTTCTCGTCGGCGAGATTGATGAGCTCGACGCCCTCTTCGCGATACAGCCGTACAATCTCGCGGGCGAAAAGCTCCGGCGAGCGGTGACGCCAACGGGTCCAGAAACCGCGCTGGCCACAATAATTGCAGAGATGCGGACAACCGCGAGAAAACTGCATGACGACGGCGCGCTTGCCGCCCCAGTAGCTGTACTGGCGGTGGTCGATCAGCTCCCAGCCGACGCGATAGGCATCGAGATCGGCGATCGCCTGTGCCGGCTGCGTTGCCAGGATTTCGCCATGGCCATCACGAAAGGCGATTCCGGGGATGGTCGCGAGCGGGCGGTTCGTCGCCAGCGCATCGGCAAGGCGTCGCATGGTTTCCTCGCCCTCGCCTCGCACGAGGATGTCGAATGCCTCGGTCTCGGCCAGCACCTCCCGCCAATGATAGGTGGGGAACACGCCGCCGTAGATGATGGAGATTTTGGGATCGCCGCGCTTGATCGCTTCTGCGATCACGCGGGCAGTCGGATGCGCCGACGTCGAGCCGGAATGGCCGATTAGCACCAGATCGGGACTGTCAGCCATCACCCGGCTGACGATGTCTGCAACCGTCATCGGTCCGAATTCTGCATCGATGAGGCTGACGGCATGACCATCGTCGATCAGCGGACCTCCAACCGAAAGAAGCCCGAGCGGTGGAAGATGATCATCGGGAATACGACTGCCGATCGCCGTATGCGGCGGGTTTATCAGAACGATCTTCATGCTACTTCACCCTTGCGGGTCCCCCTGTCTGACGCAGGCAGAGGTCACCAGCGATCAATGGCGAAAGTCAGCCAAAATCTCTCTGAAGTTGTGAAAATCTGGCGGCATTTTTGGGAGAGCCTTGGCAAGCCGGACCTGCAAGCAAAAGCCTTTGGTTTCCCGCCGCGACCATGTCATAAGGGCGGCTATGACAAAGATCGACCGCACGCCTACCAAGAACGATTTCGAGCATGTGACCGAATGGGTCTTCGACCTCGACAACACGCTCTATCCGCATCATGTCAATCTCTTCGCGCAGATCGACAAGAACATGACGGCCTATGTTTCGGCGCTCCTGCAAATGGAGCAGGAAGAGGCCCGCAAGCTGCAGAAGCAGTACTACTACGATCACGGTACGACGCTGCAGGGGCTGATGATCCATCACGGGGTCGATCCCAACGACTTTCTCGAAAAGGCGCATGCGATCGATTATTCGGCACTGACCCCGCAGCCGGAGCTTGCCGAAGCCATCAAATCCCTGCCGGGCCGCAAGTTCATCTTCACCAATGGCAGCGTCCAGCATGCACAGGCGACGGCCGGCGCGCTCGGTATCCTCGACCATTTCGACGACATCTTCGATATCGTCGCGGCCGACTATCTGCCGAAGCCGGCACAGGCGACCTATGACAAGTTCACGGCGCTGAAGAAGGTCGAGACGGGCAAGGCTGCGATGTTCGAGGACCTGCCGCGCAATCTCACCGTACCGAAAGCGCTCGGCATGCAGACCGTTCTGCTCGTGCCGCGCAATCTGGAAGAGACTGTCGTCGAATGGTGGGAGAGAACGAGCGGCGAGGACGACCACATCGATTTCGTCACCGACGATCTCGCTGATTTCCTGAAGAAGATTACGACCTAACTTACCAAAGTTTCATCCATCTTACAGATGTTTAACTGGGCCGTGACAGGGTTCGGTCCTACCTTTCGTATCGAGGGACATCCTACGAAAGGACGCACTGACATGTACCGCAACAAGCTTATCCTGACGGCGCTTTCCTCTGTTCTTCTTCTCGGCGCAGCCGCCGGGGCCAGCTTCGCAGCACCAGGCGACCAGGCTGATCATCCAGGCCACCATGGAAAAATGGAGCATGGCATGATGAGCGGTCCGCGTGGCGCGGCCTTCCGCGAAATCCTCTTCGTGCGCATGCTGAAACAGTTCGACACGAACAAGGATGGGCAGATTACCAAGCAGGAGGCGACCGATGGCATGGAGAAGATCTTCGCCGCCATCGACACCAACCATGACGGCTCGCTGACGCCAGGCGAAATCCGCGCGTACCGCGAAGCACAGTTCAAGGCGCGTCGTGAAGCGGTATCGGCCAAGCAGGGCGATGCGGATCAGAATGCGGCGCCGCAGGCAGGCGACGACAAGGACCATGGCCGTCACGGCCACGACGGTCACCATTGGATGCATGGCAATGCCCGCTTCATGGCAATCACCATGATGATGGGCCGCATCGACACTGACCAGAACGGCCAGATCAGCAAGCAGGAAGCGGAAACCGCCTTCAACAAATTCTTCGATCGCATGGACCGCAACAAGGACGGCGTGATCTCGATCGACGATATGCCGGACCAGCCCTTCCTTTGAAGGGAATAACAAAGCGTTCCCTGGATATCGCGAGGGGTTTGCCCCTCACCCGAAGCCCTCTTCCCGTCCACGGGAGGAGGGTTTTTCGTTTGTACCGGGCGTAAAGCCGCTGACCAGTTTGGCTTGAACTGCTCTATTCGCGGTGTTCGTAAAAGTCCTGCACGATCTTCCAGGCCTCATCGGCAGTATCGACGAAGCTGATCAGGTTCACGTCCTCAGGCGCGATCGTCCCGAATTCGGCAAGCGCCTCGAAGTTGATGATGCTGTGCCAGAATTTCGAGCCGAAGAGCAACAGCGGGATGCGTTCCATGCGGCCGGTCTGGATCAGCGTCAGGCATTCGAAGAATTCGTCCAGCGTGCCGAAGCCGCCGGGGAAGACCGCGACCGCCTTGGCGCGCACCATGAAATGCATCTTGCGGATCGCGAAATAGTGGAAGTTGAAGCTGAGCTCGGGTGTCACATAGGCATTCGGCGCCTGCTCGTGCGGCAGGACGATGTTGAGGCCAATCGAAGGGGCTCCCTCATCCGCCGCACCGCGGTTTCCCGCTTCCATGACGCCGGGGCCACCGCCGGTGACGACGACATATTCGTGGAAATCGAAACCGGCCGCATAACGCGAGCAGAGGCGGGCGAATTTGCGAGCTTCGTCATAATAGACCGATGCGGCTTCGAGGTTTGCACGCTGGGTCTCGTTGCGGGCTGCCCAGGCGCTCTGGCCGGGTGCCGGAATGCGGGCGCCGCCGAACATGACAACGGTCGATTTGATGCCGCGCTCGGCCATCATCATCTCGACCTTCAGAAGTTCGAGCTGCAGGCGGATCGGTCGCAGTTCCTCGCGGCAGAGGAAATCCTCATCCACATAGGCAAGGCGATAGGCCGGCGAGAGCGTCTGCGGCGTCTTCGGAACCGCTTCCGCGCGCTGCCTGTCGCTCGAACTACTCTTCAACGGATCCCAGACACCGTCCTTGCGTCGTCCGCCACCGTTTCTTGCCTTTGCCATATCGAAATGCCTTTCAGTATCACCGGCCACGAATGACCGGATATGTCGCTATAACGCCTTGAATCCAGATATGATCTTGTCCGAAAAATCATTCCATTTTACGGGTGCATGCTATAGATCGGGTGACAACCCGCCAATCGCAATTCCGGAGACCTGCCGTCTCCACGATAAAGATCGAAGTTTAAGGAATTCCCATGAGCGCCACCGACCTCGTATCCCTTGAAAAGACCATCGAAACCGCTTTCGACAATCGCGACAATGTGAACACGTCGACGAAAGGCGAAGTGCGCGATGCAGTCGAGGCCGCTCTAAACCTGCTCGACGGGGGCAAGGCACGCGTGGCCGAGCGCGGCACCGATGGCGTCTGGAAGGTCAATCAGTGGCTGAAGAAGGCCGTGCTGCTCTCCTTCCGCCTCAACGATATGGAAGTGGTCAAGGGCGGTCCCGGCCAGTCGACCTGGTGGGACAAGGTGCCCTCGAAATTCGAAGGCTGGGGCGAGAACCAGTTCCGCGCCGCCGGCTTCCGCGCCGTGCCTAGTGCGGTCGTGCGCCGCTCGGCCTATATCGCTCCGAACGCCATCCTGATGCCGTCCTTCGTCAACCTCGGCGCCTATGTCGGCGAAGGCACGATGGTCGACACCTGGGCCACCGTCGGCTCCTGCGCGCAGATCGGCAAGCATGTGCATCTCTCCGGCGGCGTCGGCATCGGCGGCGTTCTGGAGCCTATGCAGGCCGGACCGACGATCATCGAGGACAATTGCTTTATCGGTGCGCGTTCGGAAGTCGTCGAAGGCTGCATCGTGCGTGAAGGCTCGGTGCTCGGCATGGGCGTCTTCATTGGCAAGTCGACCAAGATCGTCGACCGCGCTACCGGCGAGATCAGCTATGGCGAAGTACCGCCCTATTCGGTCGTCGTTGCGGGCTCGCTGCCGTCAGACAAGACGATGGCAAACGGCCAGCAGGCGCCTAACCTCTATTGCGCCGTGATCGTCAAACGCGTCGACGAGCAGACCCGTTCCAAGACGGGCATCAACGAACTGCTCCGAGATTGATGACAGCCCGAGATTGATTCGGTAAACAATCGGCGTCTTTTAGGCGAGGCGGCCTCACGCCTTGCCACGCCTTTGCCATTCCCACCGGATAATTCGACCGCCATGACCGCCACGAATCCTGTTGCCAATCTTCAGACCCTGATCCGCTGCCCGTCCGTGACGCCAGCAGAAGGCGGCGCGCTTTCCGCGCTGGAAGCGATGCTTTCTCCGCTCGGTTTCAAGGTCGACCGAATGGTCGCGAAGGAAGATGGCACGCCTGATGTCGAGAACCTCTATGCCCGTCTCGGCACCGAGGGACCGCATCTGATGTTTGCAGGCCATACCGATGTGGTGCCCGTCGGTGACGAAGCCGCCTGGGCGCATCCGCCCTTTGCCGCCGAGATTGCCAATGGCGAGATGTTCGGCCGTGGCGCAGTCGACATGAAGGGCGGCATTGCCTGTTTTGCCGCCGCCGTTGCCCGGCATGTCGAAAAGCATGGAGCGCCCAAGGGCTCGATTTCCTTCCTGATCACCGGTGATGAGGAAGGCCCGTCGATCAACGGGACGATCAAGCTGTTGCAGTGGGCGACTGAGCGCGGCGAGACATGGGATGCCTGCGTCGTCGGCGAGCCAACCAACCCGAACAAGCTCGGCGACATGATCAAGATCGGCCGGCGCGGTTCGCTGTCCGGCAAGATCGTCGTGCACGGCGTGCAAGGGCATGCGGCCTATCCGCATCTTGCCGACAATCCGGTGCGCGGCATGCTGCAACTCACCCAGGCGCTGATGGATCCGCCTTTCGACGCCGGCACGGACAATTTCCAGCCGTCCAACCTCGAAGTAACGACTATCGATGTCGGCAATCCGGCAACGAACGTCATTCCGGCCAGGGCTTCGGCGAGCTTCAACATTCGCTTCAACGACACCTGGACGGCCGATACACTCCGAGCCGAAATTGTCCGGCGCCTTGATGCAGCTGCCACTGACGGCACATTACGGCCGGGCCGCGAGCCGGTGAAATACGAGATCATCTGGGCCGACCGCCCGAGCCATGTTTTTCTGACCCGCAACAATGCGCTGATCGCCTCGCTGTCGTCGGCAGTCGAGAGCGTGACCGGCGCATCGCCGGTGCTGTCGACCACAGGCGGTACCTCGGATGCGCGCTTTATCAAGGATTATTGCCCGGTCGTGGAATTCGGCCTTGTCGGCCAGACCATGCATATGGTCGACGAACGGGTCGCCGTTGCGGATCTGGAGACGCTGACGGCGATCTACGAGACTTTCATCGAACGTTGGTTTGAGAATGCCGGGCTTTAGAGAGGTCCAATATTATCTCGCCGGCATCTGGTTGCTGATCAAGCTCGATCCGCGCGGTTTTCGCTTCCTCGACATATCGGATCGCGGGGTCAACCGATCCTTCTGGGCGATCATCTGGTGCCTGCCGCCAACGGGAATCACCTGGCTTACGTTGCGCAACGGCTATCTCAGATCGATGCCGCCAGAGGCTGATGTCGGGTTTACCTTCTATTTCCGGCTAGGGCTGATCGAACTCAGCAGCTGGATCGTGCCGCTGATCTTTGCTGGCCTGCTATTGTTTGCCTTGCGCATGGGGGAGCGTTTCGCGCCTGTCGTCGTCAGTGTCAATTGGCTCAGCGTGCCACTCGCTTACATCAACGGATTGCTGCTGGCGCTTGTCTTTTTCATGCCAGGTTCAACCGACATCGTACGATTGCTGCTCCTAGTAAATGCGCTCGCACAAATCTTCGCGCTGGCGCGTGTTCTGCGGATGATCTGCCACGGGCAAGTTCTAACGGTCGGCGGTCTCACTTTGGCGCTTATGGTGCCGCCGATGATAGTGTCAGAATATCTGTTCAACTTCCTCGGCATCTCTCCGGGGTAATCAGCACCGGTTGACGACTCCACCGTCTTCCTTGACGAAGGTCCTGATACGCGCCGCAGGCCGGATTATGATAGATCGTCGTCTCTATCGTTTTCATCCGCCTGTTTGCGCCGGTCGGTGATCACCTCCGGATAATCCACCTGCATGAAATAGAGCCCGTCGGGCGGCGCTACGGGGCCGCAGGCCTTGCGGTCGCGCGCGTCCAACGCTGCCCGTACATCGTCAGGTGTCCACTTGCCCTCGCCCGCGAGCTTCAGCGTTCCTGCAAAGGAACGGATCTGATTGTGCAGGAAACTCCGGGCGGTGGCACGGATCTCAACCAGTTCGCCATTACGGGTCACATCCAGCCGGTCGAGCGTGCGCACGGGGCTGTTTGCCTGGCAGTGAGCCGAACGGAAAGTCGAGAAATCATTCCTGCCGACGAGGGTCTGGGCTGCTGCATGCATGACTTCATGATCGAGCGTCTTCGGCACCCACCATGCCTTGCCCGCCTCCAGCGCCAACGGCGCGCGACGGCTGATGATGCGGTAGAGATAATGCCGGCGGAGCGCGGAGAAGCGCGCGTCGAAGAATTCGCTCGCGGCCTCGACATCAAGGATCGCCACTTTCTCACCCGCAAGCTTCAGATGGGCATTCAGTGCATTCTGCAGCTTGAAGGGCGACCAGTCCTTCGAAAGATCGGCATGGATGACCTGCCCCATGGCGTGGACGCCGGAATCGGTGCGGCCCGCGCCGCGAGCTGACACGGTATCGCCGCTTGCCGAGAAGATCGCCTTTTCGATCGCGCCCTGCACCGAAGGTCCATTGTCCTGTCGCTGCCATCCGACATAGGGGCCGCCGTCATATTCGACGATCATGCGGTATCGCGGCATCAGACGAGCCTCGTGCCCGCAGCAAGCGGTGTGCCGCGCAGGAAATCGGCAGCGGCGAGCGGTTTGCCGCCGGCCTTCTGAAGCTTCGTGAGGCGGACGGCGCCCGCCCCGCAGGCAACCACAAGATCATCGGTCAGAAGTGCGCCGGCTGCGCCCTCACCCGCCGCAAGTTCGGAGCCGAGAACCTTGATGCGCTCCGCCTTGCCATTGCTCTCAAGCTCGAACCAGGCGCCCGGGAAAGGTGCGAGGCCGCGGATATGATTGTGAACATCTTTGGCGTCGCGGCTGAAATCGATACGCGTTTCCGCCTTGTCGATCTTGGTGGCATAGAGCACGCCTTCGGCCTGCTGAGGCGTCAGCGGCAGATCGTCCATCTCCAGCTTGACCATGGCCTCGGCCATCGCCTTCGCGCCTGTTTGCATCAGGCGGTCGTGCAGTTCGCCAGCCGTCATGTTCGGGCCGATCTCGACTTCACGAGTCAGCGCGACATCGCCTGTATCGAGGCCCTTGTCCATCTTCATGACCATCATGCCGGTCTTCTCGTCGCCGGCCATGATCGCCCGCTGGATGGGCGCAGCACCGCGCCAGCGCGGCAACAGCGAGGCATGGCCATTATAACAGCCGTAACGCGTGCCGGTCAGGATAGCCTCGGGCAGCAGCAGGCCATAGGCAACGACGACGCCGACATCGGCACCCAAGGCACGGAAGCGCTCACGCTCTTGAGGATCCTTAAAATTGACCGGCGTGAAGACCGGGAGGCCAAGCAGCTCGGCCGTCTGGTGCACCGGCGATTTCTGGAGATCGAGCCCGCGCCGTCCGCCCGGCCGTGGCGGTTGAGTATAGACAGCCACGATCTGATGGCCGGCGTCGACGAGCAGGCGCAGCGTCGGGACGGAGAAGTCGGGCGTTCCCATGAAAACGATACGAAGAGACATTCTATCTCGCCAATTGAGGATCAACCGTCTTCAAACGGGTTTACGAGCTTGAGATCAAGCCCTTCGAAATCTTTTGTGTTGCGGGTTGCAAGCGTCGCACCATGCACAAGGCAGATGGCCGCGATCATGGCGTCTTTCGTCTCCATTCTTCGACCGCGCTTTTCACGCGCCGCCCTGAGTGCACCGTAACGATGCGCTGCGGCCAGGGTGAACGGAATTATCCTGCCCGAAAATGCCTCCTCAAGACGAAGATAGTCCTGCATCAGCGCCTCTCGCCGCTTGCCTTCTGGCAAGAGAGACAAACCGTAGTGGATTTCTGCAACACTGATAGTCGTCAGATAAAGGTCGGCTCTGTCAAAGCCGTTCAACCAATGCAGCAATCGCTCGCTATATTTACGGCCTTCCAACTCGGAGATGACGTTCGTATCTAGAACGACGCTCATTCGTGGAATTTCGGTGGAGCACGGTCCGCTTCATGCCGTGCAGTTTCTATCGCTGATAGCTCGTCATCGGTCCAGCGTTCAGCCCCGAGAAGACCACGCAGCCATTCTCCTGCCGGCTGCCGATCTTCGCGCAAGGTGCTGAGTGAGCGACGCAGATGGATGATCGCTTCCTCCGAAAGGCTGCGTCCGTTCTCCCGCGCGCGATTTTGAAGCTCGTGCTTCAGGGCATCATCCAAGTTTCGGATCAGAAGATCACCCATTAACAGCTCCTATGATATCATCGATATCATAAGGCGCGGCCGCAACATTTTCAATGCTGCAACTCAGAGCGCCTTGGACTTGGAAGCCTTGGTGAACTTCTTGATGACCATTTCGCGCTTCAGCCGCGAGATGTGATCGATGAAGAGCACGCCGTTCAGATGATCGATCTCATGCTGGAGACAGGTAGCGAGCAGACCGTCGGCCACCACACTCTGTTCTTTGCCTTCACGGTCGAGATATTTGACGGTGACCTGCGCTGGCCGCTCCACTTCCGCATAATAGTCGGGAATGGAAAGGCAGCCTTCCTCATAGACGGAACGGTCATCCGAGGAGCTGACGATCTCCGGATTGATGAAGACGAGCGGCTGTTTTTCCTCGCCTTCCTTCGAAAGATCGATGACGAGCATGCGGCGTGGAACGCCGACCTGGATTGCGGCAAGGCCGATGCCCGGCGCGTCATACATTGTTTCCAGCATATCGTCCGTAAGGCGCTGGAGATCGGCGTCGACCCGCTCGATCGGCTTGGAAACCTGACGGAGAACGGGATCGGGAAGAATGATGAGTGGCTTGATGGTCATGGCGTTCCCATAACCCATCTTTTCAAACTAGGGAATTATCCGCCGGGCAGGGATTGCGGTTTTTTGCAGCGCCTGCCCGGATTTTGCCTGGATTATTCAGGCTGCGCGGCGGGCGGTACCGGCAACCTGCCGACCTTCAGTACGAGCGCGGAAACGCTGCAGCAGTTCGATGAGGTTCTCGACCCCATCCTTCAGCCTGCGGGTTTCGGCAGACGTACGCTCGACCATGCCGGAATTCTGCTGAGTGATGGTGTCCATGTTGCGGATCGCCACGCTCACCTCGTTGACGCCAGTCGCCTGATCGCGGGCGGCAGCCGCAATATCGGCGACGAAGCTGTTGATGATGTCGATACGGCTGATCATGTCGCTCAGCGCCTCACCAGTGCTGCTGACGATGTTGACGCCCTCGTTCACCTGCGTCGAGCTTTCGGAGATCAGATTCTTGATCGCTTTGGCGGCATCGGCCGTGCGCTGGGCAAGCTGACGGACTTCCTGTGCGACGACCGCAAAGCCCTTGCCGGCATCACCGGCACGCGCAGCTTCGACGCCGGCATTCAGTGCCAGCAGGTTGGTCTGGAAAGCAATCTCATCGATGACGCCGATGATCTTGGCGATTTCGGTGGAGGACTTCTCGATGCCCGCCATGGCCGAAACGGCGCTGGTGACGAGTTCGCCGGAATTCTTGGCTTTCTCCTGCGTTTCGCGCACGGCGCCGGACGCCTTTTCGGCGTTGGCGGCGGTCTGGCTGACGCTGACGGAGAGCTGTTGCAGCGCAGCCGAGCTCTCTTCGACGCCGGCTGCCTGCTGCGCGGTGCGCAAGGCGAGATCGTCCGTTGCCTTGGACATCACATCGGCACCTTCGAGAATGTGGCCGGACGTGGTGCGGACAGATGTGAAAGATTCGCGAAGAGCGTTGACGGCCCTGTTATAGTCTTCAGCCATTTGGCGAAAATTCCCGGGCAGATCGGCAGGAAGGGTCGCTTCGAGATCGCCACGCGACAGTGCTTCGAGGCCGCGGCGCAGATGTTCCAGTGCCAACGCCTGATCGGCTTCTGAGCGGGCGCGTTCTTCTTCCAGCGCGTGGCGCTTTTCCTCGAGCGCTTCCAGATAGACGGAGATGGAATAATCCATGTCGAGCATCGCCGCCTTGATGACGGCGGTCAGCTTTTCGGCAAGCGCCTTTCCCTGCTGACGGGCAAAGAGCGATGGCCACTGCTTTTCCATCAGGCCCCGGACGAGCTCAGACATGACAAGCGCATAGCCGCCGATATACCAGCGCGGCTCCAGGCCGATGCGGGCATGGGTGCGGCCGACGGCAGTCACACCATTCACATAGCTTTCGTCGAAATTGCCGCCCGAAAGATTGCCCCAATGTTCCTGCTGGCGCTTCTTGGCGTGGCCCATATGGGCCTTGTTGGAGAAGAAGCCTGCGACCGCCGGGGTCTTTGCGAGCTTGCTGTAGAACTTGTCGAGTGCGCCGCCGAGAAGCTCCGAGATCGCCGGCCGTAGCTCCCGCAGGTTCTTGCGCGCCTCATCGTCAAGCTCAATGAAGTCAAGGCGCTGCCTGAGGGCATTGTCGGTCTGGTGGGAAGTCATGGGGGATCTCTATCTGGCGCGAATGCGGAGGGAAATTGCAGCGCCAGATTTGGCGAATATGGTTTAGCAATCGTTAAGTGCGCGGCTGATTTTTCTTCCGTTACAGCAAATTAGCGTCGTTCGTATTGGTGATACGGTGTGGATTGTTCACGTTTTGATCTGGATATCGCCGCTTATTTTGTTATGGTGCAGCATGACCATGACATCCGACTCACTCACTATTTCCCTGCCGATACTGAGCCCCGGCGTGCTTGCACTTGCCAGCGGCGCACTCGCCGTTCTCATTCTGGTGACAATCGTGTTTGCCTTGCGCAATGCCGGCATCCGTCGCGAGCAAGCCGAAGAAGCCAATCTTCGCGCCGCGGAAAGCGAGGCGCGCATGGCTGAGCTTCTGAAAATACAGGCGGAGATGCAGGGACGCATCTCGACCATGACGGAAGTCTTCGGTGCACGGCAGGCCGAGCTCAATCACGCGATCAACCAGCGGCTCGACGGCATGTCACAGCGCATGAGCTCGACGCTGACCGAGCAGACGAAATCAACGCACGACAACCTGCAGAAACTGCAGGAGCGCCTGGCGGTGATCGATGTCGCCCAGAACAATATCCAGACGCTCGCCAAGGATGTCGTCGGGCTGCAGGCCATTCTTTCCAACAAGCAGACGCGTGGGGCTTTCGGCCAGTCGCGCATGGAAACGATCGTCGCCGATGGCCTGCCGATGGGCGCCTATGCCTTCCAGCAGACGCTTTCCAACGGCTCGCGCCCGGACTGCACGATCAGGATGCCGAATGGGGCACCGCCGCTCGTCATCGATGCCAAATTTCCGCTCGAGGCATGGAACGCGATCCGCGATGCAGGCGGCGCGGACGCCGGTAAGCTTGCTGGTCAGCAGTTTCGCCGTGACATGGAAGTTCACATCAAGGATATTTCCGAGAAATATCTGATCCAGGGCGAGACGCAGGAGACGGCTTTCCTTTTCGTTCCCTCAGAATCGATCTTCGCTGAAATTCACGAAAATTTCGAAGGGATCGTGCAGAAGGCGCACCGCGCACGCATCGTTATCGTCTCGCCTTCGCTCTTGATGCTGTCAATCCAGGTCATTCAGGCCGTGCTCAAAGACCAGCGCATGCGGGCGCAGGCGCATGTCATCCAGGGAGAAGTCGCCCTCCTCATGGACGATCTCGGCCGGCTCGACGAGCGCGTACGCAAGCTGCAGGGACATTTTTCCCAGACGCAGCGCGACGTGGACCAGATCATTACCTCAGCGGACAAGCTCACCAAGCGCGGCGCGAAGATCGAGGCGCTGGAATTCGAAGCAGGCGGCGACGGCAAGCCAACCCGCGAGAACGAGCCGGCGGCGAAATCCGTCGAAAGCCGAACTGGTTTGCTCAAGCTCAGGGTGGTTGACGAGGAGTGATCGCTTCGGCAGTGTCGCGGCCCGAAGCAAGGGACGGACATGCCATGATCACAGTTTTCGGCTCCATCAATATGGACCTTATCGCCACCACCGAGCGCCTGCCGAAGCCCGGCGAAACAGTTGCCGGCAACAGCTTCGCAACGGCTGCCGGTGGCAAAGGCGCCAATCAGGCGCTCGCCGCCCGGCGAGCAGGCCGCTATGTCCATATGGCGGGCGCTGTCGGCAAGGATGCCTTTGCCCAGGGCGCCCTTGAACTGCTCGACGGCGCAGGCACCGACCTTTCCGGCGTCAGCCATGTCGAGGGGCCGACGGGCACAGCTCTCATTCTCGTCGGCGGCGACGGCGAGAACATGATCGCGGTCATTCCCGGCGCGAACGGCAAGATGAGCGGCGACAATGCAGAGGCCGCCGTCAACGCCATGAACGAGGGCGATATACTCATGCTGCAGCTCGAAGTTCCCGTCGAGGCGGTCGAGCGCGCGCTTGCTGCCTCTCGCGCCAAGGGCATCACCAGCATTCTCAATCTCGCGCCGCTTATTCCGGATGCGCCGCGCCTCGGCCGGCTGGCCGATATCGTCATTGCCAATGAAACCGAGTTCGAGCGGCTGGCGGGACAGGAAAACATGAGTGCCGGTGACCGCGAGGCGGCGTTGGAGCGCCTGCATGCCGAGACCGGCCAGACGCTGATCGTCACGCTCGGCGGCGATGGCGTCATCGCGATCCGGGATGGCCAGATTTCCCGGGCGCAGGGCCTCGTCATCGAACCCGTCGATACTGTCGGCGCCGGCGATACGTTCTGCGGTTACTTCGCAGCAAGCCTCGATGAGGGGCTGGATTTCAACTCGGCGCTGCGCCGTGCAGCGGTCGCCGGCTCACTCGCCTGCCTGAAGCCGGGGGCACAACCCTCCATTCCGCTCGCAGCCGAAGTCGCAGACAGAATATAGTCCAGTCCAGCCGCGAACAATCGATAAAAAGCCACCCCTAGTTTTGGGGTGGCTTTCCGGATTTGCTGCCGAAACATAGCGAATTTCATTCAAATTTAAGAGGTTTCTGGCGATCCTTCGGGCGATCGCCACCTCGTTCATCTTCGAGGCGGTCAACCCCACGGCTGCTCCATGATAGAGCGTGCCTTACCCGCTGCGCCGGAGAATGGCCCTTCGGCGCGTCCTTGCCCCGAGGAATCTATGTTCATTTTCAGAATGAAATCGCTTGCGGCGAAGCTCATCGTCATTACCGGTGCCGCCATTGCACTGGTGCTTGTCGTTTCGAACCTCTTCCTCATCGACCAGACCCGTAACCGCGTCCAGACCCTGACGCTGGATCAGGCCAATTCGGAAGCCAAGTCGATCGCCAACGAGATTGCAGCCAATGTCGGCGAGCTTGCGAGTGCTGCCCGCACCATGTCCGGCGTCGTCGGACGCGGACATGAAGGCAAGATCCTCGATCGCAAGGGCATCATCAGCATTCTGAAGGCCAATCTCGAACAGAACGCTTTCGCCTTCGGCAGCTGGTTCTGCGAGCAGCTTGGCGCCTTCGACGGCAAGACCACGGAAATCGCCAACAACAATGATGAAGGCACCAACAAGGTCGGCGCCTTCACGCCTTACTGGTCGAAGAACAGGACCGGTGACATCCAGTTCTCGACCTTCGACAATGACTATACCGCAGAGTGGTGGAAGCTCGCCGCCGACAGCGGCAAGGGTGCGATCACGGCGCCCTACCTCGCAGAAGGCACCGACGTTCCGACCCTGCTGACTTCGATTGCCTATCCGGTCATGTCCGGTGGCAAGATGATCGGTGTGGAAGGCGTCGATATCTCGCTGAAGTCGCTCACCGACAAGGTGCAGGCGCTGCGCCCCTTCGGCTCCGGCCGTGTAACGCTGATCGCCCAGAACGGCAACTGGATCGTCGCTCCGACCCCCGACCTAATGTCGAAGCCTTATGGCGACAATCCTGGCTCGGCTGACGTAAAGGCTGCGCTTTCGTCCATGAAGGTCGGCCTCGTCAGGAACCTCAGCTTCGACGGCCTCGATCCCTTCGACCGCGTCGTCTATCCCTTCGCAGTTCCCGGCCTGAACGCCAACTGGGTCGTGCTGGTCGACGTCCCGCACACGGCGATCAATGCTCCGGTTCAGGACCAGACCTTCATGATGGTCATCAACGGCATCATCGTCCTCGGCGCCGTGCTGCTCGCCCTCTACTTCGCCGTCCGCGCGCTTGTTCAGCGTCCGCTCGCTGGCCTCGTTTCCAGCGTCAAGGCGCTGAGCGACGGAAAATACGACGAAACGGTTGCCGGCCAGAACCGTGCCGATGAAATCGGCTCGGTCGCCAAGGCTCTCGAAGGCTTCCGCTTCGCGCTTGCCGATACGCGGCGTCTCGAAGCCGAGGCCGACAACCAGCGCCTTGCCGCCGAAACCGAACGCGGTCGCTCGGAATCGGAACGCCAACAATCGGTCAACCTGCAGCGTCACATCGTCTCGATCGTCGGTGCAGGCCTTTCCGAATTGTCACAGGGCAATCTCGGCCACCGCATTACAGAGGAATTCCCCGGCGAATACGGCAAGTTGAAGCAGGACTTCAATGCCGCTCTGGCAAGCCTCGAGGAAACCATCAACACGATGAGCCTCAGCGTCATCAATATCGGTTCGGGTACGGGCGAAATCAGCAACAGCGCCTCCGACCTTGCCAAGCGCACCGAGCAGCAGGCGGCAAGTCTGGAAGAGACGGCAGCGGCGCTCAACGAGCTGACCGCCCAGGTCAATTCCAGCGCCGAGAACGCCCGCACCGCAGCTGACAACGTCAATCTCGCTTGCGAAGACGCCGAGAAATCAGGTGAAGTGGTGCAGAAGGCGATTGCCTCCATGCACGGTATCGAACAGTCCTCGACGGAAGTTTCGCGCATCATCGGTGTTATCGACGAGATCGCCTTCCAGACGAATCTTCTGGCTCTGAACGCCGGTGTCGAAGCGGCCCGCGCCGGTGAAGCAGGCAAGGGCTTTGCAGTCGTCGCACAGGAAGTCCGGGAACTCGCTCAGCGTTCGGCGAATGCCGCCAAGGAGATCAAGACACTCATCAACACCTCGGCCGTCCAGGTCAAGGAAGGCGTCGATCTCGTCGGCCGTGCCGGCGAGACGCTGCACAAGATTGCCGAGCAGGTGATGGGCATCAACGGCCTTATCCGTCAGATCTCGGCCTCGGCCAGCGAACAGGCCATCGGCCTGAAGGAGATCAACCAGGCCGTGAACCAGATGGACCAGGTCACGCAGCAGAACGCCGCGATGGTGGAAGAAACCACTGCTGCCAGCGTGACGCTGAACGACGAGGCTCAGACGCTGAAGACACTGGTCACCCGCTTCCGCGTCTCCGGCCAGCGAAATGCCGCGACAGCACTGCGCTCCACCGCACAGCAGATGCGCGCACCGGCTGCGCCGGCGCCACGCGCGGCTGCTCCGGCACCGCGCCGGGCCGTTGCACAGTCTCGCGGCTCAGCCGCTGTTGCCCAGGACAATTGGGAAGAGTTCTGATCGCTGATCGCATGACAAGAAAAAGGCGCCTGAGCGATCAGGCGCCTTTTTTTGCATTCCGGGTAGATCGTCAGGCAGCGTTCGACGTCTGCTCTTCATTGAGGAAGGCATAAATCGCCGAAGCGGAATCGGTCGCGCGCAGCTTGGCGACCAGATCGTGGTCGCGCAGGACACGGGCGATGCGCGAAAGCGCCTTGAGGTGATCGGCACCGGCGCCTTCCGGCGCCAGAAGCAGAAACACCAGATCGACCGGCTGGTCGTCCAGCGCTTCGAAATCGACGGGCTGTTCCAGCCGGGCGAAAATGCCGACGATGGAGTGGATATTGACGAGCTTGCCGTGGGGAATGGCGATGCCGTTGCCGACACCGGTCGAGCCCAAGCGTTCGCGCTGCAGGATCACATCGAAGATTTCCCGTTCGGAAAGCCCCGTAGTCCTGGAGGCTTTTGCTGCCAATTCCTGAAGCAACTGTTTCTTGGAATTTACCCTGAGGGCGGGAATGATCGCATCCTGGTGCAGCAAATCTGCCAATGCCATTTCTTTTTCCTTCTGTCGCCGAGAGCACGGGTCCGGGGGAGCGGCGCCCTGCGCCGCTCCCCCGCCCTGATCTCAGCCTTTGATATTGGCCGAATCGATCCAGCCAATATTTCCGTCGTGACGACGGTAAACGATGTTGAGCTGTTCCTTGCCAGGGCTGCGGAACAGGAGAAGCGGCTCGTCGGTCATGTCGAGCGCCATGACGGCGGTTGCAACAGACATCGTCTTGAGCTGCTTGGTGCTTTCGGCGACGATGGCCGGAGCGAAATCGTCCGGAACCTCGTCTTCATGATCGGGAACCGCGTCCATGACGGTATAGGCGACTTCTGCAAAGCCGTTACCGTTCAGATGATTTCCGGCGTGGTGATCCTTGAGCTTCCGTTTGTAGCGGCGCAGCCGCTTCTCGATACGCTCGGATGCCGCATCAAAGGCAATCTGCGGATCCATGGCCTCGCCTGCCGCATGCAGCACGACGCCGCTATCGAGATGAAGCTTGCAATCGGCGGAAAAACGGGAGTTCGACTTCTCCACGATCACCTGACCGGAATATCCCCCGTCGAAGTATTTCGTGACGGCCAAACCGATTTGGTCCTCGATCTTTTGACGGAAGGAGTCACCAATTTCCATATGTTTACCGGATACACGCACACTCATGGAGTTTCCCTTCTTATGGTAGTTTGCGAGTACCAGTTTACGCCAAGCCTCAACCTCATCCAAGCACTTCGCGCAATCTCAAGCAAGATGAGCTCAAGTCTGCGTGTCCCTGTTGCTGTGAGGATGATGGGGATAATGCCCGGATGCACTTTGCTGCTCCGATTGCGGCGGGCTTCTAGCGACAGCCTCCCGAAAAGTCAATAGCCCGGCACAGCGAGGTCTAGCATACGCGGAAAACGTGCACTGAAAATCCCATGAAATTGGGATGTCTCCGCCATCAACGGTTCCAAGCGGCGATCATCGGCTCGCCCCGGCGTTGCAAGTCAGAAACCGGCGACCTTGGCCACTGCGCGCTTTTCCCTGCGGCGCTGGACGGAAGAGGCGATGTTCATCGCCTCGCGGTATTTGGCGACCGTACGACGAGCGAGATCGATGCCGCCCTTTTTGAGCATATCGACGATATCATCGTCGGAGAGTACCGCATCCGGGCTTTCCTGCAGGATCAGCGTCCGGATCTTGTGGCGAACTGCTTCAGCCGAATGACTGTCACCGCCCTCGACGGCGCTAATCGAAACCGTGAAAAAGTATTTCAGTTCGAAGAGGCCGCGCGGCGTCAGCATGTATTTATTCGACGTGACACGGCTGACCGTCGATTCATGCATCTTGATCGCCTCGGCCACCGTCTTCAGGTTCAGCGGCCGCAGATGATCGACGCCGTGCAAGAGGAAGGCATCCTGCTGGCGCACGATCTCGCTTGCGACCTTCATGATGGTCTTGGCGCGCTGATCCAGGCTGCGCGTCAGCCAGTTGGCGGTCTGCAGACATTCGGAGAGGAAGGCGTGATCCTCGCCGTTCTTCGCGACGCGCGAAAAATAGGACTGATTGACGAGGACCCGCGGCAGCGTATCCGGGTTGAGCTCGACCAGCCAGGCGCCATCCGAGGAGGGGCGGACCACGACGTCAGGCATGATCGCCTCTGAAACGCCAGCCTCGAAACCGCTGCCGGGCTTCGGATTGAGTTGGCGGATTTCGGCGAGCATGTCGAGCAGGTCTTCCTCATCGACGCCGCAGAGGCGTTTCAGGGTGACGAAGTCGCGGCGCGCCAGCAATTCGAGATTTTCGACCAGCGCCTGCATGGCGGGATCGAAACGATCCTTCTGGCGAAGCTGGATCGCCAGGCATTCGGCAAGGCTACGGGCGAACACGCCGGGCGGATCGAGCGTCTGCAGCGCTGAGAGCACGCGCTCGATGTCATCTGCATCGGTACCGAGACGCTCGCCGGCTTCCGCGACATCGGCCTGCAGATAGCCGGCATCGTCGAGCTGATCGACCAGATTCTGGGCAATCAGGCGATCGGCCATATCGGGCAATATGAAGGGTATCTGCTGGGCAAGGTGGTCGCGCAAAGAGACCTGACCGGCGACGAACTCATCGAGATCGTAATTGCTGTCAGCACCTTCGGCGCTGCCCGGCATGGATTTCCACTGGCTGATGAGCTCGGGGGCGTCGAGGCGCTGCGGTGCGCCGTCATCGGGGAAGACATTGGTGTAATTGGCATCCAGCTCGTCACTCAGCCGGCTTGAGCTGCCATTATCGTACCAGTCGCCGGACAGCGTTTCGCCGCGATCCTCATATTCGCCGTCCCCCGCACCATCCGTTTGCTGCGGGTATGGTTCGTCCGCAGCCTCGCCGCGTTCCCCGGCCTCGCCCTCGTCCGACGGAAGTTCCAGAAGTGGGTTCTTCTCCACTTCCTGGGCGATGAACTGAGTGAGTTCGACATGCGTCATCTGCAGCAACTGGATGGATTGCATCAGTTGCGGTGTCATTACCAGGGACTGGTTCTGTCGCAGAAAAAGATTGGCAGACAGGGCCATGGCGGACGCGAAACTCCCTCGACTCCTCCAGGAAACCGCGTCTGATGAAGATTTCAGGCCACGGAATTCCGAGTTGGCCCAAAAATTGCTTTTTTATCCTACTTGGTCAAGCGGAACCTATGCCGCAGCCGCAATTTTCTGTCGTCCAGGACCGGTTCAGAGACTGAAATTGTCGCCCAAGTAAAGCCGGCGCACTTCCGGATTGTTGACGATGTCGTTCGCGCGTCCATGGGTCAGCACTTCGCCAGCATGGATAATATAGGCCCGGTCGATCAGCCCCAACGTCTCACGCACATTGTGGTCGGTGATGAGAACGCCAATGCCGCGTGCCGTCAAATGATGCACGAGGTTCTGAATATCGGCAACCGAGATCGGGTCGACACCTGCAAAGGGCTCGTCGAGCAGCATGAAGGTCGGGTCGGTCGCAAGTGCGCGGGCAATTTCCAGGCGTCGGCGTTCACCGCCCGAGAGAGCCACGGCGGCACTCTTGCGGAGCTTCGCGATGTGAAACTCCTCAAGCAGTTCGTCGAGCTTGCGCTCACGCGCCGTCTTGTCCTTTTCATGCACCTCAAGGACGGCGCGGATATTCTCCTCCACCGTCAGCCCACGGAAGATCGAGGCTTCCTGCGGCAAGTAGCCGACGCCGAGGCGGGAGCGACGATACATCGGCATCGTCGTCACGTCGTTGCCGTCGATTTCGATCGTTCCCTCATCAACAGGCACGAGGCCGGTGATCATGTAGAAACAGGTCGTCTTACCGGCACCGTTAGGCCCCAGCAGGCCCACAGCCTCACCACGCCGCACGACTAGCGAGACGCCATTGACGACACGCCGCGTCGCATAGGTCTTGGTCAGACCGCGTGCGATCAGCGTTCCCTGATAACGAGCCTTGTCGACAGGAGCCGCGGCTTCCGTTGCGGCTCTGCCGGACTTGGTGGATAGAGAGAATAGCTTCACGTGAAAGGCCGACTTCTCAGTTCTGCTTTGGCTGCTGACTCGGCTGCGATTTTGGATCGAGCTGAATCTGGACACGACCACCGCAGCTTTCAAGCTCCGCCTGACCGGTCGCCATGTGAACCGTGAGCTGGCAGCCGGTAAAGACGTTCGGGCCATCGGTCAGCACGACCTTCTTGCCCGTGAGGATAAAGACCTGCGAGGTCATATCGAAATTGCCATCATCGGCGGTCGCCGTCTGCGTACCCGACGTCAGGTAAACCTTGTCGGTCACCAGGATCTTATCGATATCGGCACTACCCGAGGCAAGCGAGCTCGACTGTTCTGCAGCGACCGGAGCCGTCTCGGCAGCAGGTGCCGGCTTGGTGGCAGCATCGCCCGCTGCCGGCTGCTTCGCCTTGTCTTTGTAATAGACCGTCATCTTGCCGGCTTGCAACGTCGTCGTGCCCTGAACAACCTTGACGTCGCCAGTGAAGAGCGCCGTGTGTTCCTGGTCATGGATTTCCAGCTTGTTGCTTTCAATCTGGATCGGCTGATCGCTGGAAAGCTTCATGCCAGGCATCGTCGTCGACTGGGCGGCCGCCCCCGCGACCGACAGGACGAAGGCAAGCGCGCCTGTGATAAAAGCTACGCCAGTCTTGCGAGTTGAAATGCGACAATCTTTTGTCATGTGACCCGGCTCTTTAGGTGCCCTGTTTATGGATGGTGGATGAATCAACATTCATGCGAACGTTCCCCTCGAATGTGATCACGCGCCCCTTATCGGTTATATTCATCGACCGCGCAACAATCGAAGCATTGTCCTTGGTAATTCTGACGGGATCATCCGTCGTCATGTTTCCACCCTTGATATCAAGGTGTGCAGACTGAAAATTCGCAACGAGACCGCTGCTCAGAACAAGCGTGAACGGCGCCGTCATATGCAGATTGTCCGTGGCGCGATTGAAATCTGCCGTCGCCGCGGTCACGCGGGCCATCAGGCCGTCGTTCATCGGCACGGCGGCCTTGATCGTCTCCAGCGTGATGAGATCTGGATTGCGAATATCCTGCAGTGCGCGTTCGGCGAGCATCGAATAGTTGATGCCGTCGGAGTTGCGGCCGGCGATTGCCGGCTTTTCCATCACGACCTTGCCGTTCTCGATTTTGGCGCCCTCGATCTTAATGGTTTCCGGCAGGTAAGTGCGGATCACCGAGACGGCGATGAAGATGAGGGAAATGATGAGGGCTGCACCCGGCAGCAAGAACTTCAGGCGGCGAACACGCGCGGAATGGAACCGGGCAAGGCCATAGGCACTGTCCTTTGGCCCCGCGTATGCGGGCTTCCCGTTGTTCCTGAGGGTATCGAGCATATGCCTGGTCCGTGTGTGATGATCGTGCCGCTTATATAGCAATGCCGGGCGCCAATCACAGTTCGTTTCGCATTATTACATTGGCTTGCCAATATGGATTTTTTTCTGCAACAAGCAACTAAACCGAAAATAGCAGGTTCCCGAGGCATTTTCTCGCGGCAGCGTGCGCCTTATCTCCCCAGCGGCGGAGTACCGCCGTTGGGTTTCGTCTCTGGAGGTTGGAATGGACAGCTCGATCATCGCAGACCGCCGGCTGCTGCGCCGCAGGCTTGGCTTCTGGCGCCTTGCCGCGGTCGTGCTGCTCGTCGCGCTCGGCTTTGCGCTTTATAATTTTGCCTTCAGCGAAGGCAGCACCGCGCGGCCCCATATCGCCCATGTGACGATCTCCGGCCTGATCACCGATGATGACGAGTTGCTCGAGAGACTGGAAAAGATCAAGGACAATGATCAGGTCAAGGCAGTCGTGATCTCGATCTCCTCGCCGGGCGGCACGACCTATGGCGGCGAAAAGATCTTCAAGGCGATCCGGGCGATTGCGGAAAAGAAGCCCGTCGTCTCCGACGTCAGGACGCTTGCAGCCTCCGCAGGCTATATGATTGCGACGGCCGGCGATACGATCATCGCGGGCGAAAGCTCGATCACTGGCTCGATCGGCGTCATCTTCCAGTACCCGCAGATCCAGCCACTGCTCGACAAGCTCGGCGTCTCGTTGCAGGAGATCAAATCCTCTCCGCTCAAGGCCGAGCCCTCGCCGTTCCACGACACCAGTGAAGAAGCCAAGGCCATGATCCGCAACATGGTTCTCGACAGTTACGACTGGTTCGTCAACCTCGTTGCCGACCGGCGCAAATTGCCGCATGACGAAGTGCTGAAGCTTGCCGACGGAACGATCTACACGGGCCGGCAAGCGCTGAAGGTGAAACTCATCGATGCGGTCGGTGGACAGCCGGAAATTCGCGCCTATCTGACCTCCCGAAACGTCAGCGACAAACTGCCGGTCGTCGACTGGGACAAGAAGAGCAATACGCCCTTCTTACTCGCTGGAGCTGTTTCCCGGTTGATTACGATCCTTGGTTATGGTGATCTTGTCAAAAGTCAGGATCTCAACGGCATCCTGCCCCCAAAGTTGCTTCTTGACGGGCTGCTTTCAGTTTGGCAGGTTGGCCAGGATTGAACAAGAAATCAATAATTTAAGGGGGCGACCGTGATCAAGTCCGAATTGGTGCAGATTGTTGCGGCACGCAATCCGCATCTCTACCACCGCGATGTTGAAAATATCGTCAATGCGGTCCTCGACGAGATCACTGATGCGCTTGCCGCCGGCAACCGCGTCGAACTGCGCGGCTTCGGTGCATTTTCCGTAAAGAACCGCCCTTCCCGTTCCGGCCGCAACCCGCGCACCGGCGATACGGTCTTCGTCGAGGAGAAGTGGGTACCCTTCTTCAAGACCGGCAAGGAACTGCGCGAGCGCCTGAACCCCGGACAAGCCGACGAAGAGGATTGATCCTCGGCATCAGGCATCAAGCCGCACTTGAACTTCTCCGCCGCACTTCTATTCTGGCGTCAACGAAGCTTGCCTTCGCTAAACCGGCGCGGAGACCGACATGACCAAGAAGATCATCAACCTTTTGATTTTGCTGCCGCTTGGCGTCATCCTGATCATCTTCTGCGTCGCCAACCGGCAGAGTGTAACGCTTGCCTTCAATCCGTTCCGGCCGGAGGATCAGGTTCTTTCCCTGGCCGCGCCTTTCTTCGTTTTCCTGCTGATCGCTTTTATCATCGGCATGCTGGTGGGCTCTGCTGCGACCTGGTTCAACCAGGGCAAGCACCGCAAGCGCGCACGCGTCGAAGCCAAGGAGGCGATCCGCTGGCAGGGCGAAGCAGATCGTCACAAGACGCGCGCAGAAGAGATCGTCGGGCAGTTGCCCTCGCGATGACTGCCGTTATTCCACTGGCGCCGGAGTGAAACTCAGCTCTTCATAATCGCCTTCGGGTGAGGCACCTCTGCCGGTGACCTGAAAGCCATGTGCCAGATAGAAGGCCTTGGCGTCGCGGTTGTTGACGAGGCATTTCAGCCGATAGTTATGCTCTGGCCAGCCCGGGAGCGATTGCAGCAGGGCGGTTCCCGCGCCTTTGCCCTGGAATTCAGGCAGGATATAGAGCATGTGGATGAAATCATCCGCCGCCCAGATCGAGATAAAACCGGCGATCTTCCCGTCGGGTCCCTCGCAGACGGAAACGACCTCGCCGTTAGTGTGGGCGGCAAAATCCTCCCGATGAAACTTGCCGGGATCAACCCAGGTGAAGGTCTGGCGCCGGACAGACAGGTAGATGTCGGCAAGCTGCGTCACGTCTTCGGCGCAATTGGGTCGGATTTTCCAGGTCATCGGTCTTGCGTAAAAGGGATTAAGGAGGATGCCAAGCCCATGTGCCTAGCCTGCGGCCTTTTCGATGACAGCGGCATTGAAGCTCCCCCAGAAGCGTCGCGCGAGCTTTTCCAGCGTGGTGCGGATCAGCCGACCGCCGAGCTCGGCAATCCGGCCACCCGTATCGCCGTCCGCACTATAACGCAGCAGGGTGTGCAGTCCCTCATCCACCAAGGTGACATCGGCTTCGCCCCTGGCAAAGCCAGCAATGCCGCCCCGCCCTTCCGCGGCGATGGTGTAACTGCGCGGCGCATCGACGTTCGAAAGCTTGATCTCGCCGTGGAACGTCACAGAAAACAGGCCGAAGCCGACTTTGACGGTTGCCAGGAATTGCGTGGGCGACAACTTTTCCACGCTCTGGCAGCCGGGAATGCATTGCCTGATGATATCGGGATCGTTCATGGCCGCCCATACAACATCCGGCCGCGCGGCGATGCGTTCCTCCCCGATCAGATCCATCAGCAATTCCCCATTTCTATGGTCTGACCATATCATAACGGGAAAGCGCTTTGCCAAGGTCGGACGGGATGCTATTTGCACTGGCTCAATTGAATTTAAGACGCGGAAGACCACGTTGAAACAAAGAGAACGCCGGCCTAGCGCGAAGGTAGCGACAGGCCCTTCGGGCGGACGCCGCTCCGATGCGCGGCCTGCAAAGCCGGAGAAGACGAAGGCGGCACCAGCGCGCGAACAGCGCCCACCGGCAGCCGTTCCAGCGGTAATCGAACGCCCGCTGACGGCGCGCCACGGCGAGCGGCCTGCAGAGCGCGTGCCTGTCATCCTGGAATCGACGGGTGCCGGCGATTTCCATCTGATCGACAGCGGCAACGGTCAGAAACTTGAACAATACGGCCCCTATCGGGTCGTGCGGCCGGAGGGACAGGCACTTTGGCAGCCGTCGCTGCCCGCCCATGTCTGGGAGAAGGTCGATGCTGCCTTCACCGGCGATACGGATGAAGAAGGCACCGGTCGCTGGCGTTTTCCGAAGGAAGCGCTTGGCGAAACCTGGCCGCTCAACCTGCTCGGCGTCGATTTCTTCGGCCGCTTCACCTCTTTCCGGCATGTCGGGGTCTTTCCAGAGCAGATCGTTCACTGGAGCTGGATGAAACAACAGGTGGAAAGCGCCGGACGGCCGCTGAAGGTGCTGAACCTTTTCGGTTATACGGGCGTTGCCTCGCTGGTCGCCGCGGCTGCCGGTGCGGAAGTCACCCATGTCGATGCCTCGAAGAAGGCGATCGGCTGGGCGCGTGAAAACCAGGCGTTGGGACGCATGGAAAAGCTGCCGATCCGCTGGATCTGCGAGGATGCGATGAAATTCATCCTGCGTGAGGAACGGCGCGGCAGTCAGTACGACATTATCCTCACCGACCCACCGAAATTCGGCCGCGGTCCGAATGGCGAGGTCTGGCACCTTTTCGAGCACCTGCCGTTGATGCTGGATATCTGCCGCGAGATCCTGTCGCCGAAGGCCGTCGGCCTTGTGTTGACGGCCTATTCGATCCGGGCGAGCTTCTATTCCATTCACGAGTTGATGCGCGAGACGATGCGCGGGGCCGACGGCGTGGTCGAATCCGGCGAGCTCGTCATCCGCGAGGCCGGCCTCGACGGCAAGACGCCGGGCCGCGCACTCTCTACCTCTCTCTTTTCCCGCTGGGTGCCGAAATGAACGAATTCCACGATCGAGGCCCCCGCAGGGTCGGGCATGTGAAGGAAGTCACCTCGCTTGCCAATCCGATCATCAAGGACATCAAGGCGCTGACCAACAAGAAGTCGCGCGAAGAGAGCGGCACCTTCATGGCCGAAGGGCTGAAGCTCGTCATCGATGCGATCGAGCTCGGCTGGACGATCCGCACGCTTGTCTATGCCAAGGCCGCCAAGGGCAAGCCGCTGGTCGAACAGATGGCGGCAAAGACCGTCGCCTCCGGCGGTCTCGTGCTCGAAGTCAACGAGAAGGTGATCTCCTCCATCACCCGGCGCGACAATCCGCAGATGGTGGTCGGCATTTTCGAAACACGCTGGACAAAGCTTAGGGATGTCAGGCCAAAGGATGGCGAGACCTGGGTAGCGCTCGACCGCGTGCGCGATCCCGGCAATCTCGGAACAATCATCCGTACGGCCGACGCGGCCGGCGCTTCTGGCGTCATCCTTGTCGGCGAGACGACCGATCCCTTCTCGCTGGAAACGGTGCGGGCCACCATGGGCTCGGTCTTTGCCGTTCCGATTGCCCATGCGACGGCAGAGGAATTCACCGCCTGGAAGAAGCAGGCCGGCGTTTCCGTTGTTGCGACCCACCTTGCCGGCTCGGTCGATTACCGCACGATCGATTACAAGAAAAAACCGGTCGTGCTGTTGATGGGCAACGAACAATCCGGCCTGCCGGACCAGCTTGCCAAGGAAGCCGATGCGCTTGCCCGCATTCCCCAGCAGGGCCGCGCCGATTCCCTCAATCTCGCCGTTGCCACCGCCGTCATGCTTTTCGAGGCACGCCGCCATCTCCTCTCACTGTCCGAGGGCAAATGACTGATCTTGCGACCGCACGCCCGGCGCTCTTCTCGCGACCGCTGCCGATCCTGATCTTCATCGTGATCGCCGTCATCCTCGACCAGATCGTCAAGATCGCCGTCGATCATTACCTGCCGCTGCAGGAAGCGATTCCCGTCATTCCGATGCTGGCGCTCTACCGCACCTACAATCTCGGCGTCGCCTTCTCGATGCTGTCGGGTATGGACGGCTGGTTCATCGTGGGGATGCGTCTGATCATCGTCGCTTTCGTGCTTTTTCTCTGGCATCGCACCGCCAAGGACCGCTGGCTGGCGCATCTCGGATATGCGCTCATCATTGCGGGGGCGATCGGCAATCTCATCGACCGTTTCGCCTATGGCCATGTGATCGACTACATCCTCTTCCACACGGAAACCTGGTCTTTCGCCGTGTTCAATCTCGCTGACAGTTTCATCACTGTCGGCGCCGGCTGCGTCATTCTCGATGAGATGCTGCAGAAGCCGAAAAAGGCGGATCACTAAATTTTTAGCGGATTCCTGAAAACATTCGGAACGGGCAATATGTTAGCTGAACTGCATGCAGAGTATGGCGCAGCTACAGGAACGATTGTCCGCCGCGTTTGGCGGAGCCGCCGTTAGGGCCTATCGAGGCCGGACGGCGGGTGAATTGACGTCGCCGGCTACCCTTCGCTCCCTGCATCCATTGCTCTTTCACTGGCTCGGCGGAGCAGGGCTCATTTCGGCGATCCTGCTGCTATTGCTTTCTCATTGGGGCGGTCCGCTCATGGCAGTCCTCGGCCTCATCCTGATCGCCGCGATTGCAGGCTATCTTGCCCTTCTTTTCAGAAACGGAAACCGGCCCGGCGGCCGTAGCCCGGAGACGACGGAACGCGTCGATGCAACCGGCCTGCTCGGCACGGTCCATGACGTGCTCGGCGATATCGTCGTCACCCGCATGATGGACCGGCGCATCATCGGCACCAACGAGACGTTCCGCAGCCTTACCGGGCGCGCCAAACCCGAAGGCCAGACCTGTGAGGAGATCGGCCTTGCCTTCCGTCCCGGCCCGCAGCCGCATCGATACGATGTGGAGATTTCGACACCGGCAGGACAGCGCATCTTTCTCTGGCACGATGTCGTGACCCGTGATCCGGCAAACGGACGCCTGCTTCTGCAGAGCATCGCGCGCGACGTGACCGAAGAGCGGCTTGCCGCCGAAAGCCGCGAGGAGGCACGGCAGAAGGCAGAATATAACAGCGCCGCCAAATCGCGGCTGCTCGCCACGGTCAGCCACGAAATCCGCACGCCTCTGTCAGGCATTCTCGGCATGGCGCATCTGATTTCTGAAACGAAGCTGACGCAGGAACAGCAGAACTATCTGACCAGCATCCGCCAGTCCGGCCATGCGCTGACGCAGCTGGTCGAGGATCTGCTTGACTTCTCCACCATCGAGGTCGGCCGTTTCGAACTCCGCCCGAGATCGGAATCGCTGCGCAAGCTCGTCGAAAGCGTCGTGGAAATGCTGGCGCACCGCGCCCATGAAAAGGGTATCGAGATCGGCGCTACGGTCTCTGCCGATGTGCCGGAGCTGATGAGCTTCGATCCGGCGCGGCTGCGGCAGGTGCTTTTCAATGTCATCGGCAATGCGGTGAAATTCACGCAGACCGGCGGCGTCTTCATCCGTGTCTCCAGGGCGGCTGGCGAGCTGTCGATTACCGTCAACGATACCGGGCCTGGCATGACGGCGGAGGAACAGGCGCGCATATTCGGGGAATTCGAACAGGGCGGCTCGCTTGCCCAGAAGAGCAACGGCACGGGCCTCGGCCTTGCAATCTCCGCCCGCATCATGCGTGAATTCGGCGGTTCGCTGACAGTTGCAAGCGAGAGGGGCAAGGGCAGCCAGTTCACCATTCGCTTCCCCGTCGAACTTTCGGAAGAGGATAAAGCCACCAGGAATGCACTGCTGGCGGGAAACAGTATCGTGCTGCTTGCCCCGGCGGGTGCAGCGCGCACGGCGATTGCCGAGACGATCACGACGCTCGGCGGGCGCTGCCACCTCGTCGCTGGCGGCGAGGCGGCGCGCGAGAGCCTGCTGTCGCTCGCCCGCAACGGCGAGCGGCCGACCGATATCATCGTCGATCACCGCATGTCCGAGGAATTCTCGCTGCATATCGCCGACCGCACGGAGATCGCGGCACTCGGCCTGCGCAAGGTGCTGCTCGTCAATCCGGAAGAGCGTAACTCCTATTCGCTCGACCTCTTCGATGCGTGGCTGATCCGGCCGCTGCGCGAGCAGTCGCTGATCGACGTGCTGCGCGGACGCATGCGTGGCATGGAGAAGCGCGATGCTCTGAACGACAACCAGCCCGGCCTCGGCCCGTCCATTGCAGAACGGACGGCGGTGGGCGACGGCCTTTCCGTCCTCCTCGGCGAGGACGATCCGATCAACGCCATGTTGGTGCGCGTCATGCTGGAAAAAGGCGGCCATTCCGTCAGGCATGTGGATGATTTCGAAACCCTGCTCGATTGTGCCCTTGGTGACGACAGGCCCGACATCATCATCAGCGATCTTTCCATGCCCGGCGGCAACGGTATCGACATGCTCGGACGCCTGCGCGGACACGAACGTCGGCTCGATCTTCAACCGATTCCGGTCATCGTTTTGACTGCGGACAAGAGCGACGAATCGCGGCGACAGGTCTTGCTCAACGGCGCCAATCGCGTCATGGTGAAACCGGTGGATCCGGTCAGGCTGCTCACCGAAGTACAGGCGGTTGTTGCTCTTTCAGCCCGCCGGGCTGAGGCGCGCTAAAGCTGGGGAAAACGGCACGTTTCTTGCGTGCACAAATTCGGTATGTCACTTTCCTGTCGTACATAAGTGTTTTATGGCGTGTGATAGGCCGGAGACGGGAGAATCGCCATGTCTGTTGACATCCTTAATTGTGACGCCACTGCCGAGGCCGCTCGGCCATCGACGGCCGCCGCCCCGAAGGAAGGCGACATTCTCGGCCGCATCGGCAATTTAGAGACCCGCCTTGCCTGCAGCGCGCGTGAGATCGATGCCGCGCAGGCCGTGCGCTACCGCGTTTTCGTCGAGGAAATGAAGGCTCAGCTGCCAGCGGACGCCATGCGCCGCGAGCGGGACTTCGATGCCTATGACGCCTTCTGCGACCACCTTCTCGTTCTCGACCGCTCGATCGAGGGCGATGCCGAAGACCAGATCGTCGGTACCTACCGCCTGCTCAGACAGGACGTCGCCATGGCCAATGGCGGTTTTTACTCGGCTTCGGAATTTGCGATCAACGAGCTCATTGCCCGCCACCCCGACAAGCGCTTCATGGAGCTCGGTCGCTCCTGCGTTTTGCCGGAATACCGCACCAAGCGCATCGTCGAACTGCTCTGGCAGGGTAATTGGGCTTACGCGCTGAAGCACGGCATGAGCGCCATGTTCGGCTGCGCTTCCTTCCCGGGCGTTTACCCGGAAAGTCATGCGCTGGCTCTTTCCTTCCTCTATCACAGCGTACTCGCCAAGGATGAATGGGCCGTCAGCGCGCTGCCGCATCTGGCGCGCGACATGGATCTGATGCCGGCTGAAGGTGTCAACCCGAAAAGGGCGCTGATGGCGCTGCCGCCGCTCATCAAGGGTTACCTGCGCCTCGGCGCAATGGTCGGCTCCCACGCTGTCGTCGATCAGGCGTTCAACACGACCGACGTGCTGATCGTGCTGCCGATATCAAGCATTTCCGACCGGTATCTCAATTATTACGGTGCGGATGCAGGCCGTTTTGCAAGCTGACGGCTGCCGCTTGACGGCGGTGCCTCGCCAATTCATTCTCTTTCGGCGTTTTCAGTAGGGCGCATCGGCAATGGTGCCGGCTGGGCTATGCCCGCCTACAACATCAAAACCTTGCGCCATGCCGAATTTCGAAAATCTCAGGAAGAAAGCTAAGCGGTTCAAACGGTGGCATCAGGATCGTTATTATCCTGTTGCAGCGGAAATCCGCTATTGGCTTGCCCGCTACCGCCATCTCAGTGACCGGCAAATCCTCGAGCTTGAGTTCAAGCTTGCGGATGCGCAGGAACTGGTGGCGGCGCAGCAGGGATTCGAAAGCTGGGCGGCGCTGAAAAAGGGTCTCGCCGACATGAGTGCAACAGCCGAACAAAAATCCACATCCCAACCGACGCTGCTCGATGCCCAGCCGCAGCTTTTCGTGAGCGATATCCAGGCCGCCTGCGATTTCTACACACAGAAGCTCGGCTTCGCCCTCGCCTTCATTTATGGCGAACCGCCCTTTTATGCGCAGGTCGTTCGCGGTGCGGCGAGGCTCAATCTCCGGCACGTTGACATGCCGGCCTTCCATCCGGAGCTTCGCCAGCGCGAGAGGGATATCCTCTCGGCGACGATTACGCTTGATGACGTGAAGGCGCTTTTTCTCGAATACACCGCAAACGGCGTTCCGTTTCATCAGCCGCTGAGGCTGGAACCCTGGGGCGCGCGAACATTCATCGTATGCGATCCGGATGGAAATCTGATCGCTTTTGCAGGCTAAGCCCGTCTGAGGCGGACCACACTAGCGGTCCGCCTCTATTACTTATCAGGAACCGGCAGCATAGGCCGCAATCGCAGCCATGTTGACGATATCGCTGTCCTTGGCGCCCATCGAGGTGATCTGCACCGCCTTGTCGAGGCCGACGAGGATGGGTCCGATGACCGTCGAGCCGCCGAGTTCCTGCAGCATCTTCGTCGAGATCGATGCCGAGTGGAATGCCGGCATGACGAGGACGTTGGCCGGACCGGAGAGGCGGCAGAAAGGATATTGTTCCATCACCTTACGGTTCAGGGCAACGTCGGCGGCCATTTCGCCATCATACTCGAAATCGACGCGACGCTTGTCGAGGATCTTTACAGCTTCGCGGACGCGCTCGGAACGCTCCCCCGAGGGATGGCCGAAGGTGGAATAGGCGAGCAACGCGACGCGCGGCTGGTAGCCCATGCGGCGTGCGAGACCTGCGGCCTCCTCGGCAATATCGGCAAGCTCCTCGGCCGTCGGCATATCGTGAACCGCAGTGTCGGCAACGAAGACCGTGCGGCCGCGGCAAAGCGCGATCGACACGCCGATCACTCGATGGCCCGGCTTATGGTCGATGCAGCGGCGCACATCTTCGAGTGCCGTCGAATAGTTGCGGGTAATGCCCGTCACCATGCCATCGGCATCGCCAAGCGCCACCATGGTGGCAGCGAAATGGTTGCGGTCATTATGGATCAGGCGCTGCGCGTCGCGGTGCAAATAGCCCTTCCGCTGCAGGCGGGCATAGAGATAATCGATATAGGCCTCGACGCGGGTCGAGATACGGGCGTTGACGATCTCGAGGCCTGGACGATTGAGGTCGATGCCTGCGCGTTCGGCCGTTGCACGGATCAGATCCTCGCGGCCGAGTAGGATCGCGGTGCCAAGCTGCTGATTGGCGTAAGACATGGCGGCGCGCATCACCTGCTCTTCCTCGGCCTCGGCAAAGACCACGCGCTTCGGATGGCGGCGCACGCGCTCATAGAGGCTGGCGAGTGTGGAGGCGATCGGGTCGCGGCGGGCCGACAGCTCTCGCTTGTAGCCAGCCATGTCGGTGATGATCTTGCGGGCGACGCCGCTTTCGATCGCCGCTTCGGCAACGGCGGCCGGAATGGCGGATATCAGGCGCGGATCGAAGGGAACCGGGATGATGTATTGCGCACCAAAACGCGGACGATTGCCCTGATAGGCAGCCGCAACATCATCGGGCACGTCTTCACGGGCAAGGCTGGCGAGTGCCTTCACAGCGGCAATCTTCATCGCATCATTGATGGTCGAGGCGCGGACATCGAGGGCGCCGCGGAAGATATAGGGAAAGCCCAGCACGTTGTTGACCTGGTTCGGATAGTCCGAACGGCCGGTCGCCATAATGGCGTCATCACGAACACGAGCAACTTCCTCGGGCGTAATTTCCGGGTCGGGGTTGGCCATGGCGAAGATGATTGGCCGGTCGGCCATGGAGCGGATCATCTCCTCGGAGAAGGCGCCTTTCTGCGACAGGCCGAAAACGACGTCTGCGCCCTTCATGGCTTCTTCGAGCGTGCGTGTATCGGTCTTTGCCGCATGCGCCGATTTCCACTGGTTCATGCCTTCGGTGCGGCCCTGATAGATGACGCCCTTGGTATCGCAGAGGATGATATTCTCAGGCGCAAAGCCCATCGACTTGATGAGTTCAACGCAGGCGATGGCGGCAGCACCCGCGCCGTTGCAGACGAGCTTGGTGGTCTTGAGATCGCGGCCGGTCAGTTCCAGCGCGTTGATGAGGCCGGCGGCGGCAATGATCGCGGTGCCGTGCTGATCGTCATGGAAAACAGGAATATCCATCAGTTCGCGCAGACGGCTTTCGATGACGAAACAGTCCGGCGCCTTGATGTCTTCCAGATTGATGCCACCGAAGGACGGACCGAGGAAACGCACGCAGTTGATGAATTCGTCGACATTTTCCGTATCGACTTCAAGGTCGATGGAATCGACATCGGCGAAACGCTTGAAGAGTACGGACTTGCCTTCCATGACCGGCTTGGAGGCAAGCGCGCCGAGATTGCCGAGACCGAGAATGGCCGTGCCATTGGAAATGACGGCAACCATATTGCCGCGGGTCGTATAATCATAGGCCGTGGCCGGATCGGTGGCGATGGCTTTGACCGGCACCGCGACACCGGGAGAATAGGCCAGCGAGAGGTCGCGCTGCGTCGCCATCGGCTTGGTCGGGTTGATCTCCAGCTTGCCGGGCCGACCCATCGCGTGAAATTCGAGCGCTTCCTGATCGGTAACAGAGGTCACCGGCCGTTCTTTCTTCTCCATCTGGGACATGCCTCCTCCAAACGTCTGTGGGTGACGTTTTCCTCTTCCCCAATTGCTGTTGTCATCTATAGCGGCGCGCGGATAGGGTTGGCACCTGTTTTTTTGGGAAAAACTGCACCTCCGTGAACGCACGAATAGACATCAGAAACGAAGCCTTCTCGGCAGCCGAGCTTGCGACTGAAGAAAGCCGCGCCTCGGCGACGCCGATGATGGAACAGTTTATCGAGATCAAGGCGAACAATCCGGATTCGCTGCTCTTCTATCGCATGGGCGATTTCTACGAGCTGTTCTTCGAGGATGCGCTCGAGGCTTCGCGCGCGCTCGGCATCACGCTCACCAAGCGCGGCCAGCATATGGGGCAGGATATTGCGATGTGCGGCGTGCCTGTGCATGCGGCCGACGATTATCTGCAGAAGCTGATTGCGCTCGGCTATCGCGTCGCCGTCTGCGAGCAGGTGGAAGACCCGGCGGAAGCCAAGAAGCGGGGGGCGAAATCCGTCGTCAAGCGCGATGTCGTCCGCCTCGTCACACCGGGCACCATTACCGAGGAAAAGCTGCTTTCGCCCTCGGAATCGAACTATCTGATGACGCTGTCGCGTATCCGCGGTACTTCCGAGCCGGTGCTGGCGCTTGCCTGGATCGATATTTCCACCGGCGTCTTCCGGTTGGCGGAAACCGATGCATCGCGACTGCTCGCCGATATCCTGCGCATCGATCCGCGCGAACTCATCGTACCGGATACGATGTTTTATGACGGCGAACTGAAATCGGTCTTCGATGTACTCGGCCGCACCGCCGTTCCACAACCGGCTGTGCTTTTCGACAGCGCGACGGCAGAAACCCGTATAGCGCGCTACTTCGACGTTTCGACGCTCGACGGTTTTGGAAGTTTCTCGCGCGCCGAGCTTGCAGCCGCGGCAGCCGCCATCGCCTACGTGGAGAAGACGCAGATTGCCGAACGGCCGCCGCTCGGCAGACCGGAACGGGAGAGCGGCGCCTCGACGCTGTTCATCGATCCGGCCACACGCGCCAATCTGGAACTTGTGCGTACACTCTCCGGTGATCGCAATGGTGCGCTGCTGAAGGCGATCGACCGCACGACCACCGGTGGCGGAGCGCGGCTGCTTGCCGAACGACTGATGTCGCCGCTCACCGATCCCGCCCGCGTCAACGAGCGCTTGGATTCGATAGGCTTCCTGATGCAGGAACCCTCGCTCTGTGGCGACCTGCGCGATGCACTGAAACACGTACCCGACATGCCGCGGGCGCTCTCCCGCCTGGCGCTCGACCGCGGCGGCCCGCGTGATCTCTGGGCGATCCGGCAGGGACTCGGCGCTGCCACGCATATCGCCGATCTCCTGGGAAGCGCGCTGCTGCCGGAAGAATTGGAACAGGCGCGCATGGGCCTGCAGGCTCTGCCATCGGAGCTCGAAGCCCTGCTTGCGGACACTCTTGCCGAAGAACTGCCGCTGCTGAAACGCGATGGCGGTTTCCTGCGCGATGGCGCCAATGCCGATCTCGATGAGGTACGCGCGTTGCGCGACCAGTCGCGCCGCGTCATTGCCGGCCTGCAGCTGCAATATGCCGAGGAGACCGGCATCAAGTCGCTGAAGATCAAGCACAACAATATTCTCGGCTATTTTATCGAGGTGACGGCCGGCAATGCCGGGCCGATGACCGATACGGCCGAGGCGAAGGCTCGCTTCATCCATCGGCAGACGATGGCAAATGCCATGCGGTTCACCACGACCGAGCTTGCCGATCTCGAAAGCCGCATCGCTAACGCCGCCGACCGCGCACTGCAGATCGAGCTCGAAGCTTTCGACCGGATGACGGAAGCGACTGTTGCCGAGGCCGAAGCGATCAAGGCCGGTGCGCGGGCGCTTGCCGTCATCGATGTCGCTGCAGGTCTGGCACTGCTTGCCGAAGAGCAGGCCTATTGCCGGCCGCTGGTCGATGGCTCGAAGATGTTTGCGATCGAGGGCGGGCGTCATCCTGTCGTCGAACAGGCCCTGCGGCGGCAGTCCATCGGGCCGTTCGTCGCCAATAATTGCGACCTGTCTCCGGTTTCCGACGGCAAGGATGGGGCGATCTGGCTGCTGACCGGCCCGAACATGGGCGGTAAATCGACGTTCCTGCGCCAGAATGCGCTGATCGCCATTCTTGCGCAGATGGGCTCCTTCGTGCCGGCGACGTCAGCGCATATCGGCATCGTCGACCGGCTGTTCTCGCGCGTCGGCGCATCCGACGATCTGGCGCGCGGGCGTTCCACCTTCATGGTGGAGATGGTCGAGACTGCGGCGATCCTCAATCAGGCGAGCGAGCGCTCGCTGGTCATTCTCGACGAGATCGGCCGGGGCACTGCGACCTTCGACGGTCTTTCCATCGCCTGGGCTGCTGTCGAGCATCTGCATGAAGCCAACCGCTGCCGCGGGCTTTTCGCGACGCATTTCCATGAGCTGACCGTGCTTTCCGAAAAGCTTGCCCGGCTATCGAACGCAACGATGCGCGTGAAGGAATGGGACGGCGACGTGATCTTCCTGCATGAGGTCGGTCCAGGGGCAGCCGACCGGTCCTACGGCATTCAGGTCGCGCGGCTCGCCGGTCTGCCAGCTTCGGTCGTGGCGCGGGCGCGCGACGTGCTGACCCGTCTTGAGGATGCCGACCGCAAGAACCCGGCAAGCCAGCTGATCGACGACTTGCCGCTCTTCCAGGTCGCAGTGCGCCGCGAGGAGGCGACCCGCGGGCCGTCCAAGGTCGAGGAGGCCCTGAAGGCGATGAGCCTCGACGATATGACACCGCGCGAGGCGCTCGATGCGCTCTACGATCTCAAGAAAAAGATGAAGTAGGAATTCCCCGATGTTCATGGAAAAACTGCTTCAGGAAACCCAGCGCCTCTCCGTCATCGTCTCGATGCTGGAGATTATGAAACAATCTGATGGTAATCTGGAGGCGCGCGGCTGGAATACGCCGATCGGCATGGCGAAGATTACCGGCTCCTGCTTGAAGATCGGCGAGCTCAGCAGTGCAATCATTGACGCCGGATACCGCGAATGCGACAAGGCGACGCTCAATGGCATCATGAGTGAAACGCGGCAGGTTCTCGATACGCTGCTGACGCAGGCTTCAGCCTAAGGACTTGCGGCAAAGCGTCCGCGGCCGACGGCTTGCCAACACCATTTCGCCAAATTTAAAGGTTCATGGAATATGGAGGCCTGTGTCAATCCGCGGGCAAAGAGGCTATAGCGCATGCAGATCAAACAAGAGGCGCGCCATGAGCAAGCGACCCGGACCGAAGAGGTAAGCCCCCGGCCGATGGCGACGCACGACATCGATTTCTCCGAAATCCTCGATGTGGAATTGCTGCAGGGGCAATGTGACGCCATTGCCGAAGCCAACCGCAACCGTCCCGACGTGCTGCGAAACGATCTTCTTGCCGCTCTGAAGAAAGCCAGCGTCGAGGGACGCAAGAAGGCGCGTGAACTGCTTGACGCCCAGGGCGGCGGGCTTGATTGCGCCCACCGCATTTCCTGGCTGCAGGACCAGATCATCACCATTCTCTATAATTTCGCCACGGCGCATGTCTTTCCGAAGCAGAAGGACAAGTTCGCAGTCACGGCAGTCGGCGGCTACGGCCGCGACACACTGGCACCGGGTTCCGATATCGATCTGCTCTTTCTCTTCCTGCCGAAGCCGGCGGAAGAGACGCATAAAGCCGTCGAGTTCATGCTCTACATGCTGTGGGACATGGGCTTCAAGGTCGGCCATGCGACCCGCACCGTCGAGGAATGTATCGCGCTTTCCAAGTCCGACATGACCATCCGCACCGCCATCCTGGAGATGCGCTACATCTGCGGCCTGAAGTCGCTGGAGACGGAGCTGGAATCCCGCTTCGACAAGGAAATCGTCACCGGCACGGGGCCGGAATTCATTGCCGCCAAGCTTGCCGAACGCGACGAACGCCACCGCAAGGCCGGCGACACGCGCTATCTCGTCGAGCCGAACGTCAAGGAGGGCAAGGGTGGCCTTCGCGACTTGCACACGCTCTTCTGGATTTCGAAATATTATTATCATGTTCGCGACCCGGCCGATCTGGTGCCGCTCGGCGTGCTGTCGAAGCAGGAATACCGGCTTCTGGAGAAGGCCGACGACTTTCTCTGGGCCGTGCGCTGCCACATGCATTTCCTGACCGGGAAAGCAGAGGAACGTCTTTCCTTCGATATCCAGCGCGAGATCGCCGAGGCGCTCGGCTATCATTCCCGCCCCGGCCTTTCGGCCGTCGAGCGTTTCATGAAGCACTACTTCCTGGTGGCTAAAGATGTCGGCGACTTGACGCGCATCCTCTGCGCCGCGCTCGAAGACCAGCAGGCGAAGTCGATCCCGGGTCTGACGGGCGTCATCAACCGCTTTACCCACCGCAATCGCAAGATCCCCGGCAGCGTCGAGTTCGTCGAAGATCGCGGCCGCATTACGCTTGCCAATCCCGATGTCTTCAAGCGCGATCCGGTCAGCATCATCCGCCTGTTCCATGTGGCCGATATCAATGGGCTGGAATTCCATCCCGATGCGCTGAAGCGCGTCACGCGTTCGCTCGGCCTCATCAACAACGACCTGCGCGAGAATGACGAGGCCAACCGGCTTTTCCTGTCGATTCTCACTTCCAAGCGCGATCCCGCCCTCATCCTGCGGCGCATGAACGAGGCCGGCGTGCTTGGCCGCTTCATTCCCGAATTCGGCAAGATCGTCGCGATGATGCAGTTCAACATGTATCATCACTACACAGTCGACGAGCACCTGATCCGCGCCATCGATGTTCTCACTGAGATCGATAAGGGCAAGGCGGAGGAGCTGCATCCGCTCGCCAACAAGCTGATGCCGCATATCGAGGATCGCGAGGCGCTTTATGTCGCCGTACTGCTACACGATATCGCCAAGGGCCGTCAGGAAGACCATTCGATCGCCGGCGCGCGTGTCGCCCGCAAGCTCAGTGCCCGCTTCGGCCTGTCGCAGAAGCAGACTGAGATCGTCGTCTGGCTGATCGAAGAACATCTGACCATGTCGATGGTCGCCCAGACGCGCGACCTGACGGACCGCAAGACGATCACCGACTTTGCCGACCGCGTTCAGTCTCTTGACCGCCTGAAGATGCTGATGATCCTGACGATCTGCGACATCCGCGCCGTCGGACCGGGTGTGTGGAACGGCTGGAAGGGCCAGCTGCTGCGCACGCTCTATTACGAGACGGAACTGCTGCTTGCCGGCGGCTTCTCCGAAGTGTCGCGTAAGGAGCGCGCCCAGGCTGCCGCCGAAGCGCTTTATGCGGCGCTTGCCGACTGGCCACAGAAGGATCGCCGCACCTACGCCAAGCTGCATTACCAGCCCTATCTGCTCTCCGTGCCGCTGGAAGACCAGATCCGCCATGCGCATTTCATCCGCCAGGCGGACAAAGCCGGCCAGGCGCTGGCAACCACGGTGCGCACTGACAGCTTCCACGCGATCACCGAAATCACCGTTCTCTCGCCCGACCATCCGCGCCTGCTCGCCGTCATTGCCGGAGCCTGTGCGGCAGCCGGCGCCAACATCGTCGATGCGCAGATCTTCACGACCTCGGATGGCCGGGCGCTCGATACGATCCATGTCAGCCGCGAGTTTCCGAACGACGAGGACGAGCTTCGCCGCGCCGGCACGATCGGCCGGATGATCGAGGACGTGCTGTCAGGCCGCAAGCGCCTGCCCGATGTGATCGCAACCCGCGCGAAGAACCGCAAGAAGAGCAAGGCCTTCATCATTCCGCCGTCGGTGGCGATCACCAATAGCCTGTCGAACAAGTTCACGGTCATCGAGGTGGAATGCCTCGATCGGCCCGGCCTGCTGTCGGAAATGACTGCCGTCCTGTCCGATCTGTCGCTCGACATCCAGTCGGCCCGCATCACCACCTTCGGTGAAAAAGTGATCGATACTTTCTACGTCACCGATCTTGTCGGCCAGAAGATCTCCGGTGACAGCAAGCGCGCCAATATCACTGCCCGTATGAAAGCGGTCATGGCCGAGGAGCAGGACGAACTGCGCGAACGCATGCCATCAGGGATCATCGCCCCTGCCGCTACCGCCGCCGAAAAGAAAGCCGATTTCCCCGCATGAGCCTCGTCAAGAAATTCGCCACGGTCGGCGGCGCCACGCTCGGAAGCCGCATCTTCGGTTTTGCCCGCGAAACGCTGATGGCCGCCGCTCTCGGTACCGGGCCGATGGCCGACGTCTTCTATGCCGCCTTCCGCTTCCCTAACCTCTTCCGTCGGCTCTTTGCCGAAGGCGCTTTCAACGCCGCCTTCGTGCCGCTCTTCGCCAAGGAGATCGAGGCGAACGGCACTGATGGTGCCAAGCGCTTTTCGGAAGAAGTCTTCGGTGTTCTGTTCTCCGTCCTGCTGCTCATCACCATCGTGATGGAGCTTTCCATGCCGCTGCTTGTGCGCTTCGTCATCGCGCCGGGTTTTGCTGATGACCCCGAGAAATTCGACATCACCATCCGCATGGCGGCAGTGATGTTCCCTTATCTCATGTGCATGTCTCTGACTGCGATGATGAGCGGCATGCTAAATTCGCTGCATCACTTCTTCGCCGCGGCCGTCGCGCCTATCTTCCTCAATGTGGTGATGATCGGCGCGCTGTTCTACGCGCTCTATACCGGCGCCGAACCGTTGACGACGGCCTGGTATCTTTCCTGGGGCGTGCTGGCAGCCGGCGTTCTGCAGCTCGCCGTCGTCTATCTCGGTGTCCTGCATGCCGGCATGAGCATCGGCTTCCGCTTCCCGAAGATGACACCGAACGTCAAGCGGCTGCTGATCCTTGCCGTTCCAGCGGCCGTCACAGGCGGTATTACGCAGATCAACCAGCTCATCGGCCAGGCAATCGCCTCTTCGCGCGAAGGCGCTATTGCAGCCCTGCAATATGCCGACCGAATCTACCAGCTTCCCCTCGGCGTCGTCGGCGTCGCCGTCGGTGTGGTGCTGCTGCCCGAACTCGCCCGCGCACTCAAGGGCGGGGCGTTGCGCGAAGCGGGCTATCTGCAGAACCGCTCGATCGAATTCGTGCTGTTCATGACGATTCCTGCCGCCTTCGCGCTCTGGATTCTCTCCGACGAGATCATCCGCGTGCTCTATGAGCGTGGCGCCTTCCACCAGGAGAACACGTTCATCGTCGGCTCGATTCTCGCCATCTACGGCATCGGCCTGCCGGCTTTCGTGCTGATCAAGGCACTGCAGCCGGGCTTTTATGCCCGCGAGGACACCAAGACGCCCATGCGTTTCTCTGCGGTTGCCGTCGCGGTCAACTGTGCAACGGCGCTGACGCTCTTTCCCTATATCGGCGCGCCCGGCATCGCGGTGGCCGAAGCCACGGCCGGCTGGATCAGCACCGTCCTGCTCTTCACGACACTTCTGCGCCGCGGCCATCTCACATGGGAATGGGCGCTTGCCAAACGCGCCGTCCTGCTGGTCGTCGCCTCTGCCGTCATGGGCGCGGTCATCTTCTACCTCAAGCAGCACTGGGCGCCCTGGCTTGCCTCGGGCGCACCGCTTCTGACCAAGGCCGGCACGCTTGGTCTGCTGATTGCGATTTCGATGGTCGTCTATTTCGCGACCGCCTTCCTCATCGGCGGGGCGGACCTCGGCATGATCCGCCGCAACCTCAACCGCAAGCCGGCGCCGGCGAAAGATGCCTAGCGCCCTTTTTTCGCAATTCCGGACGCAAAACCGCTGCGCACTTTTGCTGGAATTGCTTTAGCAATCCACCCATCGTCGCTGCGGCCCGACATCGACGTGGACGATGCCATTGCAATAGGTGCCGATCCCTCCGATGCCGGGTGCGGTTTTCGCAGCGGCGACGATCGTGCGCTCTGACACGCCGGGAATCCGGATATCAGCCGCAAGGCATTTCCCGTGCATGGAACCGTGGCGGCGGGGATGTGGCCGGAAGCCCGAAGTTATCATCGGCCGTCGTCCGGTCTTTGCCGCGATGTGCGACAAGACCACCCGCAATCGCTCCGGGAAGCAGCCGGCGCGAACGCTGACGGTCTGCATCGTGTAAGCAATACGCGTCTCGTATTTGGGAAGCTGACTGGTCTGCCGTCGATTATCTTGACCGACGGCCGTCGTTGCTGATTGTAGGGCGAAAAGGCCTGCCATGGCGAGCAAACTAGCGTTCTGCATGGTCCCTCCGATCGGTTATCCCGACGGCCCCTTGGGGCCGCCAGCCCGGCGAGAGGATTTTCAGTTCAAAGAAAGCTTTTCTGTGAAATTTTATACTCAGTTTTAGCTAAACACACTGATCAATTTGGCGTAAAACCGGGCACTTTTCTGCATATAAATGGAATAAACGTCCGAATCTGGAGATCTCATGATCCAATCTCTGTTTCTCGTCACCCTCGTTGTCGATAATTATGACCGCGCCAAGGCCTTCTATTGTGAGGCCCTCAGCTTCGAATGCCTTCAGGACGAAGTACAGCCGGAAGGCAAGCGCTGGGTCGTCGTCAAGCCAAAGGGCGGGGATGGCGCGGCCTTTCTACTGGCGCAGGCGGCAAATGAAGCGCAGCGAGCTGCTGTCGGAAATCAGACCGGCGGGCGTGTCGGCTTCTTCCTCAAGACCGACGATTTTGCGCGCGATCACGCAGCGATGCTTGATGCCGGCGTTCACTTTCTGGAGGAACCGCGACATGAGGTTTACGGCACCGTTGCGGTCTTTTCGGATCCTTACGGCAACACCTTCGACCTCATTCAACACGCTGCGCCCACCGCCTCTTGATTGCGACCGGGAGCGCGTGCATAAGCGCCCGCGTTAGCAACATGGGCCTTTGGCCCTGGGGCCCTCCACCAGCCTAATCGAGGACAACATCATGGGCGAATTCAAGAAGCTCGTATTCTCCGGCGTTCAGCCGACGGGCAATCTGCATCTCGGCAATTATCTCGGCGCGATCCGCCGCTTCGTGCAGCTCCAGGACGGCAACGACTGCATCTATTGCGTCGTCGATCTTCATGCGCTGACCGCGCAGCTCGTCCACGAGGACATGCTGTCGCAGACGCGCTCGATCGCAGCCGCCTTCATCGCTTCCGGCATCGACGCTGAAAAGCATATCGTCTTCAATCAGTCCGCCGTACCGCAGCATGCCGAACTCGCCTGGATCTTCAATTGTGTCGCCCGCCTCGGCTGGATGAACCGCATGACGCAGTTCAAGGACAAGGCCGGCAAGGACCGCGAGCAGGCCTCGCTCGGTCTCTACGCCTATCCGAGCCTGATGGCTGCCGACATTCTCGTCTACCGCGCCACGCATGTGCCCGTCGGTGAGGATCAGAAGCAGCACCTCGAGCTGACGCGTGACATCGCGATGAAGTTCAATCTCGATTACGCCTCGCATATCCGCAAGACGAATTACGGGATCGACATCACCGTCGGCGACGAGCCTGTGCATGCCTATTTCCCGATGGTCGAACCGCTGATCGGCGGGCCGGCGCCGCGCGTCATGTCGCTGCGCGACGGCACGAAGAAGATGTCGAAGTCCGATCCGTCGGATCTTTCGCGCATCAACCTGATGGACGATGAGGACGCGATCTCCAAGAAGATCCGCAAGGCCAAGACCGATCCGGATGGCTTGCCGAGCGAAATCGCCGGTCTCGAAAACCGGCCGGAGGCTGAAAACCTCGTCTCGATCTATGCCGCACTCGCCGACAAGACGAGGGAACAGGTGCTCGCCGAATTTGGCGGCCAGCAGTTCTCCGTATTCAAGCCGGCGCTGATCGATCTCGCTGTCCAGGTGCTGTCGCCGATAACAGGCGAAATGCGCCGCCTGATGAACGATACGAGCCATATCGACACGATTCTGCGCAACGGCAATGAACGCGCAAGGGCACGCGCCGACGTGACGATGCGCGAACTTCGCGAGATCATCGGCTTCCTCTACTAGTCCGATCGACATGCAGAGCTCCCGTGCAAAACGGGGGCTTGCAAATTTTTGGTCTCAGGTGTCAGAGTTCGGATCATGGTATCAAAGCGACTCTCACGGCTCGAAGGTCATCGCCGCAAATTTATGGCGGTGATAGACGGGACACCCGAATGCCAACGCGCCGTCCACTATGCCGGACGGCGCGCCAAGAATTCCAATGGCGGCCTCGTTCTGCTCTATGTGATCCCGGAAGGCGATTTTCAGCAATGGCTTGGCGTCGAGGAGATCATGCGGGCGGAAGCCCGCGAGGAGGCGGAAGCCACTGTCGCCAAGATCGCACAAATCGTGCGCGAGACGATTGGCATCGAACCGGAGATCGTCATCCGCGAGGGCAATTCGGCTGAGCAGATCAATGCGGTGATCGAGGAAGACAGGGACGTCGCCATCCTCGTGCTTGCCGCAGGCTCCGCTAAGGAGGGACCGGGACCGCTGGTTTCGTCCGTCGCAGGACGTGGAGCTGCCTTTCCCATTCCTGTCACCGTGCTTCCCGACACGCTGACGAATGAAGAAATCGACGCCCTCTGTTAAGCCATTTCTTGAGTATCAGTCTCTTGAATCGGTCGGGCAATAGGCTTATTTTCTTTTGAAGAATTCTAAAGACGGCAGAGGCCACGGCCCGCCGCATGGAGAGCGAGATGTTCATTCAGACCGAAGCCACGCCGAACCCAGCAACGCAGAAGTTCCTTCCCGGCAAGGTCGTAATGGAAAACGGCACGGCCGAATTCCGCAATGCCGATGAAGCCCAGGCTTCGCCGCTCGCCGCTCGCCTTTTCGAGATTCCAGGCGTGACCGGCGTCTATTTCGGCTACGATTTCATCTCAGTCTCCAAAGACGATGCCGAGTGGCAGCATCTGAAGCCGGCTATTCTCGGCTCGATCATGGAGCATTTCATGTCCGGCAAGCCGGTCATGGGCGATGCCTCCATCCTCTCGGAAGACATTGATGCCGGCGATGAATTCTTCGATGAAGGTGACGAATCGATCGTGCTGACCATCAAGGAACTGCTGGAGACGCGTGTGCGTCCGGCTGTTGCCCAGGATGGCGGCGACATCACCTTCCGCGGCTTCAAGGACGGCAAGGTTTACCTCAATATGAAGGGTTCCTGCTCCGGCTGCCCGTCTTCGACGGCAACGCTGAAGCACGGCGTCCAGAACCTGCTGCGCCATTTCGTTCCGGAAGTGCAGGAAGTGATTGCCGCTTAAATTGTAAGATTCGTCCGGCCGTTCATCTAGGGTTCGGCCGGACGGATTTATGGATAGGCGACAATAGTTTATTCGGAAATTGATGGCATGATCGTTCTGGCGCTCGACACGGCAGGTGTGGATTGCGCTGCCGCTATTTATGATGGCGGCAGGAATACGATGCTGGGGGAGGCATCGGACATGATCGGCAAGGGGCATGCTGAACATCTGATGGGTATCGTCGACCGCGCGCTGGATCAGGCGGGCGTCGCACTTTCGGATGTTGACCGCCTTGCGGTCACCGTCGGCCCCGGCTCCTTTACCGGTATCCGCGTCGGTGTTGCCGCAGCCCGCGGCTTTGCGCTTTCCCTTAATATTCCCGCCGTCGGCATCACCACGCTGGAAGTGATGGCGGCCGCCCAGCGCGAAAAGACGCCTGGCCGCGCAGTGCTCGCGGCGATGGATGCCAAGCGGGACGAAATCTATCTCCAGTCTTTTGCAGCCGACGGCTCATCGCTCGATGAGCCCCGGGCGGTCAGCATTGCCGAAGCGCAGGCTTTCGCTACCGGTTTCGACGGCGAGATCACCGGTTCGGCGACCCCGATCCTGAAGCCCTATGCGACGGGCGAATACGCCAACTCTTTCCCGATCTCCATCGTGGCGCGTCTCGGTGCTGCCGCGGACCCGAATGCCGGAAAGCCGAAGCCCCTTTATCTGCGCGGACCCGATGCCAAACCGCAGGCCGGGTATGCGATTGCAAGAGTATGACGATGCTGGAAGCCTATCTGACGCTGAAACCGGAATTCGAAATCGTCGCCATGGAGCCGGAGGATTGCCTCGACGTTTCCGTCCTGCATGGCGAGCGCTTCGCCCGCCCTTGGGGTGACGGCGAATTTCACAGCCTGCTTTCGCAGAGCACCGTCTTCGGCTTTGTCGCCCGCCAGACCAATGCCATCCTGAAAAAGACGCTGCCGGGCTTCATCCTGGCGCGCCAGGTGGCGGGCGAGGCGGAAATCCTGACGGTCGCCGTGCAGGCGAAGGTCGCGCATTCCGGCCTCGGCTGGCGGCTGATGCAGGCCGCCATGCGCGAAGCACGCCTTCGTGGCGGTGAGAGCATGTTCCTGGAAGTCGATAACGGCAATACCGCCGCCCTCGGCCTTTACCGCAAGCTTGGCTTCGAGATGGCTGGTGAGCGCAAGGGCTATTATAAGGATGCCAATGGGGCTACCTCCACGGCGCTTGTCATGAAGCGCGTTCTTCGGTAGTTCCCTTCTCGGCAGGAATAGCGAGAAGGCAGCCATGACTGAGGTAGCCAAAACCCTTGAGGAGCTTTGCGCTGAACGCGGCATGCGCATGACCGAGCAGCGCCGGGTGATCGCGCGCATTCTCGAGGACTCCGAAGATCACCCCGATGTCGAGGAGCTCTATCGCCGCTCCGTCAAGGTCGATGCCAAGATTTCGATTTCGACGGTCTATCGTACGGTAAAGCTATTCGAAGATGCAGGTATCATCGCCCGCCACGATTTCCGTGACGGCCGCTCCCGCTACGAGACAGTGCCTGAAGAGCATCACGACCATCTGATCGATCTGAAGACAGGTGTCGTCATCGAATTCCGTTCGCCGGAGATCGAGGCGCTGCAGGAGCGGATCGCCCGCGAGCATGGCTTCAAGCTGGTGGATCACCGCCTGGAACTCTACGGCATCCCGCTGAAGAAAGACGAAATCTGATATCATGGCAGTCCGGGAGCGCCGCATTTGATCGTCTGGCTGCGCATCGCCTTCGCCATTACCGTCATCATTGTCGTCAGCATCCTGCTCATGCCGCTACAGGTGCTGGCGCTGCGTTTCGATTGGAGACTCAGGCGCACCCTGCCCCGGCGCTGGCATCGTATCGTCTGCTATTGTCTCGGCATCCGCATTCAGGTGCGCGGCACGCTTGAGAGTCGCCGGCCGCTGATGCTCTGTTCCAACCATTCTTCGTGGATGGACATCATGGTCATGTCGGCCGTGGCCGACGTCGCCTTCATCGCCAAGATCGAGGTGCGCGACTGGCCGATTTTCGGCACGCTCGCCAAGCTGCAGAAAAGCGTCTTCGTGGTGCGGGAGGAAAAGCGCCGCACCGGCCATCAGGCGAGCGAGATCGCCGGCCGCATGGCAGACGGTGAAATCGTCGTGCTTTTTCCCGAGGGAACGACCTCGGATGGTAATCGACTGCTGGAGGTCAAATCGTCGCTCTTCGGCGCTGCCGCAATGGCCGTGCCCCATTCCCCGACCGGCGGCGTCATGGTCCAGCCGGTTTCTATCGCCTATACGCAGGTGCATGGTATCGCCATGGGCCGCTATCACCGCCCGCTTGCGGCATGGCCCGGCGATATCGAGCTCCTACCGCATCTGACCGACATCATGAAATGCGGCGCGATCGATGCCGAAGTCTCCTTCGGCGAGGCGATCGAATATGGCGAAAAGACCAATCGCAAGGAAGTCAGCGCGACGATCGCTGCCCGCATCCGCAACCTGCTGAACCGCAGCCTGCGCGGCCGCGCGATCGACTGATCCGAGATACCCTTTTCTCCCGCGTCAAAAACCACTAGATAACGGGCCATGACCCAGGACAGCGCCCTTCTTCAGGCCCCGGAGGCTTCTCTCCGCGATGGCTCCAACAGCCGCAAGGTTTTCATCAAGACCTATGGCTGCCAGATGAACGTCTACGACTCGACGCGCATGAGCGATGCTCTTGCCCGCGACGGCTATGAGACGACCGAGGATATGGAAGAGGCCGACCTCGTCTTGCTCAACACCTGCCACATCCGCGAGAAGGCGGCCGAGAAGGTCTATTCCGCGCTTGGGCGCCTGCGCGAGATGAAGAAGCGCAAGGCCGCCGACGGCCGCGAGATGATGATCGGTGTTGCCGGTTGCGTAGCGCAGGCGGAAGGCGAGGAAATCCTGCGCCGTGCGCCGGCTGTCGATGTGGTCATCGGCCCACAGACCTATCACCGCCTGCCGGAGGCGCTGCGCCGCGCCAAGGAAGGCCACCGCGTCATCGATACGGAATATGCAATCGAGGACAAGTTCGAGCACCTGCCGATCGCCGAGGCACCGAAGATCCGTGCCCGTGGCGTGACCGCCTTCCTGACGGTTCAGGAAGGTTGCGACAAGTTCTGCACCTTCTGCGTCGTGCCCTATACGCGCGGCTCCGAAGTGTCGCGGCCAGTCGCACAAATCGTCGAGGAGGCGATGAAGCTCGTCGATGGCGGCGTGCGCGAAATCACCCTGCTTGGGCAGAACGTCAATGCCTGGCATGGCGTCGGCCCGAAGGGCGAAGAGTGGAGCCTTGGCGACCTGCTCTACCGGCTTGCCGAAATCCCGCGCCTTGCGCGGCTTCGCTACACGACCAGCCATCCGCGCGACATGGACGATCGTCTGATCGAGGCTCATCGCGACCTTCGCACGCTGATGCCTTATCTGCACCTTCCGGTTCAGGCCGGTTCGGACCGCATTCTAAAGGCCATGAACCGCCGGCACACGGCAGCCGAATATCTTTCCCTCATCGAGCGCATCCGCAAAGCCCGCCCCGATATCGCACTCTCAGGCGACTTCATTACCGGCTTTCCGGGGGAGACAGACCGGGAATTTGAGGATACACTAAAACTCGTTGAGGAGGTTCGTTATGCACAGGCCTTCTCGTTCAAATATTCGACGCGGCCCGGTACGCCCGGAGCGGAATTGAAGGACCAGGTGCCGGAAGACATCAAGGCAGAACGGCTGGAACGCCTGCAGGCGCTGCTTCTTAAGCAGACGCAGGAATTCAACGAGTCTTGCATCGGCAAGGAAATCGATCTTCTCCTGGAAAAGCCCGGCCGTATGCCCGGCCAACTTATTGGCCGCTCACCGTGGCTGCAGTCCGTGAATGTTGATGCAAAAGCATCGCAAATCGGTGACATTATTAAAGTGCGAATCACAGGAACCGGAACCAACAGCCTGTTTGCCGAACGCGCAGAGGCTGAGGTCTAACCCAAGGAGCTCGACCGCTTGAACGGACAGGAATTGGTTTCCACTTCACCGCGCCACCCACGCATTGCGAGCGACGCCAATCACTTCGTCCTGACGTTCGAGAACAACCGGTTCGCCAGCGAACTTTTCGGACAGTTCGATCAGAATCTGAAGCTGCTGGAACAGCGGCTCCATATCGATGCGCGGGCGCGCGGCAACTCCGTTGTCATCACCGGCGATGTGCTGGCCACCAATCAGGCGCGGCGCACACTCGATTACCTCTATGAAAAACTCCAGAAAGGCGGCAGTGTGGAGCGTTCAGACGTTGAAGGCGCAATTCGCATGGCGGTTGCCGCCGACGACCAGCTCACATTACCGACGATGGAGAAAAAAGCCAAATTGACGATGGCGCAGATTTCGACGCGCAAGAAGACGATCATCGCGCGCACGCCGACACAGGATGCCTATATGCGGGCGCTCGAGCGCTCAGAGATGGTGTTCGGCGTTGGTCCGGCCGGTACCGGCAAGACCTATCTCGCCGTCGCCCATGCGGCCCAGCTGCTGGAGCGCGGCGCGGTCGAAAAGATCATCCTCTCCAGACCGGCCGTCGAAGCCGGCGAACGCCTGGGCTTCCTGCCGGGTGATATGAAGGAGAAGGTCGATCCCTATCTGCGCCCGCTTTATGACGCGCTCTACGACATGATGCCCGGCGATAAGGTGGAACGGGCGATTACCGCCGGCGTCATCGAAATCGCGCCGCTTGCCTTCATGCGTGGACGCACGCTCGCCAATGCCGCCGTCATCCTCGACGAGGCGCAGAACACCACGGCGATGCAGATGAAGATGTTCCTGACGCGTCTCGGCGAAAATTCGCGCATGATCATCACCGGCGACCCGAGCCAGATCGACTTGCCGCGTGGCGTCAAATCCGGCCTTGTAGAGGCGCTGCATCTCCTGAACGACGTCGAGGGTATCTCGATCGTGCGCTTCAAGGATGTCGACGTCGTTCGCCATCCGCTCGTCGGCCGCATCGTCAAGGCCTATGACGCGACCTATACCGCAGCAAACGAAGAGGCCAGCCGGCAGGACTGATGGCCGAGCTCGACATACAGATCAGCATCGAGGACACGGGCTGGCCCGCCGAAGATGTATTGCATGCTCTTGGCGAACGCGTGTTGGGTGCGGCTGTCACTTACCTGCGGGAAGAGGAACAGCAACCCTTCCCGAAGATGCCGCCGGAAGTTTCGCTCGTCTTCACCGACGATGCCTCCATCCAGGACATCAATGCGGAATGGCGCGGCAAGGACAAGCCGACCAACGTGCTGTCGTTTCCGGCCTTTCCGGTCAAACCCGGCAAAATGCCTGGTCCGATGCTCGGCGACATCATCATTGCCCTGGAAACGGTCGAGCGCGAGGCGCAAGAGCTCGAAAAGAGCTTTGACGATCATCTGACCCATCTTATGGTGCATGGTTTCTTGCATCTGCTCGGCTACGACCATATGAATAATGACGAAGCCGAAATTATGGAGGGGCTGGAGACTCGCATTTTGGCAGTACTCGGCCTATCTGACCCCTACGAGGGTCAAGACCTTAAAATGGAACCATGAGCGACTTTTCAACGAAGCCGGCGTCAGACGCCAGGGACTCCGAGCAATCCTCCTCTTCCGATGAGGGTGGCAGTAGTCGACACCGACCGCAATCCTTCTGGTCACGCGCCGCGCGCATCTTGAGACCGCAACAAGGCTCGCGCCTGCGCGAAGACATCGCCGACGCGCTGATGACCGACCCGGCTGCAGCCGACGCCTTTTCGCCCGACGAGCGGGCGATGCTTCACAATATCCTGCGCTTCCGCGAAGTGCGCGTTGCCGACGTGATGGTGCCGCGCGCCGATATCGAGGCGGTCGACCAGAACATCACGATCGGCGAACTGATGATCCTCTTCGAGGAAAGCGGCCGTTCGCGCATGCCGGTCTATGCCGAAACGCTCGACGACCCGCGCGGCATGGTGCATATCCGCGATCTTCTTTCCTACGTCGCCAAGCAGGCGCGCAACAAGCGCCGCAGCGGCACAAAGCCTGCGGCAAGCACGCCCGCAATCGAGGTCTCTCCGGAAAATATCCAGAAGGCGCCGCGCTCGGCCAAGCCGAACTTCGATCTCGGACGCGTCGACCTGCAGAAGACGCTCGCCGAAACCGGCATCATCAGACAGATCCTCTTCGTGCCGCCTTCCATGCTGGCATCCGATCTTCTGCGCCGCATGCAGGTAAACCGCACACAGATGGCGCTGGTCATCGACGAATATGGCGGCACTGACGGCCTCGCCTCGCACGAAGATATTGTGGAGATGGTGATCGGCGATATCGACGACGAACATGACGATGAGGAAGTCATGTTCAAACGCATTTCGGAGGACGTCTTCGTTGCCGACGCCCGCGTCGAGCTCGAGGAGATTGCCGAAGCCATTGGTCCGGATTTCGACATCAGCGAGCAGATTGATGAGGTCGATACGCTGGGAGGCCTGATCTTCTCGGCACTGGGGCGCATCCCCGTGCGCGGAGAAGTCGTTCAGGCCCTGTCGGATTTCGAATTCCACATCCTCGATGCCGATCCGCGTCGCATCAAGCGAGTGCGCATCACGCGCAAGCGCCAGGCAATCCGCCGCCGCGCCAAGGCGGATGGTGACGGGCCGCCCATCGGCGACGGAAACGATGATCGGTCGGCGGAATCGACCGCAAACTGACCTTTCCGTAAGACGACAAGCGCACGCTTTTTTGAAAGACTGCGATTGGATTGATTCGCGGCTTTGATGGGAGTGCGCATGGAGCGGCTTGCGGACAGGATTATCCTCGTCTGGGGTTTCAAACGGTCATTGCTTGCGATCGCAGCAGGCGCCTTTGGCGTCCTGGCGCTGCCTCCCATCGGCTTCTTCGCCGCGATGTTCGTTTCCTTCACGCTGCTCGTCTGGCTGATCGATGGGGCGGCCGCCTCGCCGGAAAGCAGCCTTCCCGGCAGGCTCTGGCCGGCATTTGCCACGGGCTGGCTGTTCGGCTTCGGTTACTTCGTTGCGGGGCTCTGGTGGGTTGGGCATGCGCTGCTGATCGATTCAGAGGAGTTTGCCTGGGCCTTGCCGCTCGCGATCCTCGGCCTTCCGGCCTGCCTTGCGACCTTCTACGGCTTGGCTGCGGCGCTTGCCCGTATCTTCTGGTCCGATGGCATGGGGCGGATTGCAGCACTTGCTGCCAGCTTCGGCCTGCTTGAGTGGGTACGCAGCTTCATCTTCACCGGTTTTCCGTGGAACGCCATCGGCTACGCCATGATGCCCATGCCTGTCATGATGCAGTCCGCGCATGTGATCGGCACCATGGGGGTGACGGCTCTCTCGGTCTTCGTCTTTTCTGCCCCTGCCCTGCTCGGAACGCGGCAGGGAGCGAAACTCGGCGTCAGCCTCGCGGCAATCCTCTTTGCGGCGCATCTCGGTTACGGCGCCTATATCCTTTATCTCACGCCGAAGCCCGAAGCGTTACCCGAGGACAAGCGGCCTGTGGTTCGCCTGGTCCAGCCGGCGATCGATCAATCCGTCAAGATGGACAATGATGCGGATCGCGAGGCGATCTTCGAGACACATCTCAAGCTTTCGACGGAGCCTCCCAAGGAAGGCGGCAAGAAACCTGACATCATCGTCTGGCCGGAAACCTCGATCCCCTTCATCCTCACCGACAACAAGGATGCGCTGACGCGGATTGCCGATACGCTCGACGACGACCAGATCCTGATCGCAGGCGCGGTGCGCGCCGAAGAACTCGGCCCCGGCTATCCCACCCGCTATTATAATTCGATCTATGTGATCGACGGACGGGGGCAGATCGTCGCCGCCTCCGACAAGGTGCATCTCGTTCCCTTCGGCGAATATCTTCCGTTCGAGGACATGCTCAACGAACTCGGCATCCAGAATGTGGTGGAGATGCCGGGCGGTTTTTCGGCGGCCGCCAGCCGTCATTTGCTCGAGCTTCCGAGCGGACTGAAATTCTACCCGCTCGTCTGCTACGAGATCATCTTCCCAGACGAAATGACCGGCGACATCGGCCAAGCGACCGCCATTCTCAACATCACGAATGACAGCTGGTTCGGCTCAACACCGGGTCCCTACCAGCATTTTCAGCAGGCTCGCGTACGGGCGGTTGAGACCGGTTTGCCGCTGATTCGCGATGCGAATAGTGGAATTTCGGCGGTTGTAGACGCGCGCGGCGAAATCGTTTCAGGTCTAAAATTAGACGAAATGGGCTTTATTGATGCAACCCTCGATGGATTCGGAAAAAACACGGGAAGCCCATACCCCCGCCAAACGTACTTCTGGTTGACTGAAACGTTACTGATGATCATTGCGCTAATTTCACGCAGGGGTTTTATTTTCAGGTTGAATTGACCGAAAACCCCTAAAATTGCATAGTGGTCGCAATCGGCGTTAGTAACGTATGCTTCAAGGTGGGTTATCGCGACTTGCAACGTGGCGTTACGGAATGAGGTCAGGGCATGCCGGTTAGAACAGAGTTGAATTTTTCTTTGCTAGGGCACGACCATGATTGAAAATAAGAAGAAGCCGAATCCTATCGACATCCATGTCGGTAGCCGCATCCGGCTTCGCCGTACTATGTTGGGCATGAGCCAGGAGAAGCTTGGCGAAAGCCTCGGCATCACCTTTCAGCAAATCCAGAAATACGAGAAAGGTACCAACCGCGTTGGTGCCAGCCGCCTCCAGAACATTTCAAGCATCCTCAACGTTCCCGTTTCCTTCTTCTTCGAAGACGCTCCCGGCGAACATTCCGGTGCCTTGACCGGCATGTCGGAAGCCTCGAGTTCGAACTACGTCGTCGATTTCCTCTCCTCTTCGGAAGGACTCCAGCTCAACCGCGCATTTGTGAAGATCACCGATCCCAAGGTTCGTCGCAAAGTCGTCGAACTGGTGAAGGCACTGGCGGCGGAAGCCGACTCCGACTGAGCGTCCCCCACGCTCGGAAAAGCTTAAGGCGGCTCAAAAGGCCGCCTTTTTGCGTTTTTGGGGCAAAATTTGTCATTTCGCCGCAGATATAAAGATATATTTATGTCCTTCTGTGCTTGTCATCGGGGCACGAAGTGAGTACCTACTAGACCGCTTTTATTCTTTGAGGGGAATCCCGGAATGCGCGCGAACTATCTCTTTACCAGCGAATCTGTTGCCGAAGGTCACCCGGACAAGGTGTGTGACCGCATCTCCGACGAGATCGTCGATCTGGTCTACCGCGAAGCGGCAAAGACCGGCATCAATCCGTGGGGCGTGCGCATTGCCTGCGAAACCCTCGCGACGACCAACCGCGTCGTCATCGCCGGTGAAGTTCGCCTGCCGCCGAGCCTGATGAAGAAGGACAAGGACGGCAAGGACGTCATCAACCCGTCGAAGTTCAAAGCTGCGGCTCGTCGCGCCATCAAGGACATCGGTTACGAACAGGACGGCTTCCACTGGAAGAAGGCCAAGATCGATGTGCTGCTGCACTCGCAGTCGGCCGACATCGCCCAGGGCGTGGACAGCGCCGCCGACCAGCAGGGCGACGAAGGCGCCGGCGACCAGGGCATCATGTTCGGCTACGCCTGCAAGGAAACGCCGGATCTCATGCCGGCGCCGATCTACTATTCCCACAAGATCCTTCAGCTGCTCGCTGTCGCCCGCAAGAAGGGTGAGGGCGAAGTCGCCAAGCTCGGCCCCGACGCCAAGAGCCAGGTGACCGTACGCTATGTCGACGGCAAGCCGGCTGAAGCCACCTCGATCGTTCTTTCCACTCAGCACCTGGACGACAGCTGGGATTCGAAGAAGGTTCGTAGCGTCGTCGAGCCCTATATCCGCGAAGCTCTCGGCGACCTGAAGATCGCCGACGATTGCAAGTGGTACATCAACCCCACCGGCAAGTTCGTCATCGGCGGCCCGGATGGTGACGCCGGCCTCACTGGCCGCAAGATAATCGTCGACACCTATGGCGGTGCTGCTCCGCATGGCGGTGGCGCATTCTCCGGCAAGGACACGACCAAGGTCGACCGTTCGGCTGCCTATGCTGCCCGCTACCTCGCCAAGAACGTCGTAGCTGCCGGCCTTGCCGACCGTTGCACGATCCAGCTCTCCTACGCCATCGGTGTTGCCCAGCCGCTGTCGATCTATGTCGACCTGCACGGCACCGGCAAGGGTGTGACCGAAGATCAGGTCGAAGCCGCGATCCGCCAGAACATGGACCTGTCGCCGTCGGGCATCCGCCGCCACCTCGACCTCAACAAGCCGATCTATGCCAAGACCTCCGCTTACGGCCATTTCGGCCGCAAGGCTGGCCGCGACGGCTCGTTCTCCTGGGAACGCACGGATCTCGTGAAGGGTCTCAAGGACGCGGTCAAGACCAAGGCTGCTGCATGACGGATATGGAACGCCGGGGCCGGGCGACCGAAGCGTTTTTCGGTCGCCGCAAGGGAAAAGCCCTGCGTGAACAGCAGGCCGATCGGCTTGCTACATTGCTTCCGGCATTCATCATCGATCTCTCGGCGGCTCCCCCGGAGCCGCCGAAGGACATTTTCGCTGTTCCGGTCGAGAAAATGCGGCTGGAGATCGGCTTCGGCGGTGGAGAACATCTCATCCACCGCGCGCTGGAAACGCCTTCGACGGGCTTTATTGGCGTGGAGCCTTTTGTAAACTCCATGCAGAAGCTGCTTGCACGCGTCGACGAAACGGGTGTGCGCAACGTGCGTGTCTATAACGATGACGCGACGCAGCTTCTCGACTGGCTTCCCGATCATTGCCTCGATCAGATCGACCTGCTCTATCCGGACCCCTGGCCGAAGCGGAAGCACTGGAAGCGTCGCTTCGTCTCCAAGACCAATCTCGACCGTTTTCACCGGGTGCTGAAGCCAGGCGGGCTGTTCTGCTTCGCCTCAGACATCGACACCTATGTGAACTGGACGCTGCTGAAATGCCGCGACCATGGCGGCTTCGAATGGATGGCGCAGAATGCCGCCGACTGGCTGACGCCCTATGAGGGCTGGCCGAGCACCCGCTATGAAGCCAAGGCTCGCCGCGAAGGTCGCTCCTCGGCCTATCTCACCTTCAAGCGTGTCTGACCTACCTAGGTGTGAGCTTTCAGGGCAGATCAGCCATCACGACATCCTCGACGCCTTCGACGGCTTGGCCGATGACGGAGCCGTCGGGCGCGATGATGGCTGTGCAGCCATAGCCGAACCACCGGTCTGGGACTTCGTCGACTGCGCCTACGGCGTCGCAACACATGTACCAGCGCTTCGTCCGCCGCGCGCAGGAGCGCATATGCTCCAGTGATTCCTCGCGCCAGATCTCGGCCTTGAGAGGCCGCAGTACCATATTGATCGGGCAGCAGATCAGATCCGCGCCCTGTGCAACGAGCCTGTCAGCGGCATCGGGATAGTTGGTGTCGTTACAGATATTGATGCCGAAGGTGCGGCCGGCGCGGCTCCAGACAGGGAAGTCCGTTCCCGGAGCACAGCCGCTCTCGATGGGGTAAGCCTTGGCATAGGTGCCACGCAGCACGCCGGCTTCGATCACGACAGCACTGTTGAAGACCGCTTCGCCACGGCGTTCGAAACAGCCTATGACGGCGGTTGCCCTTGTCGGCGCGAGCTTTTCCAGAATTGAACGAAATGCAGGGCTGTCAAGCGAGAGCGCCCGTCGTTCAACGCGATGCTGCCGGTAGCTATGTCCCTGAAGGTAGGATTCCGAAAAAAGAGCGAGATCGACACCATGTGCATCGGCCCAGAGCAGGTCGCTCAATATGACTTCGGCCGCGGCCTCCGTGTCGTCGAAAATGGGAAAACGCTGGAAGGCGGCTATACGCATGGGCAAGGGACTAGCATGAGTCCCTCGCATCGCCCATTATCATTCTTCACACATGCATTCTGACGGTCGGCCTTGCGGCAGTCCGGTCGTGATCAATGCAGGCTGACTGTCTTCAGCTCGTCTTCGGCAGCCTTGAAGAAGGTGCTGGAGCGGTTATCCGTCAGCAGGATCGGTGTACCATCAGCGCCGAACAATGCCCAGAGATCAACGCTTGGATCGATATCCGGCGCCTCGGGGAAGCACTTGGCAACCTCTTCATTGCGTATTTTGCGGATATAGGCGACCTCGCCATTGCCGATGCCGGCAAGTTCGGACTTGGTCAGACGCGACGTAGCTTCTTTCATCAACATTCCTGTTCCTCCGAGAGAAGGGACCAACGGTTCAACAAACCGTTGTGCTACTGTGAAACCGAAATGTTAATTTTCTTGACCATGCGCGCCGGTTCCGGGCGAATTAGATCCACCGAGAGCAGACCGTTCTTGAGGCTTGCGCCTAAGACCTGCATGCCATCCGCGAGAACGAAAGTCCGCTGGAACTGTCTCGCCGCAATGCCACGATAGAGATAATCGCGCTCGCCCTGATCGATCTGCCGGCCACGGATCAGAAGCTGGTTTTCCTCGGTCGACACATCGAGCTCTTCTTCGCTGAAACCGGCGACGGCAAGCGTAATGCGAAGCCGCTCAGGCGCGTCGTGGCCTGCGGCGATGCGTTCGATATTATAGGGTGGATAACCATCGCTCGCCTTGGAAATCCGCTCGAGCGTCTTTTCCATGGCATCAAAGCCCAGAAGCAGCGGGCTGGCGAAAGGGGTGATACGGCTCATATTCCAAAGTCCTTGATGCAAGCGACCTCTCCGGACCTCAACACGCAGCATCCGGGTACCGCTAATATGGGAACGACAGTTGCTCGCTGCAAGGCGTGATGGCCGCCGGCCAGGCCTCCCGCATTTTAAGGTAAAGCTTCGTAGGACCGCTTCCTTGACAAAGGACGCAGTGCCCCGCATCAAAACATGCCCCGGTGCACTGTGTTGATTTGCGACGGGAGCGTGAAGACAATGAAAAGGTGCATGCTAGAGCGACACGCACCAGAGGATGGAACTACCCGGATGGCAGAACCGAGAAAAATCATTATCGACACCGATCCCGGCCAGGACGATGCTGCCGCGATCATGCTGGCCTTCGGCAGTCCGGGAGAGCTTGATGTCCTGGGCATCACCACTGTCGCCGGTAACGTGCCGCTGTCTCTGACAAGCCGCAATGCGCGCATCATCTGCGAGCTTTGCGAGCGGACCGATATCAAGGTCTTTGCCGGCGCCGACCGGCCGATAACCCGCAAGCTCGTCACCGCCGAGCACGTGCATGGCAAGACAGGTCTCGACGGCCCTACCCTTCCAGAGCCGACGATGCCGCTGCAGGCGGAGCATTCCGTCGACTTCATCATCGAAACGCTGCGACGCGAGCCGGAAGGCACAGTTACGCTCTGCACGCTCGGACCGCTGACCAATATCGGCCTGGCCTTCCAGAAGGCGCCCGACATCGTGCCGCGTATCCGCGAACTTGTCATGATGGGCGGCGGCTTCTTTGAAGGCGGCAACATCACGCCGGCTGCTGAATTCAACATCTATGTCGATCCGGAAGCCGCCGATATCGTGTTCCGCTCGGGCGTGCCCGTCGTCATGATGCCGCTCGACGTGACGCATCAGCTTCTGACCCGGAAGGACCGCGTCAAGCGCATGGCCGAAATCGGCACAGCGCCCGCCAAGGCGATGGTGGAGATGCTGGAATTCTTCGAGCGCTTCGACATAGAAAAATATGGCTCGGATGGCGGCCCGCTTCACGACCCGACGACGGTCGCTTACCTTCTGAAGCCTGAGCTCTTCAAGGGCCGGGACTGCAATGTCGAGATCGAGGTAGCGTCGGAGCTGACCGTCGGCATGACCGTTGTCGACTGGTGGCATGTGACCGAGCGCAAGCGCAATGCGAAGGTCATGCGCTTCGTCGATGCCGACGGCTTTTTCGATCTGCTGATCGAGCGCTTTGCGCGGATATGATCCGCCAAGATTAGACAGGAGCCAGAAAGGCCGCTCGCGCGGCCTTTCTTAATTGTCAGACGTCCTTTGTCTTAGGCGTCCTTCTCGTCCAGAACCGAGTTGGCCTCGGCTTCCACGAGTTTCGGACCACCCTTGGCGACGCCGACCATGGCCGGGCGCAGCACGCGCTCACCGATGGAGAAACCGGCCTGTACGACCTGCACGACCGTATTGTTCGGCACTTCGGTGTTCGGCACTTCGAACATCGCCTGATGGAAGTTCGGATCGAACTTCTGGCCGACCGGCTCCAGCTTGCGAACGCCGTGGCGCTCGAGAGCCGAGAGCATGGAACGCTCGGTCATCTCGACACCCTCGATCAGCGTCGTCAGGCCAGCGTCGGCAGCAGCCTTGACCTCGGGCGGAATGGCGTCGATCGCACGGCGCAGATTGTCCGAGACGGCCAGCATGTCGCGGGCGAAGCCTGCGACGGAATAGGACTTGGCGTCCTTGACCTCGCGCTCTGTACGGCGTCGCAGATTATCCATTTCAGCGGCAAGCCGCAGATAGCGGTCGCGCAATTCGGTATTCTCGGCCTTCAGAAGCTCAAGCGCATCCGGTTCGCCTGCAGCTGCTTCCTTCACGGCTTCATTCTCGACGTTTGCGGCGGCGTCGGCTGTGGCTTCCGCCGCAGCCGCGTCAGGTCCGTTCTTCGTCGTTTCATCAGTCATGACGGTCTCCGGTTCGTGTATTCTCAGATGCGCCCGATATCGATGTTTGGCCGGAAAAAATCAAGTCTGCGTGACGAAGAAGCTAAAATTCCGCCGGTTTCGCGCAAGGGATCAGAGAGATCCGCGCGAAAGGCGCGACACGAGCTGGGCCGTATAGTCCACCATCGGCACGATGCGGGAATAATTGAGCCGCGTAGGACCGATCACGCCCACCGCGCCGACGATGCGGTCGTCGTCATCACGATAGGGCGCCACAATGAGCGAGGAGCCGGAAAGCGAGAAGAGCTTGTTTTCCGAACCGATGAAAATGCGCACACCCGGCCCGCTTTCGGCAAGGTTCAGGAGTTCGATCAAGCTGTCCTTTTTCTCGAGGTCATCGAAGAGCAGGCGCAGCCGGTCGAGGTCTTCCGCCCCACCTACGCCTTCCAGCAGGTTTGCGCGGCCGCGGATGATGAGCTGTGCCGGCTTGGTCTCGTCCGAGCTACCGGCCCATACGGCGATGCCGCGCTCCACGAGATCCCGCGACAGCGCATCGAGCTCGTGGCGAACTTCATCTTTCAGCCGGCTCAATTGCAGGCGCAATTCCGGCAGCGTCTGGCCGGTCATGTGCGCGTTGAGAAAATTGGCGGCTTCGGTGAGCTGCGAGGAGGTAACGCCCGCAGGCAGTTCGATGATGCGGTTTTCTATCTGATCATGATCGCCGACAAGCACGGCCAGCGCCTTGGTAGGCTCCAGGCGGATGAACTCGACATGTTTCAGAACCGGGTCGCTCTTGGACGTAATGACGAGGCCGGCGCCGCGCGAAATGCCCGAGAGCATGCGGCTTGCCTCGTTCATCATCGATTCCACCGGATTGTCGCGGCTTCCGGCCCGGACCTGGCGGTCGATGCTGGCACGCTCCTCGACGGAGAGATCGCCGACCTGCATGAAGGCATCGACGAAGAAGCGCAGGCCGATCTGGGTCGGCAGGCGGCCGGCGCTGACATGCGGAGAATAGATAAGCCCGAGCTCTTCCAGATCGCTCATCACATTGCGAACGGAGGCAGGCGACAGAGACATGGGCAGAAGACGCGAAAGATTGCGGGAGCCCAAGGGCTCGCCATGCTCCAGGTAGCCTTCGACGATGCGCCGGAAAATTTCCTTCGACCGTTCATCCAGCGCAGCCACGGCATCCGAAATTGATGTCGACCTGTAGCTCATGAACTTTTCGCACCCGCACTGAATGATGTCAGGGAAATATAGCCATTCTGTCCCCCGTGGCAAAAGGGAATTTGCAAATGCACGCAGCCAATCGTAGAAGCGGGCGACGATACAATGCATGCATGACATTGCCCGAGAAGCGCTTACGCTTTTCGGCATCATGTTTCAGGAGAAGAGAATGCGGCCTTCAGGCAGAAAAACAGACCAGATGCGCAAGGTCTCCTTCGAGCGCAATTTTTCCAAGCATGCGGAAGGTTCCTGCCTGGTAAAGTTCGGCGACACACACGTGCTCTGCACGGCAAGCCTCGAAGACAAGACCCCGCCGTGGCTGCGCAACACCGGCAAGGGCTGGGTCACCGCCGAATATGGCATGCTGCCGCGCGCAACCGGCGAACGCATGAAGCGCGAAGCTGCTGCCGGCAAGCAGGGCGGCCGCACGCAGGAAATCCAGCGCCTCATCGGCCGCTCGCTGCGTGCCGTGGTCGATCTGACCGCGCTCGGCGAACGCCAGATCACGCTCGACTGCGATGTCATCCAGGCGGATGGCGGCACGCGCACGGCCTCGATCACCGGCGGCTGGATTGCGCTGTACGACTGCCTGCGCTGGATGGAAACCCGCAACATGATCAAGGCCGACCGCGTGCTGAAGGATCATGTCGCGGCGATCTCCTGCGGTATCTTCGCCAATCAGCCGGTGATCGACCTCGACTATCTCGAGGATTCCTCGGCCGAGACCGATGCCAATTTCGTCATGACGGGCGCCGGCGGCATTGTGGAGATTCAAGGCACGGCAGAAGGCACGCCTTTCACCGAGGAAGAATTCTCCTCGCTGATGGGCCTTGCCAAAGCAGGCATTGCCGACCTGGTAGACCTGCAGAAGCAGGCGATCGCCTGAGGCCTTTCAAGCCTCGCTAGTGAATTTCCTTGTCCCTGCTCCCGGGGGCAAGGCCGGACAAGGGGCGGGCAATGGCGCAACCCATCGAAGGCATTCTTGAGACCGCGCTCTACGCAACCGATCTTGATGCGGCCGAAGGCTTCTACGGAACTGTGCTGGGCCTTGAGAAGATCGCACGTTCGGGCAACCGCCATGTATTTTTCCGCTGCGGACCGGGCGTGCTTCTGATCTTCAACCCGGAGGAAACGGTGAAGCCACCGGCACCTGACAGCCTGCAGGTTCCGCCACATGGCACCATCGGAAAAGGCCACGCCTGCTTCAGGGTTTCGGGAGATAATCTCGATGCGATGGCGGAGAAGCTGAAAGCTGCCGGCATCGGCATCGAATCCGAGGTTCACTGGCCGCAGGGCGGCCGATCGATTTATTTCCGCGATCCTGATGGCAATAGCCTGGAATGCGCGGAGGCGAAAATCTGGGGCATGGGATAAGGATACTTTATGCGTAAGCTTGAAACCAAGACTATTGTCGTCGCCAGCCATAATCAGGGCAAGATCCGCGAAATCCAGGATCTGATCGGGCCGCTTGGCTTCACCGCCAAATCGGCTGCCGAGCTCAATTTCATCGAGCCCAAGGAAACAGGGACGACCTTCGAGGAAAATGCCACGATCAAGGCAATCGCCTCGGCCAAGGCCTCCGGCATGCCCGCGCTTTCTGACGATTCCGGACTCGTCGTCGATGCCCTCGGCGGTAATCCCGGCGTCTACACGGCCGACTGGGCGGAGACAGGCAACGGCCCCCGTGATTTCAACATGGCCATGGAAAAGGTCGAGAAGGCACTGGAAAAGGCAGGTGCCACGAAGCCGGAGCAGCGCACCGCGCGTTTCGTCAGCGTGCTCTGCCTTGCCTGGCCGGATGGCCACACGGAGCTTTTCCGCGGCGAAGTGGAAGGCACCGTTGCCTGGCCGCCGCGTGGAACGCAGGGTTTCGGCTATGATCCGGTCTTCCAGCCAGAAGGCTATGATGTGACCTTCGGCGAGATGAGTGCGGAGGAAAAGCATGGCTGGAATATCGGCAAGCCGCAGGCGCTGTCGCACCGCGCTCGCGCCTTCAAGCTCTTTGTCGAAACCTGCCTGGAAGCATAAGGCCAAGCTTAGAACATGATCGATTCGCCTGCGCTGATGTCCGACACAAAGCTTCTGCCTGATACCGGCGAACCCGGTTTCGGGATCTATGTGCATTGGCCTTTTTGTGCGGCGAAGTGTCCCTATTGCGATTTCAACAGCCATGTCCGCCATCAGCCGGTCGATCAGGAGCGCTACGTCGCAGCTTTCCTAAAGGAGATCGCCACGGCCCGCCAGATGAGCGGGCCGAAGACGGTGACCAGCGTATTCCTCGGCGGCGGCACGCCCTCGTTGATGAAGCCGGAAACGGTCGACGCGATCATGAACGGCATTTCTCGACACTGGCATGTGCCCGACGGTATCGAGATCACGATGGAAGCCAACCCCTCGAGCGTTGAGGCCGAACGCTTCCGCGGCTATCGCGCAGCCGGAGTCAACCGCGTCTCGCTCGGTGTGCAGGCGCTGAACGATCGCGATCTCAAATTCCTCGGACGACTGCATGACGTTGCCGACGCGCTGAAGGCGATCAGGCTGGCGCGCGACATCTTCCCGCGCATGTCCTTCGATCTGATCTATGCCAGGCCGAACCAGACGGTTGAGGAATGGGAGAGCGAGCTGAAAGAAGCGATCTCCTATGCAGTCGATCACCTTTCGCTCTACCAGCTTACCATCGAGGAAGGCACGCCCTTCTACGGCCTCCACAAGGCCGGAAAGCTGATCGTGCCCGATGGGGACCAGTCCGCCGCACTCTATGAGGCCACGCAGGAAATCACCGAGCGTGAAGGATTGCCGGCCTATGAGGTATCCAACCATGCCCGGCCCGGCGCCGAGAGCCGCCACAACCTCACCTACTGGCGCTATGGCGATTATGCCGGCATTGGCCCCGGCGCACATGGGCGCCTGACGCGCGGGCCAGAAAAGATCGCGACCGCTACGGAGCGCAAGCCGGAAACCTGGCTGGACCTCGTCGAAAGCGACGGGCACGGTATCATCGAGCAAGAGCGCCTCGGTTTCGACGAGCAGGCCGATGAATTGCTGCTGATGGGACTGCGCCTGAAGGAAGGCGTCGATCTTGCCCGCTGGCAGCAGCTTTCCGGCCGCGATCTCGATCCGAAGCGCGAAGAATTTTTACTGGAACACGGCTTCATCGAGCGGATCGGTAATTCCCGCCTGCGCTGTACGCCGGCAGGCATGCTGATCCTTGATTCCGTCGTCGCGGACCTCGCCTGCTAGAGCATTCCCCTTATTCTTCGAAACAGGAATGCTCTATCTCTTTGTTTTTACACAATTCCGGGCGAAAAACCGCCGCGCACTTTTGCTGGAATTCTCTAAGCCGCGTCAAGCAGCGCGCCTCTTTCTGAAATTGACGAGCCTTCCATCGATCGCCGCAAGGCCGGCCGCGATCAAGGCCATGCCGATCAGATGCTTGAACTGCAGTTGCTCGCCGAGTGCTGCAGCGCCAAGCAGGATCGCGCTGACGGGGATCAGAAAGGTCACAAGCATCAGATTCGTAGCGCCCGCCGTCGCCAGGATGCGGAAGAAGAGCACATAGGCCACGGCAGTCGAGAGGATCGCAAGGCCTGATAGCGCCAGCCAACTTTCGGCGGAGGGCATGGCGAGCGTCCAGGGCTGGTCAACAATCAGCGCGATCGGCAGCATCAGCACGGTGGAAGCAGTCACCTGCCCGGCTGCCGGAATGAGTGGCGCAAGGCCCATCCGGCGGAACCGCCGTCCCCAGATGCCAGCCAGCGAATAGGAGAAGGCCGCACCGAGAACCGCGAGCTGGGCAAGCACGTTCGAGCCGAGATCCTTCAAGGCGTCAAAACCGATCATGTAGGCCACGCCGGCAAACCCGACGATCACGCCGAAGAGACGGTTTGCCGTCAGCTTTTCATCCGCCGTCAGCACATGGGCAACGACCACGGCAAAGAGCGGTGTCGTGGCGTTGAGGATCGAGGCGAGACCGCTCGCAATATGTGTCTGGCCCCAGACGATCAGGCAGAAGGGAATCATATTGTTCAGAAGTCCCATGCCGAAGAAAGCGATCCAGCTCTGCCTGTCGCGCGGCATGGTGTGGCCCATGGCGCGCACGATCAGATTGAGTGCGATAGCGGCAAGCAGCACGCGCCCGGTCACGATGGTGAAAGGTGGCAGCGCCTTTACGAGAATGCCGTTGAAGAAGAAGGAGCCGCCCCAGAGAAGCGACAGCACGATCAGCATGGCCCATTCTGCAGCTCCCATGGACTTCTGAATGGACATGAAAATCTCCTTTGTCGAGTTTTGCTAAAGTGTAATTTCCAGCTCACTTGTGTGAATTTGCCAGACATATCGGTTTTTATTAGTATCCCCTGCACCTGACAAACGAGCATTTCTGCTTGCATGATTGAGCTGAGCTAAAGCATGATTGATCCTCTGCCCTCACTATCGGCCCTGCGCGCCTTTGAGGCGGCGGCGCGTCATCTGAGCATGACGCAGGCGGCGCACGAGCTGCACGTCACGCCAGGCGCCGTCAGCCTGCAGATCCGCGACCTCGAAGCCTCGCTTGGCGTGTCGCTGTTCGAGCGGCGAACCCGGCAGATTCTGCTGACGGCGGAAGGCCGGGACTATTTCGCGACACTGCGCACCGCCTTCCAACTCGTACGCGAGGCGACGGCATCGCTGACCGCACGGCGGCGCGGCAATGCGCTGGCGCTCACCTGTACGGCAGGTTTTGCAACGCACTGGCTACTGCCACGGCTTCAGCGGTTCGAGGACATGCATCCTGATATCGATGTGCGCATCAGCGCCTCCCATCGCATGTTCGATTTCGAGCGTGACGGGATCGATCTCGCCATCCGCCACGGACTTGGCGGCTACGAGGGATTGATCAGCGAGCGGCTGGTGGATGACGAACTGGTGCCGATCTGCACGCCGGCGCTTGCGGCGGCCCTTGGCGCCGATCCTTCGCCCGATCTGCTCGCAGGATATCAGCTCATCCATGACGTCTACCGCCGCGACTGGCAGCTCTGGCTGGCCGCAGCGGGCGCCACCAAGGTGGATGCCTCCCGTGGCCCGATCTTCAGTGATGGCAACGGCGCCTTCGAGGCGATGAAATCAGGTTTCGGCGTGGCGCTGATGCGCCGTTCCTTCATCGAGAAGGAACTTGCCGAAGGCCGGCTCGTCGCTCCGTTTCCGCTGGGGCTGACAAGCAAACTTGCCTACCATCTCGTCTATCCGGGCACAGCGCTGGAACGGCCGGCGGTCGCGGCCTTCCGGCGCTGGCTGCTTTCGGAGGCTAAAACTTAGAGCCTTCCCGTTTTTCTTCGAAATACGGAAAGGCTCTATCTTTTTGTTCTAACGCAATTCCGGACGCAAAACCGCTGCACACTTTTGCTGGAATTGCTCTAATCCCTGCTCGTAGCACCCGCCTTGAACAGGCTGCCCGTCGGTGTCTTCAAGAACATGTCCAGTGGAATGTGCTCCTGATGCAGGAAGCCATTGGCGGGCAGCAGGCCGTCGCGGACCATTTCGATGACAGCAACCACCGAGGCAGACGTCGTCCAGGCGATTGCCGTACGCCGAGCGCCGGCAATCTCGATCGGATAATAGGCGCGGACAAACTCCTTCCGGCGCAAGGAGCCGTTGATCGTGCCTTCGGCCGCGACATGCATATAGACGACATCATCATCGACCGGCGGCTTGGCGTTGGTCAGGATTTCGCCGGCGAGCTGGCGTTTGTCACGCATCAGAAGCTCATGGAAGAAGAAATTCATCAGCTCCATGTGGCCGGGATAACGCACCGTCTTGTAATCGAGATTATCGACCTTGCCGAGCATGGTGTCGCACATGGTGCCGAGGCCGCCCGAGGTCGTAAAGGCCTCCAGCTTGACGCCGCCGACATAGATCGTTTCGTGCCATTCCATCGGCGAGACGAGCTTACGAACCCCGCCCTCGATGACCTCGCAATCGTTCAGATATTCATTGACCACACCTTCCGGCGACCAGTTGAAGGCATAGCCCAGAAGCCCGGTCGGATGCTGTGGCAGAGCGCCGACGCGCATGCGGATCGAGCGGCAGCGGTCAAAACCATCGGCAAGGCTTGCACCGACGATGCCGACGAAGCCAGGCGCCAAACCGCATTGCGGCGCCATCAGCCCGCGGGCGGTCTTGGAAAGCTCGATGATGAAATTGGTGGTCGGCACATCCTCGGTCAGATCGAAATAATGGATGCCGGCGAGATGGGCCGCCCGCGCCAACTCGATATTCAAATGATAGGGCAGGCAGGACAGCACGGCCTCGACGCTCGACAGCAGCTCGCCGATGACAGAGGTATCCGTGATATCGCCGGCCCGGCATTTGAAGGGCAGGTCGCCCACGGGCAGTTGTGCATCGACGCCGATGACCTCGAAGCCGCCCTCATGCAAAAGCGTCGCCGCCAGCCGTCCGACCTTGCCGAGGCCGATCACGGCAATCCGTTCAAAACTCATTGATGTCCTCCCGAACGCCGACGTTCTTCACCGGCGCATTTTTCTCACGTGGGGGCTGTATAGAATAAAAAGCTTATAAAAGAAAACAGCCGGGATTGCTCCCGGCTGCTGAAACGCGGTGGATGTGCACTGCTTATTCGTTGATGAGGCGCTTCAAAAGCTCGATCTCATGCGACAGCTTCGTGTCTCCCGAGATCAGTTCCTCGATCTTGCGCACGGCGTGCAGAACCGTTGTGTGATCGCGTCCGCCGAAGCGGCGGCCGATCTCCGGAAAGGAGCGCGGCGTCAGCGTCTTCGACAGATACATGGCGATCTGGCGCGGCTTGACGATGACGCGCGTGCGGCGGTTCGAGACCAGTTCCTGACGCGAGACATTGTAGTGACGCGCGACGATACGCTGGATATCCTCGATACGCACACGACGCGGCTCGCCGGAACCGACGAGATGGGCCAGCAGCTCATCCACGCGCTCGATCGAGAGGTTCGGCTCGAAGGAGCGGCGGAAGACCAACTGGTTGAAAGCGCCTTCCAGTTCGCGACCGCTTGCCGTGATGTTGCGGGCCACATGCTGCATCAGCTCGGCCGGGATCTCCAGTGACGGATCTTCCAAGCGGGCAGCAGCAAGGCGGCGCTTCAAGATTTCGAGACGCATCTCATAGTCGGGACCATCGAGTTCGATCGCAACGCCGCCCTGCAGACGCGAACGGACGCGCGGATCGAGCGATTCCAGTTCCCACGGCGCTCGGTCGGCCGCGACGACGACCTGCTTGGCGCTGTCGAGCAGCATGTTCAGCAGGTGGCAGAATTCGTGCTGGATCATCTTGCCCTGCAGGAACTGCATGTCGTCGATGATCAGAAGGTCGATGTTGCGCAGCGAGTCCTTCAGCGTCAGCGCGTCATTGTCGCGGATCGCTGTCGCGAAACGCCACATGAAATATTCGGCCGTCAGATAGACGACGCGCAGGCCACGCGGGTTCTGCACCGCGGCATTGGCGATCGCCTGCAGCAGATGGGTCTTGCCGAGGCCGACGGTCGCATGGACGAAGAGCGGGTTGAAGCGCACGGCGCCCTGACCTGCTTCCGCAATGGTCTTTGCGGCGGCGAGCGCCACGCGGTTGGAGCTGCCCTCAACGAAAGTGTCGAAGGTGAAGCGGGAATCCAGCGGCGAGCCAAAGAGCGGCGAACCGACACTTGCCGGGCGCGCCGCAGCGGCGGCCGAAACAGCCTGCTGGACGATCTGCCCCGCCGGCTGGGCAGATGCCGGGCGGCGAAGCTGGGTGGGCTGGGTGACCGGCTCGACGGAGACTGCATCGTCCAGCGCCTTCGTGCCGGCGCGCGTTGCCGTGCGCACAAGGATCTCGACTTTCAGGATTTCGGGGTCTTCAGCCTGGAACAGGCCGACAATGAGATCGAGATACCGGTTGTTGATCCACGACTTCAGAAAGGTCGTGGGAACGGTGAGACGGACGACACTCTTGGAAACCGAATGAAGCTTGAGCCGTGCAAACCAACTTGCATAGACGTCAGGACCGACTTGTGCCTTCAGACGCGCGCTGACGCGTTCGAAGAGAACACCATGCTTCATCTCGCCCTTTTCTTCCGTTGCGCTCAGGTGAATGGAACCGAAAGACTGCTGTGCAGCTTCCCCGTTATCCAGTGCACCCGTCGTCATCGAATTCATCTGCATAATGCCGCCTTTCATTTCCTCGGGCGGTCATTCGTTGACAGCCGCCCGATCATTCCCCGCTTTGACAAAGCCGGCGGCATCTTCATGAGCCGCTCTCGCATGCCGGTTCACTCAAACACTGTCCCTTTTGGGACTGACAAAGAAACCCTGCGGTGGTCGCGGTCATGCGACAACCGTCTCAAGGCCTCTATGTCAGGCTGGCGGCCGATCCTCGTTTTTCGCCCGCAAGCCCGAACGCAATGCTACACTTTCCCCTGCCCTTCTCCTGGCCTCACGCAAAACGTGTGGCCGCGGAGCGCACAAAACGTCCCCGTCCCGTGACAGCCACGTCACGGTACAATGCCGTCGAGTGCGTGAGAAAACGGAAGCTGTCCGCTCCGTTGCAAATGACACAGAGCCATCATCCTGCCGACTTGGCAGTTTGGACTGACTTCTGCAGGTGATGTCCGCGCCCTTTGCTGGACGCCATTTAGGCAGGATCAAAAGGCAAGATCAACGATGAATTTTACGCAAAATTAAGACGCGGCCATTGACTCCGGCGGGGCCTTTAGGGCGTCACACCAACGTCAAAAAAGAATCGCTTTTGAATCAAGGAGATTCCCCGACCGGGTTATTTTGGACACGCATAAAAAGAAAAAAGAAAAAATCTTCTTGACTCATTTGAGGCTACGGGTTGCGTGACCAGAGTCGCAAGCCTTAAAAAGATCCTTGCGTAAGCTATTGTTTTAAAACAATTTTTCCTGTCATGCCCCTGACACGAAATCGTCGCAGGATTAACCATACCCACGGCGGGCGGCGGAATCGAAAAAGCCCGGTAAAATTACCGGGCTAATCATAACGAGCAATTCGTTAATGAGATATTTAGGCGTTCGCAGAAGCCGAAAGGGCCTTCACACGAGCAGCGAGGCGCGAGACCTTGCGGGATGCCGTGTTGGCATGCACGACGCCCTTGCTTGCGGCGCGCGCCAGCTCGGGCTCAGCGGCGATGAAGGCTTCCTTTGCCTTGGCGGCATCACCAGCGGCGAGTGCCTCTTCAACCTGGCGAACGTAGGTACGAACGCGCGAACGGCGAGCCTTGTTGACTGCGGTGCGGCGTGCGATCTTGCGGGTCGCCTTTTTCGCCGAAGTTGTATTGGCCATGGATGCCTCTCTCAAGAATTCGAACAAAACTCCGCCATTGCCGCGCTGGCCCTGCGGCCACTCAATTCAGCAATGCGGGAGCATTAGCGGAAAACCTGAGCGGCTTTCCGAACCGTGGGCGGGCATATAACGCTAAAGCCGCGCCACGTCAACGCGCATTTTCAAGGAAAAGCCCCTTTCCCGCCGCCGCCCGCTCACCTGTTCTTGAAGGCCGGTTTGCGCTTCTCGATGAAGGCGGCCATGCCCTCTTTCTGGTCCTCGGTCGCAAAGAGGCTCTGGAACAGACGGCGCTCGAAACGCAGGCCCTCTTCCAGCGTCGTCTCGAAGGCGCGGCTGACCGCCTCCTTGGCCATCAGCACCGAGGGGTGCGACAGCGATGCGATCTTGGTAGCGGCCTCCATCGCTTCGTCCAAAAGCCGCTCAGGGGCCACCACACGCGAAACGAGTCCCGCGCGCTCGGCTTCCGCCGCATCCATCATCCGGCCGGTCAGGATCAGGTCCATCGCCTTGGCCTTGCCGACCGCCCGCGTCAGGCGCTGCGAGCCGCCGATGCCAGGAATGACGCCGAGTGTGATCTCCGGCTGGCCGAACTTTGCAGTCTCGGAAGCGATGATGAAGTCGCAGAGCATGGCAAGCTCGCACCCACCACCGAGCGCAAAGCCGCTGACGGCGGCGATGATCGGCTTGCGGGCCTTGGCGATCTCGTCCCAGCCGCTGATGAAATCGCTCTTATAGACTTCGGCGAAATCGAGCGGCTGCATTTCCTTGATATCGGCGCCGGCGGCAAAGGCTCGCTCGGAACCGGTCAGCACGATCGCGCCGATGGCATCATCCGCATGAAAGGCCGCATAGGCCAATTTCAATTCCTTGAGCACGGTCGAATTCAAGGCGTTCAGCGCCTGCGGCCGGTTCAGTGTGATCAGGCCGACATTGCCGCGGGTTTCGACAACAAGAGTTTCATAGGTCATGGCGCTCTCCTATTTCTGGCAGGTGGCGCAATAGAAGGTGGAACGGCCAGCCTGCACGATGCGCGAGACCGTACCGCCACAGCCCGGCGTGCGGCAAGCAAGACCTTCGCGATCATAGACGGAAAAGGAATGCTGGAAGTAGCCGAGCGAGCCATCCGTCTGGATATGGTCGCGCAGCGACGATCCGCCGGCGGCGATCGCATCGGCGATGACATTGCGGATGGAGGTCACAAGCAGGTTCAGCGCCTGCTTCGGCTTGCCCGTCTTCGTCACCAGCGTGCCGGCAGCGCGCACGGGCGACAGATGCGCCCGCCACAATGCCTCGCAGACATATATATTGCCGAGCCCGGCGATGGTCTTCTGGTCCAGGAGCGCGCTCTTTAGTGGCTGGGCCTTGCCGGCGAAACGCTCGGCCAGATAGGCGGCTGACAGTTCGTTGCCGGTCGGCTCCGGCCCCAGGCCGAACAGGAAAGGGTTGGCATCGAGCTCGGAACGGTCGGCAATATCCATGAAGCCGAAGCGGCGCGGGTCATTGTAGATAACGCGGCGCGGGCCACCCTCGCCGTCCAGATGGAAGATGGCGTGATCGTGTTTCTCGTCCTTGGAGCGCTCGTGGTGAAAATCGCCCGGCGTGGCAGTCAGTGGCCCCTGTTCGATCCGGAAGGAGCCGGACATGCCGAGATGGGAAATAATCGTCTTGCCGCTGTCGAGATCAATGAGCAGGTACTTGGCGCGCCGTCCGAGGCCGATGATCTTGCGGCCGGACACCTGCTGCTCGAAATCCTGAGGAAAGGGAAACCGCAGGTCGCCGCGGCGCAATTCCAGCCTCTGAATGCGCGCGCCTTCCATTGCCGGCGTCAGGCCACGCTTCACGGTTTCGACTTCTGGCAATTCCGGCATCTTAACCCATCTATATCTAACGTGTTTCAACCGCCCGCGATGTGCGCTATAGCGCCAACGTGCCGCGGGCGGACCGTGGCCCACAGATAGCGCCGCAGCCACGCTTTCGCTATGGTCGCCGCGCCGAATTCTTGATGTGAACGGAGTAGCTTGATGTCAGACAGCCGGACCTCCGCCGATGGCGGCATGGAAACGTCCTACGGCTTCCGCGAAGTGCCGACCGGTGAAAAGCAGGGCCTCGTCAACGAGGTCTTCCACAAGGTCGCCAAACGCTACGACATCATGAACGACGTCATGTCCATGGGCATGCATCGCGCCTGGAAGGATGCGATGATTACGGCGCTGAACCCTCGCAAGGAGCCGGGCTACAAGGTGCTCGACGTGGCCGGTGGCACTGGCGACATCGCCTTCCGCATCGTTGAAGCCTCGAACCGCCAGGCACATGCGACCGTGCTCGACATCAACGGCTCGATGCTTGGCGTCGGCGCCGAGCGGGCGGAAAAGAAGAAGCTTTCGGACAATCTTACCTTCGTGGAAGCCAATGCCGAGGACCTTCCTTTCGAGGCAAACAGCTTCGATGCCTATACGATCGCCTTCGGCATCCGCAACGTGCCGCGGATCGAGGTGGCGCTCTCGGAAGCCTATCGCGTCTTGAAACGCGGTGGCCGTCTATTAGTGCTCGAATTTTCGGAAGTGGAACTGCCGCTTCTCGACAAGGTCTATGAGGCCTGGTCGTTCAATGCCATTCCGAAGTTCGGCAAGGCGATCACCGGTGATGCCGAGCCTTACCAGTATCTCGTGGAATCGATCCGCAAGTTCCCGAACCAGGAGAATTTCGCGGCGATGATCCGCACCGCCGGCTTCTCGCGCGTTACCTATACCAATTATACCGGCGGCATAGCAGCGCTGCATTCCGGCTGGAAGCTCTGATCCGCATGAGTGCTTTCGGGGCATATTTCAGGCTCGTAAGGGTCGGCTGGATTTTGGTGCGTGAAGGCGTCATTTCGGCGCTGCCTTCGGAAGGCCTGCCGCCATCCGTGAGCCTGGCAAAATCCTTTGTCGGCATGTTTGCGCGCAATCGCAGCAAGTATCAGAAGCGCAGCGACCGGCTGGCGCAGGCCGTCGAGCGGCTTGGTCCATCCTATGTGAAGATCGGCCAGTTCCTTGCGACGCGCCCTGATGTCGTCGGCGTCGAGTTTGCCGACGACCTGTCACAGCTTCAGGACCGGATGGCCTTTTTCCCGGCGGCAGCCGCCAAGGCCAATATCGAAGGCTCGCTCGGGCGATCGATCACTGATCTCTACGCGAGCTTCGGCGATCCGATTGCAGCGGCCTCCATTGCGCAGGTGCATCCAGCCGAGGTCGATACGCCGACAGGACCCAAGAAGGTCGCCGTAAAGGTCGTGCGGCCCGGTGTCCGGGCGCGGTTTGCCCATGATATCGAGGCGATGTATCTCGTCGCAAATATGCAGGAACGCTTCATGCCGGCCAGCCGACGCCTGCGGCCGGTCGAGGTGACGAAAACCCTGGAACAGACCACCAAGGTAGAGATGGACCTGCGCCTTGAGGCGGCTGCCCTTTCTGAGATTGCCGAGAATACCGAAAAGGATCCTGGCTTCCGCGTGCCGAAGGTTGACTGGGAGCGCACCGGCCGCGACGTCATCACCATGGAGTGGATCGACGGCGTCAAAATGTCCGATGTCGAAGGGCTGCGGGCTGCCGGCCACGATCTCAATGAGCTTGCGGACACGCTGATCCAGTCATTCCTGCGCCATACGCTGCGCGACGGCTTCTTCCATGCCGACATGCATCCGGGCAACCTCTTCGTCGATTCCGACGGCATGATCGTCGCTGTCGACATGGGCATTGTCGGGCGTCTCGGGAAGAAGGAGCGCCGCTTCCTTGCCGAAATCCTCTACGGCTTCATCACCCGCGACTATATCCGGGTGGCGGAAGTGCATTTTGAGGCGGGCTATGTGCCCGGTCACCACAATGTCGAGAGTTTTGCCCAGGCGATCCGGGCGATCGGCGAACCGATCCACGGTCAGCCTGCCGAGACGATCTCGATGGGCAAGCTGCTGACGCTGCTTTTCGAGGTCACCGAACTTTTCGACATGCAGACGCGGCCCGAGCTCGTCATGCTGCAGAAGACGATGGTCGTCGTCGAAGGCGTCTCGCGCATGCTCAATCCGCGCTTCAACATGTGGAAGGCGTCCGAGCCGGTCGTCGGCGACTGGATCAAGAACAATCTCGGCCCCAAGCGCATCGTCACCGATCTCAAGGATGGGCTGAAGGCGGCCGTGAAGCTCGCAGAAGCCGCGCCCGAAATCGCCGCCCAGACAGAAAAGTTCCACCATCAGCTTCTGCATATGATCGAACACGGGTTGCGCTTCGATGAGCAGACGGCCGAGGCCATCGGCAAGGCGGAAGCACGCCACAACCGCTCGGCCAAAGCGGCCCTCTGGATCATTGCGCTCACGCTTCTCTATATTGCCTGGATACTGAGCTGATCGGGAAGCAACAAAAGCATGATGTGTTCGGCATTTGGAATATCCCGCCAGACGTGAGGCTCGCTTAGTCTCGCCTCCATGGAGATGAGCACATGAAGCATGAACGCCCCGGAATCGAACTGAGCGGCCAGCCCTTCAGCTTTGCCGAGATGATGAGGATCGGCTCCGGCAAGGTTGCGCTTTCGGCCTCGGAGATCGGTATGCAGCGCGTGAAGATCGCGCGTTCGATCGTCGAGGATGCCATCGAATCCGGCATGCCGGTTTACGGCGCGACCACGGGCGTGGGCGCCATGAAGGATGTCGAATGGTCGCCCGAAGATCTCGAGGTCTTCAATCTCGGCCTCGTGCGCGCCCACCACTTCGGCACCGGCACACCTTTTTCCTGCAATGTCGTGCGCAATGCCATGGCGATGCGCGTCAACACGGCCCTGACCGGCCAGGTCGGCTGCACGCCCGATCTCATCGACGCCTATATGCGCATGCTGAAGGCAGATCTCATTCCGGTCGTGCGCCGCACCGGCTCGATCGGCTGTGCCGATATCGGCCTGATGGGCCAGATCGGCGCAGTGCTGACGGGCGTCGGCGAAGCGATCTATCGCGGCAACCGCATGCAGGCCGCTGAAGCCTTCCAGGCCGCCGGCATGGAGCCGGTGAGGATGGCGCCGCGCGACAGCCTCGCCTCGCTCAGCGTCAATGCCGTCAGTTTTGCCGCCGCCGCGGAAACGACGCGCAATGCCGCCGCATCAATCCGTGTGCTGCTGGCAACCGGCATGATGGCCTCAGGTGCGCTTGGCGCATCGCGCGATCCCTGGCGGGCCGTGCGCCATGTCGGCACCGCGCGAGAGGCGCTGATCGGCGCCTGGCTGTGCAATGCTTCTGACGAATGGGAATGGCCGGTCGCGACCCACGTGCAAGATGCGCTGAGTCTCCGCATGATCGCCCAAGTCTTTGGTGCCGTTATCGAGAACCTGCTTTCGACGGGCCATAAGATTCTCGCCGCCACCGGCCGCTCCGACGACAATCCCGTCGTCGTCGAGGGACGGGTGATGACATCTGGCGGATCGCTGCCGCTCGACGTGACCATCCTGCTGGAATCCGCGGCACTCTGCATGGCGCATGCAGCGCGCAACGCCTTCAACCGCTGTGTCCTGCTCGGCAACGGGCAGCGGCGCGGCCTGCCGGTCAATCTCGTGCCTCCGGGCCGCATCGCGACCGGCTTCGGACCAATCATCAAGCTTGCGGGCGAAATCTTTTCGCGCGTACTCTCCATGTCGAACCCGGTTTCGGCGCAATCGCTCGTCGTTGCGGCGGGCCTTGAGGACGAGGCAGCCTTCCTGCCACTCGTCATCGAACGCTTCGACCGGCAGATGCGGGCGCTGAAGCGTCTCGCCGCACTGGAAGCCCTGCTTTCGGCACAAGCGATCGATATTATCGGCGATACGCCGAAGGGCGTTGCCGGCATGCTCTATGAGGTCGTGCGCAAACATGCGGCCTTCTATACGGTCGACCGGCCGCTTTCGGCCGAGGTCGAGGCAATCGAAGAGGAACTCGGCTCGGATGCGTTCCTCTCCAAGCTGATCGAGCAGGTACCGATTGCCTCCTTCGACGATTTCTTTGCACTTGGGTCGCTCGAGCGCATCGAGGAACGGCTGACGCGGGAACCGGCCATCATCTGAATTTCGACCTATCGAGGGAGACGCGGCATGGATTTCGATCTCGTTCTGCAGGGCACAGTGGTGCTGCCGGAGCGCATCGTCGAAGGCGGCTATGTCGCCGTTTACGACGGAAAGATCGCGGAAGTCGGTATCGGCGTGCCGCCTGCGGCTAAAGAACGGCACCTGCTCGGCAAGGCACTTATCCTGCCAGGCGCTATCGATGCGCAGGTCCACTCGCTCTCCCAGAAGGACCAGGAGGATTTCATCTGGTCGACGCGCTCGGCAGCAGCCGGTGGCGTCACCACCATCGTTGATATGCCTTATGATGAGGGCAATCTCGTCTGCTCAGCCGCTTCGGTGAAGAAGAAGGTCGATCATGCCGGCCCGCAGGCGCGGGTTGATTTCGCGCTTTACGGTACCGTCGATCCAGAGGAAGGTGCTACCCGCATTGCCGAGATGGTGGAGGCAGGTGTTGCCGCCTTCAAATTCTCGACCTTCGGCACCGATCCCAAACGTTTCCCGCGCATTCCGCCCGCCCTGCTCGACGCCTGCTTTGCGGCCATCGCCCCGACCGGGCTAACGGCCGGCGTGCACAACGAGGATGACGAGGCGGTCCGCACCTATATGGAACAGGTGAAGGCAAGCGGCGTTACCGACTGGCGCGCCCATGGCCTGTCGCGCCCGCCGATCACCGAGCTGCTTGCCATGCACACGATCTTCGAGACCGGCGCCAATACCGGCTGCCCGTCCCATGTCGTGCATTGCTCGCTCGGGCGCGGTTACGACATCGCGCGGGCCTATCGCCGCGACGGCTTCGAAGCGACCGTGGAATGCTGCATTCATTACCTGACGCTCGATGAAGAAAACGATGTGAAGCGGCTCGGCGGCAAGGCGAAGATCAATCCGCCGGTGCGGCCGCGCGCCGAAGTGGAGACGCTCTGGCGCAGGGTCGCCGAAGGCAATGTCTGGCTGGTGTCGACCGATCACGTGAGCTGGTCGGAAAACCGCAAGACCAATCCCGACATGCTGGCGAATGCATCAGGTGTTCCGGGTCTGGAAGTCATGGTGCCGCTTTTCGTCAAGGGCGCGCTGGAACGTGGCATCCCCCTGACTTGGGCAGCGAAGCTTATGGCCGAAAATCCGGCGAAGCACTTCCGTCTCGACCATATCAAGGGCGCACTGACGCCGGGCAAGGATGCCGACATCGTCGTGCTGGAGCCGAAAGAGACGGTCTATGATGCTTCGGCCAGCGGCAACAATGTCGTTGGCTGGAGTCCCTACAATGGAATCCGCCTGCCGTGGACGGTTTCGGCCGCCTGGCTGCGGGGAGAGAAGATCACCGAGGAGGCCAAGGTTCTGGCCGAGCCCGGCGCCGGCCGCTTCGTGCGCCCGCTTGCGCGACAGGTGCTGGCATGAGCCGCAACCTGCCCGTCAACGCCGGCCGGATCTCCGCCGATATCGAAGCCCTCTCCACCATCACCGAGCCGGGGCATCCCTGGACGCGACGGGCTTTTTCGCCGCTCTTCCTTGAAGGCCGCGCCTATCTGGAGGCGCGCATGCAGGCGATCGGTTTGGAGACCCGCATCGACGCGTCAGGCAATCTGATCGGCCGGCGCGAAGGCGCAAAACCGGGCTCCGGCATCATCATGCTTGGCTCGCATTCCGACACTGTGCCCGATGGCGGGCGTTTCGACGGCATTGCCGGCGTTGCGGCGGCACTCGAAGTTGCGCGGGCGCTGCGCGAACAGGAGATCCATCTCGACCATGATCTGGAGATCGTCGATTTCCTGGCCGAGGAGGTCAGCATTTTCGGCGTTTCCTGCATCGGCAGCCGTGGCATGACCGGCCAATTGCCGCAAGCATGGCTCTCTCGCACAGTCGAAGGTCGCGATCTCGCCGAAGCGATTGCCGAGGTCGGCGGATCGCCGGGTGTGCTTACTCATGAGAACAAGCCCGATATTGCCGGTTTTCTGGAACTGCATATCGAGCAAGGTCCTGTGCTTGAAAACGAGCGCAAGGATATAGGCATCGTCACGGCGATCTCGGGCATCACCCGCATCGAAATCACCGTCGAGGGTCGGGCCGACCATGCCGGCACGACGCCGATGGATACGCGTGCCGATGCGCTGGTTGCCGCTTCGCAGATCGTGCTCGATATCCGCAATGCCGCAAACGAGCTTGCCAAGACGCCCGGCCATTTTGCAGCGACCGTCGGCGAATTCCGCATCGAGCCGAATGCCGCCAATGTCGTGCCGTCGCGTGTCGTGTTGCTGATCGACGGGCGGGCCGAAATCCGCGCCGACATGGAAGCCTTCTGCCGCTGGCTGGACGGCCATACGGAAAAGCTCGCTCTGGCCTTTGGCGTGACGATCGCGCCCCCGAACCGCATCTCCGACAATTTTCCGACACCGAGCGACAAGGGCCTGCTCTCGACTCTGGAACGGGCCTGCGAGACTGTCGGCGCCAAACACCGCTTCATGGCCTCGGGTGCGGGTCACGATACGGCCTGGATCGCCCGCGTGGCGCCGGCTGCGATGATCTTCGTGCCTTGCCGGGAAGGCCGCAGCCACTCCCCGGATGAATGGGCTGAAAATGACGACATAGCGCTCGGGGCGGCCGTGCTTTTCGAGGCGGTGCGCGAGATGGACAGGACACTTACGACGGAGAAGGATAATGGGACGCATACTGGTTGAGAAGGACGTGGAAGCCGCCGTCAAGGGCGGTTCCGTCTATGCCGCCGGCGGTGGTGGCTGGGCCGATCACGGCCGCATGCTCGGTTATGCCGCCGTTAATGTCGGCAAGCCCGAACTCGTCTCCATTGAGGAACTCGGCGACAACGACTGGATCGCGACGGCCGCGGCTATCGGCGCACCGGCCTCGACCACGCCCTGGGAAATGCAGGGCATCGACTATGTGAAAGCCGTGCAGCTTCTGCAGGAGGCGCTCGGCGAAAAGCTCTCCGGTCTCATCATCGGCCAGAACGGCAAATCCTCGACACTGAACGGCTGGCTGCCTTCGGCCATCCTCGGCACCAAGGTCGTGGATGCCGTCGGCGATATCCGCGCCCATCCGACCGGCGACATGGGATCGATCGGCATGGCAGGGTCGCCGGAACAGATGATCCAGACCGCCGTTGGCGGCAACCGGGCTGAAAACCGCTATATCGAGCTGGTCGTCAAAGGCGCGACGGCGAAGATCTCGCCGGTGCTGCGGGCGGCAGCCGACCAGTCCGGCGGCTTCATTGCCAGCTGCCGCAATCCGCTGCGCGCCTCCTATGTCCGCAAGAATGCCGCGCTCGGCGGCATCTCGATGGCGCTGAAGCTCGGCGAAGCGATCATTGAAGCGGAAAAGAAAGGCGGATCGGCGATCATCGATGCGATCTGCAAGACGACGGGCGGCCATATCCTCGCCGAGGGTACAATCACCGAGAAGGATGTGGTCTATACCAAGGAGGCCTTCGACATCGGCACGATCACGGTCGGCGCCGGTGACAAGGCCGTGACCCTGCATGTGATGAACGAATATATGGCGGTCGACGATGCCGACGGCAGGCGCGTCGCAACCTTCCCCGCCGTCATCACCACGCTTTCCGAGGAGGGCGAGCCGCTCTCTGTCGGGCAGCTCAAGGGTGGCATGCATGTGTTTATCCTGCACGTGCCGAAGGACATCATTCCGCTGTCGGCCAGCGTGCTCGATCCGACCGTCTATCCGTCTGTCGAAAAGGCGATGGGCATCGAGATAGCACGCTATGCACTGGAGATGAGGGCCTGAGCCATGGCGCGCGATCCCGGCCTGGAAGAACTGATGCGCGAGGAACTCGGCGACCGACCGGGGCTTACCGAAAAATCCATGTTCGGCGGCTGGGCCTTTATGCTCAACGGCAACCTGCTCTGCTGCGCGCGTCAGGATGGCATGTTGCTGCGTCTCGGCAAGGGAAATGACGATTGGGCACTGGCTCTGCCGGGCGTGATCCAGATGCTGTCGGGCGAGCGGATCATGCATGGTTGGGTGCGGGCCAATGCCGATATCTATGGCGACGATGCCATGCGGCGGCGGCTCATCGACGCCGCACTTGCCTATGTGGGGCCGATGCCTGCCAAGTGAATGAACCGGTGCGCTTGCGCCGATGACGAAAAGACGAGGAACCCAAGATGCCGAAGGCCAATCCACGCCATCCGAAATTTCCAATTCCCGGTGGGCCGGAGCTGCGCGCCAAGGGCTGGCGGCAGGAAGCGCTGCTGCGGCTTCTGGAAAACGTGCTCTCGGTCGGTGAAGACCCCGACAATCTAGTGGTCTATGCTGCGCTCGGCAAGGCAGCGCGCAACTGGCCGGCGCATCGCGGCATCGTCAAGGCACTCACTGAAATGGACGACGACCAGACGCTGCTCATCCAGTCCGGCAAGCCGATCGGTCTCGTGAAGACCCATGCCAAGGCGCCGCTCGTCATCATGGCGAACTGTAACATCGTCGGCCAGTGGGCGAAGGCCGAGGTCTTCTACGAGCTGCAGCGCAAGGGCCTGATCTGCTGGGGCGGTCTGACCGCTGGCGCCTGGCAATATATCGGCAGCCAGGGCGTCATTCAGGGTACCTATGAGATCTTCATGCGCATTGCCGAGCGCCGTTTCGGTGGCGACCTTCATGGCCGTTTCGTGCTGACGGCCGGGCTTGGCGGCATGGGCGGCGCGCAGCCGCTTGCTGGCCGCATGGCGGGGGCAGCGATCCTCTGCATCGACATCGATCCGGAACGCGCCCGCAAGCGCCAGCAGATCGGCTACCTGCAGGAGATTGCGCCCGATCTCGACAGCGCGCTTGCGATGATCGATGCCGCGGTCAAGGAAAAGCGGGCACTCTCCGTCGGTCTCGTCGGCAATGCGGCCGAGATCTATCCGGAAATTGCCCGGCGCGGCATCGTGCCCGATGTCGTCACCGACCAGACCTCGGCGCATGATCTCGTCTATGGCTATGTACCGAAGGGCATGAGTATCGATCAGGTGAAGGGCCTGCGCGATGACGGCCAGGGCCAGCTGATGGCCGCCAGCCGCGCCTCGATCGTCGAACATGTCACCGCGATGCTGGAATTCCAGAAGCGCGGTGCCGAGGTCTTCGACAACGGCAATCTCATCCGCACCCAGGCGCGCGAGGGCGGCGTTGCCAATGCCTTCGACATTCCGATCTTCACGGAAGCCTATCTGCGACCGCTCTTTGCCCGTGCCATCGGCCCGTTCCGGTGGATGGCACTTTCGGGCGAGGAGAGCGATATCGCCCGTATCGACGATCTGCTGCTCGAGATGTTTCCCGACAACAAGATCATCACCAACTGGATCCGGCTGGCACGCGAGCATATTCCCTTCGAGGGACTGCCGGCCCGTATCGCCTGGCTCGGCCACGGCGAGCGAACGGCGCTGGCGCGGCGAGTCAACGAACTGGTCGCCAATGGCGAGCTCAAGGGTCCAGTCGCCTTCTCGCGGGACCATCTCGATGCTGGCGCCATGGCGCATCCGAACATCATGACCGAGCGGATGAAGGATGGTTCGGATGCCATCGCCGACTGGCCGCTCATCGATGCGATGTTGCTATGCTCCTCGATGGCCGATCTCGTCGTCGTCCATTCCGGCGGCGGCGGTTATGCCGGTTACATGACGAGCTGCGGCGTCACGGTCGTGGCCGACGGCTCGGAAGCCGCCGACGAGCGCTTAAACCATGCGCTGACCAACGATACGGCGCTCGGCGTCATGCGTTATGCCGATGCTGGTTATGACGAAGCGCTGGACGAGGTGACGAAGAAGGACGTGCCCTATATCCGGCTTGACTGATCGCCGTCGTCACAGATGCCGCGTTTCGGCCGGCGCGGCGTCATAGCGATCGTGCATGCCATCAAAATAGGCGACCGGGGCGGCGGCAAGCTCTTCGGCGCTGGCATCGTCGAGGCAACTGACGGCGATGGCGATGAAGGGGCCGATCGTCTCGTTGTCGTTGCGGGCAAAGGAAGCCACGCCGCAATTCTCGCAGAAAAGATGATGGATCGAGCCGGAGCCGAAAAGATATTCACGCAACCCGTCCCTGCCCGACACCAGCCGGAAGTCAGCGGGCTGAGCGATCGCCAGCCAGCTGCGTTTCTTGCGGCAAACAGAGCAATTGCACTTGAAAGTGCCAGCCGAAAGGTCGAGCCCGGCCTCATAGGCGACGGCGCCGCAATGGCAGCTTCCATGATAGATCTTCTTCACAATGCTCCTCCGACTCTTATTTAACCTAAAAGTTAAATTAATCGTCACAGGCCGGAAGTCAAGACGGGCGTCGAGCGAGCCGGCGAGCGGCGAGTGCTGACAGGAGAGCGAATGCCATCATGACCAGCGTGAAGATCACGATCGCCGCCCATCCCTCCATCGCCCAAAACCAGCCGCCGGCCGAGCCCATGACGCTGGAGCCGACGTAATAGGCAAGCATGTAAAGCGAGGAGGCGTGGCCCTTGGTGCCGGCGGCGAGTTTACCGACCAGACCACTTGCTACCGAATGGCTCATGAAGAAACCGCTGGTCAGCACGACGATGCCGAGGATGATGAGCGGCAGGGGGGCCGCCAACGTCAGAGCGCAGCCTGCGGCAGTGATGACGATACCGGCCAGGAGCACGGTAAAATGGCCGAGCCGATCGCCCAGAATGCCACCGACGGAGGAGGCGCCGATACCGAACAAGTACACGGTGAAGATCAGGCCGAGTTCGGTCTGGTTCAGCTCATAGGGCGGCGCGACGAGGCGAAAGCCGGCGTAGTTGTAGATTGTCACGAAGGATCCCATCGCGAAGAAGGCAATGGCGAAGATGAAGGGTAGCGCCGGATTACTGAGATGCCTCATCCATGCCTTCAAGTGGAACTGAGGGTCAAAGCCGGCGCGGCGCACGAAATTGCGCGAGGGCGGCAGCAGCGCGATAAAGCCGATCGCGGCGGCAAGGCCGATTGCGCCGATCAGGAACAGAGCCGGCCGCCAGGAGAGATATTCGGCGAAAATGCCCGTCAGCACCCGCCCCGACATGCCGCCGAAGGCCGTGCCGCCGACATAGAGGCCCATGGTGGCGCCAAGGCCGCGCGGGTCGATTTCCTCCGCGAGATAGGCCATAGCGACGGCCGGAACGCCGCCGAGCACGAAGCCCTGCAGGGCGCGGATGACCAGCATCAGATGCCAGTTCGGCGCAAAGGCGGTGGCGATCGTCAATACGGCAGCGCAGACCAGCGAGATCGACATGAGGCTGCGACGGCCAAGCCCTTCCGAGACAGCGGCGGCGCAGACGATGGCGATCGCCAGGAAACCGGTGCACAGCGACAGTGCCAACGAGCTTACGGCAGGGCTGACGGCAAATTCCTGCGCGAAGATCGGTAGCAGCGGCTGCACGCAATAGAGCAACGAGAAGGTGGCAAAGCCCGAGAGGAAGAGCGCCAGGCTGGCGCGGCGATAGGCCCCGGTGCCGCGGGTCAGATATTCCTTGGACTGTTTCCTGTCGGCCGTTTTCAGGTCGGCAACGTCTTGGATTGCAGTGTCGGACATTCTCAATTCCTTCCTGCCCTCCGATTTAGTCAGGACGCCTCTATTTGTCCAATATATGAAACAGGCGATCTTGATAGGTTTTGGAGATAGCAATGGAGCTGCGGCATCTGAGGTATTTTCTGGCAGTGGCCGAAGAGGGCAATTTCACGCGGGCGGCCGCGCGCCTCGGCATCGGCCAGCCACCGCTCAGCCAGCAGATCCGCGATCTCGAAACTGAAATCGGCGCCATGCTCTTTCATCGCGTGCCGCACGGGGCGGAGCTGACGGCGGCCGGCACGGCCTTTCTGCCGGAAACCAAGGCCGCGCTCGCAGCTGCCGAAAAGGCACGGCTTGCGGCGCAAAGCGCCAATCGTGGCGAGACCGGCCGGCTGTCGCTTGGCTTCACCGCCTCCTCCGCCTTCAATCCCATCGTCAGCACGACGATCCGTCGCTTTCAGGCCCGATGGCCGGATGTGCAGCTGTCGCTGACGGAGATGAACACACTCGGCCTGATGCAGAAGCTGGAACGCGGCGAATTGGATGCGACCTTCATGCGGCCCGGCCTCAACGATCCCGATGGCATCAGGCTGAAACGCCTGCCGGACGAGCCGATGGTCGTCGCCCTACCGGCCAGCCATCCACTGGCCAAGCAGAAGACGCTGCCGCTTGCCCTGCTGGCGAAGGAACCTTTCATCCTGTTCCCGCGCCTTGTCGGCCTCAGTCTCTATGACGACGTGGTGCGCGCCTGCCGCGAGGCGGGTTTCGACTTGAAGGTCGCTCAGGAGGCGCCGCAGATCTCTTCGGTTGTCAACCTCGTTGCCGCCGATCTCGGTGTCTCGATCGTGCCTGCATCGATTTCGCAGATCAAACTTTCCGGTGTCGCCTATCGCCCGATCGAGGGGCCGCCGGCCGTGGCGCGGCTGGCGCTTGCGGTACTGCGCAGCCAGCGCTCTCCGGTGACCGAAAACCTGATGGGCCTTCTGAGTTAGCAGTCCGGATCCCAATAGGGCGGATCACCGAAGGTCTTTTTCAGATGATCGGCGATGGCGCGCAGCTTGGCGGAGGGGTTTCGGCCTTCGGGATGGGCCATGTAGATGAATTCCGGCTCCGGCTTTGCGCCGACATCGATCTCCATCAGGCGACCTGCGCGAACGGTGGGGCCGGCAATGAAGGCCGGCAGGAGTGCGATGCCGAGGCCTTCGATCGCCGCATCATGCAGCATGTCGCCATTGTTGATGCCGAGGCCGAGCATCGCGCGGATGATGACCGTGCCCTCATCCGTCTGGAATCGCCAGTCGGCTGCGCCGCGGTTGGTATAGAAGACGCCACGATGATCGTTGAGATCGGACAATGAGGCAGGCTTGCCATGACGCTCGATATAATCGGGCGAGGCGACCAGCAGCCTGCGGCTGCGAGCGAGCTTCCAGGCGACGAGCCTTGTATCCGCGATGGCGCCGTGGCGGATGATGGCATCATAGCCGTCCGAAGCCGGATCGACACGCCTGTCATCCATGTCGAGCGTCAGCGCGATCTGCGCATGCGCCTTTAAAAACGGATAGAGGGCAGGCCCGAGATGCAGGCGACCGAAGGTGACGGGGGCTGCAATGCGCAACGGGCCTGAAAGCGTGCCGCGGCGCTCGGCCATATCGGCCACGGCGTCTTCCATCTCGCGGACGATGCGCCCAGCGCGCTCCAAAAAGGCGGCTCCATCCTCCGTCAAGGTCAGCTTGCGTGTAGTGCGATGGACGAGCATGGCGCCCAATGTCTTTTCGAGCTCCGCCAGTCTTTCGCTGACGACCGATTTCGACAGACGCAGCCGCCTCGCGGCTTCGCTCACCGAGCCCGCCTCGACTACGGCAACAAAAGCCGCGATCCCTTCGATTTTCATCATCGTTCGGCTTTTCCGAATTCGAACTCCGCGATCAGGAGACTAATCCGAACGAAAGAAGAATGCCATCTTCCAGTCATCGAAACGGGACGGCAATGCCGATCCAATCAAATTCAGGAGATGGAACAATGAATCGTCTGATCAACAAAGTCGCAATTATCACCGGCGCAAGCTCGGGCATCGGGCGTGTTACCGCCAAGCTCTTTGCCGCCGAAGGAGCCAAGGTCGTGGTCGGTGCCCGCCGCCAGGCCGAGCTTGAAAGCCTCGTTGCCGAAATCAAGGCTGCCGGCGGCGATGCCGTGGCCGTTGCCGGCGATGTCCGCTCGGAAGACTATCACAAGGCACTGGTCGCAGCCGCCGTTGAAAATTACGGCAAGCTCGACATCGCCTTCAACAATGCCGGCACGCTCGGCGAAGCCGGCCCAAGCACCGAAGTCTCCGAAGCAGGCTTCAGCGACGCCCTGGCAATCAACCTGACGGCCTCCTTCCTTGCCGCCAAGCATCAGATCGCCGAAATGGTCAAGCATGGCGGCGGCTCTGTTGTCTTCACCTCGACTTTCGTCGGCTACAGCTTCGCCTTCCCGGGTGTTGCCGCCTATGCCGCCAGCAAGTCCGGCCTCATCGGCCTGACGCAGGCGCTCGCCGCCGAATACGGCCCGCAGAACGTCCGCGTCAACGCGATCCTGCCAGGTGCTGTCGATACGGACATGTATCGCGAAATGAATGATACGTCAGACAAGCAGGCCTTTATTACCAACCTGCATGCGCTGAAGCGTGTTGCTGCACCGGAAGAGCTCGCCCGGTCGGTGCTGTACCTCGCCTCCGACGATGCAAGCTTCGTCACCGGCACGGCGACATTGGTCGACGGCGGCGCCTCGATCACCCGCACCTGACAACTAAAGCGCGATTATCCGCCACAGGTTGATGATCCCTACTGAAACAAGCAGGTTATCGCGCCGACCTTCTTCCTGCATTCTCTCAGCATCAAAAGCGCCCAGCGCCAAACGGACACAGAAGGAATACGACAATGACTCGCCTCGCAAACAAGACAGCCCTGATTACCGGCGGCACCAGCGGCATCGGCCTTGAAACCGCCCGCCAGTTCATCGCCGAAGGCGCACGTGTGGCTATTACCGGCAGCAGTGCAAAGAGCGTGGAAGCCGCTCGCGCCGAACTCGGCGACAAGGTTCTAGTCATCCAGGCCGATGCCGGCAATGTCGCCGGTCAGGCCGCCGTCGCCGAAACGGTGAAGAACGCCTTCGGCACGCTCGACATCCTCTTCGTCAATGCCGGCATCGCCGAATTCGGCCCTGTCGAGGGCTGGAGCGAAGCTGCTTTCGACAAGTCTTTCGCAATCAATGTCAAAGGCCCCTACTTCCTGATCCAGGCCTTGCTGCCGATCTTCTCCAAGAAGGCTTCGATCGTGCTTAATACCTCGATCAATGCCCATATCGGCATGCCGAATTCGAGCGTCTATTCGCTGACGAAGGGTGCGCTGCTGACGCTTGCCAAGACGCTTTCCGGCGAGCTGATCGGTCGCGGCATCCGGGTCAACGCCGTCAGCCCCGGCCCGATCGCCACGCCGCTCTATGGCAAGCTCGGCATGTCGGAAGCCGATTCCAAGGCGATGGCGTCTCAGATCCAGTCGCAGATCCCGGTCGGCCGCTTCGGTGATGCTAGCGAAGTCGCCAAGACCATCGTCTTTTTCGCCTCGGATGAGGCTGCCTATATCGTCGGCAGCGAACTGATCATCGACGGCGGCATGAGCAACCTCTAAGCCCCTTGATATCAGGGTCTCAAGCAATGGCCGCGGTTTCTTTTGACCGCGGCCTTTTCGCTTATGCGCCAGCAACGAGGCCGCGGATCACTGTTTCGATGCTGGTCGTACCCTTCAGCGATTTCTCACGCCCGGCCTCAAAGTCGATCCAGCCTTCGTTGAAGCCGTCGAGCATGCGCATGCGAGGCTCGGGGTTCTTCATGCCCTGGGCACGGAACAGCTCTTCCCAGCTTTCCTGCGGCACGACTTCCGCCGTCACCGGCTCGCCGAGCACCTTGGCGAAGGCGGCGGCAATCATGGCCGGGCTGACGCGCTCCTGCGCTTCCAATTCCGCCACGCGCGCACCCTGCCAGTTCTCGCGCAGCATCTTCGCACCGAGCGCGCCGATATCATCCACGGCAATCATCGGCACGGCACGGTCGAGCGGCTGAAGGAAGCTCGGGATGACGCCGGTTTCGCGTGCAGGCGCTACATCCCAGGCGGCGTTTTCCATGAACCAGGCGGCGCGCAGGAAAGCGACCGGGATGGAGAGTGTCGAAAGCTCCTTCTCGACGATGCCGAGCTGGCTTAACAAGTTCGGCTGCGTGGACTGTGCGCCGACCGTCGACAGGCAGACGAGCTTCCCGGGCCTTGTCGCCTCAAGCACGGTCTTCAGCGTTGCCAGCATGCCTGTCACCTCCGGGAAGCCCGGCATGGGATCGAAAAGCGGCGGGATAACGAGGAAGACACCTTCCGCGCCTCTGAACGCTGATGTCAGCGATACAGAGTCGTTCATGTCGGCGACGGCGATCTCGCAACCGCGCTCCTTCCAGCCGGCGGCCTTTTCGGGATTTCGGACGACAGCACGGACCTCACCGCCATTCTTCAGCAGATGATCGGCAACGGCGGCACCGACCTGGCCTGTCATTCCAGTTACAGCAAACATGGGGCAACTCCTTTATTTGGGTTTGCCCACTATGCTGCCGTACTATCTTTGACTGAAGTGCGCTTAAGTCATATGATTGATGACAAGAAGGCAGCAGTTTGGACTCGTTTTGCCAACCCCGTCTCCGCGATGTCGCAGGCAGACTCTTGTTTCCACCCGTGATAGGGCATATCGGCTAGGCGATATCTCTTCGCGACCGCTCCACATCCCTTTCCTGCCGGAGCCCAGTCCCATCTCTTCGGAGTTTCACATGCTGATCGGCATCCTCTGCGGTCTGGCCACCTGTGCGCTATGGGGGCTAAGCTTTGTCGCTCCGCGCGTCGTCGCGCCCTATACGGCGATCGACCTGACCGTGGCACGCTACGGGCTTTTTGCCGTCGTCAGTCTTATCCTGATGATCAATCCGCGCTTTCGTCCGGTGGGTCTCCGCCGATCGCTTGTTCTGACCGGCATTGCGCTCGGCAGCATCGGTTATGTCGGTTATTTCATGAGTATTTCCTATGCCGTGCGTTACGCAGGCACCGCCATTCCACCGCTCGTCATCGGCACGATGCCTGTACTGCTTGCCATTATCGCCAATCTCAAGGACCGGTCTATCGACTGGAGAACACTGGCAATGCCGCTGATCCTGATAGCTGCCGGCATCGGCTGGGTGAATGTCTCGATCTTCGCCACGACATCCGCCAGCGATCAGCCGGAAATCCTGCTCGGCATCGTCGCCGCGCTGATCGGACTGGCGCTCTGGGTAGCCTATGGGATGATGAGCGCTGCCGTCATGCAGTCGCAGGATGCGCCGAGCGCCATACACTGGACCGCCTTGCAGGGGATCGGCGCCGGCATCGGCGCACTCGTTCTCCTGCCCTTCACCTCGCTCGGGGAGACTGTCAGCTTCACCGGCACGCAGACCTTTCACTTCGTGCTCTGGGCGACAATCATGGGTATTGCCGGCTCGTGGCTTGCCACGCTGTGCTGGATGATTGCCTCGCGCCTTCTGCCGCTCGCACTTGCCGCCCAGCTGATCGTCGCAGAAACCATCTTCGGTCTTTTCTACGGCTTTCTGTTCGAACAGCGCATGCCGACCGTGCCCGAAGCCGGTGGTGCGATCCTCCAGCTGATCGGCGTCGGCATGGCGATTGCGATCTTCACGCCGAAGCGGGCCAAACAAGCCTGAGTGCCGCGATTGCATGTTTTCCGCCAAAGGCTTAGGGTTTTGTCCGGTCAAAGAAGCGGCGGGAAAAAACCATGGCTCTCAGCGGCAAACGCATTCTCCTCATCATCTCGGGCGGCATCGCCGCCTACAAGAGCCTCGATCTTATCCGACGCCTGCGGGAACGCGGCGCTTCCGTGCGGCCGATCATGACGAAGGGTTCGCAGGAATTCGTGACCTCGCTTGCCGTCGGGGCGCTCGCGGCCGACCATGTCTTTACCGATCTCTTTTCGCGGCAGGACGAGCAGGATGTCGGCCATATCCGGCTGGCGCGCGACTGCGATCTGGTGCTGATCGCGCCCGCCACCGCCGATCTCATGGCGAAGATGGCGCATGGGCTTGCCGATGACCTCGCTTCCACGGTGCTGCTCGCCACCGATCGGCCGGTGCTTGCCGCCCCTGCCATGAACCCGAAAATGTGGGCGCATCCGGCGACGAAACGCAATATCGAGACATTGCGGCGCGACGGCATCCGCTTCATCGGTCCCGTCTCTGGCGAGATGGCGGAAAGCCGGGAGACCGGCACGGGCCGTATGGCCGAACCGCTGGAAATCGTCGCGGCCGCCGACGTCCTGCTCGATGATGGTCCGAAACCGCTTGCCGGCAAAAAGGCGATCGTCACTTCAGGTCCGACGCATGAGCCGATCGATCCGGTGCGCTACATCGCCAACCGCTCCTCCGGCCGGCAGGGCCATGCCATTGCCGCAGCGCTGGCGCGGCTCGGCGCGGATGTGACGCTGGTGTCCGGCCCGGTAACCATTCCTGATCCTGCCGGCGTCAGGATGGTACATGTCGAGCGAGCGGAAGAGATGCGCGATGCCGTACTCGCTGCCCTTCCCGCCGATGTCGCCGTCATGGTGGCTGCGGTCGCCGACTGGCGGGTGGCTTCGGCCGCCGACCAGAAGCTCAAGAAGCATCCGGGCGAATCCATTCCAACGCTGGCGCTGACGGAGAACCCGGATATTCTCAAGACCGTCGGCCATCACACGACGCGGCCTAAACTGGTGATCGGCTTTGCAGCAGAGACGCAGGATGTCGAGGCCAATGCCAAGCTGAAGCTGGAGCGCAAGGGTGCTGACGTGATCGTCGCCAATGACGTATCGCCTTCAACCGGCATCATGGGGGGCACGCGCAACAGCGTAAAACTCATCCGCCGCGACGGCATCGAGCAATGGCCCGATCTTTCCAAGGACGAGGTGGCGGAACGGCTGGCGGCGATGATCGCCGAACGACTTAAGCAGGAATAGAGACAGGCTCTGGCCTTGCGGACGCGCGCTTTTCAGGCCGGAAGGACGTGATCTCAAGACCATCGGCGCTGACAATCACAGCACTGCCATCGGGTATTTCCTGCCAGGCATCACCATCGTCATTCAGCGGCTCGGACACGAGGCAGTAGCCCTCGGCACGCGGCGAGGCATAGAGTGTCGGCGCCTTGCGGTCGGTGGCATAGCGGACCGCGTAAAGAGACTTGCCGTCCGAGAAGGCCGCGGTGAAGCGCAGCAGCACGGAGCCGAGAATATTTTCCGCCAGGCCTTCGACGAAGGCGATGGTCTGGGCCACAGCGGCGATCGGCGCATCCCGCAGGCCGAACTGCAGAGCGAGCAGGAACAGAAGCTCGGAATCCGTCGTGCCACTGCGGGCATTGAAGAGCTCGTCATCCAGCATGGTCTCCATCGGCCGACGCAGCCGCTCGAAGCCGGAGATCTGGCCGTTATGCATAAAAGACCAGGTTTCATGCGTGAAAGGATGGCAGTTGTCGCGCCGTGTGCCGCCGCCGGTCGCTGCCCTAACATGGGCGAGGAAGAGCGGTGAACGTATCTGCCGCGCCAGGCTCTTCAGATTGCAGTCGGACCATGCCGGCAGGATATCGCGGTAGCGGCCCGGCTCAGGCCGGTCACCATACCAGGCGATGCCGAAACCATCGCCATTCGTCGCCGTCTTGGCGCGGGTGGCGCAATGGGATTGCTCGATCAGGGAATGGGCGGGCGAAGACACCAGCTCCTCCAGATAGAGGGGGTCTCCGCGATAGGCTGCCCAGCGACACATGCTCTTGCTCCGGCCCACCGCCTGCTGCGGCAGGAATGCTGAAAACATCTTGGATAGTCTGATGCTACGGCTAACAACGACTTAACGACCACCCGATTTGCAAGGCGAAGATGACAAATTCTTGACGCCGGCCGAGATCACTTTCCGCAAAAACGATATGGATTTGCGTGATCGCAGCAGCAGAAAATCAGGCAATTGAACGAGATAGCCAGACGCCGGCTAAAAAACAGCCCTGCGTTTTCCTCTTGCATCTCGGAGGAATCGGGCTACTTTTGACCTATCGTCAACGTAACGAAAGGAAGGTGATCCAATGTCTAATGAGTTTTCGGACCTCGTAATGGGCATGGAAGTGGTGATGAAAGCGAGGCAGCCCTCGCTCTAAAACCCCACCTTCCTAGGATCGCACAAGACGGTCCGGGCCAGTTACAGGCCAAACCTCATGGAAAGGGTCGCGAAAGCGGCCCTTTTTTATTGCTTTCTTTGCCCCGTTGACGCTCGAGCGGAATAGCATTATTCATAAAGTCATCTGATGACTTTATGAATAATGCTCATGCACCCTCTCAACAAGACCAATCTTGCCGATACGGCCACTGAAGCGATCCGCAGCGAGATACTCGCCAAGCGCTGGGCTGTCGGCGAGAAACTGCCGAATGAGGCCTCGCTTTCGGCTATGCTGTCGGTCAGTCGAGGCACTGTGCGTGAGGCCGTGCGCGTTCTCGTCTCGCAAGGCTTTTTGGAAACGCGGCAGGGCTCCGGCACCTATGTGCTTTCGACCACCGATAGCAGCCGACCGCTCACCATGGCGCGGCGCGCCAGCCTGCGCGACCAGTTCGAGGCGCGCTGCGCGCTCGATGTGGAGGGCGCGCGGCTCGTCGCCCTCCGCAAGACACCCGGCATCATCGCCGGGCTTCGTGCATTGCTTGACGAACGTGGCAATTATGAAGGCGGCGATCCGGCAGGCTTCATCGAACGCGACCTTGCCTTCCACAAGGCCGTCATCGCCGCCTCCAACAACCGGGCGATGATCGAGATCTATGATTTCTTCTCCACCTCGATCGCGGAGACGATTGCCGCCACACTCGACAAGGCGATTCCCGAGCCTGACATGCAGGCGCACCAGTCGATCGTCGACGCCATCGAAACCGGCAGCCCTGACAGGGCCGATGCAGCCGTGCGCGACTTCATGGCACCCATCCTTTCCGCGCTCGACCGGATGCTTCTTTCATGAGGATGCCCATACAGAATGTCACATCCTCGTTCGACGCCGTCGACGAGACGATGATTGATGCCGAAATCGACAGCCTGCCTGTACCATTGCCGCCGCAGAAGCAGAGCCCGACGGCTCGCTTCCTGCTCGGTGCCAGCCTCGTACTGATCGCCTTCAATCTGCGACCCGTGTTTTCCAGCGCTTCCGCCCTGCTGCCGGAAATTCGTACCGAACTCGGCCTGTCGCCGCTCGGCGCCAGTCTGCTGACGACCTTGCCCGTCGTCTGCCTTGGCGCCTTCTCGCCGCTGGCGCCGCGACTTGCCCAGCGCATCGGCTCGGAGCGGACACTGCTCGGCGTGCTCCTGCTGCTGACGCTCGGTACGGCGCTACGCGGTCTTTCCTCCGTTCCTTTGCTCTTTTTCGGCACCGCGCTTGCCGGTGCTGCGATCGCCGTCGGCAACGTGTTGCTGCCCGGACTGGTGAAACGCGACTTCGCCACGAATACGGCTCTGATGACCGGCTTCTATACGATGGCACTCTGCGCGGGCGCTGCCAGTGCCGCCGGCCTGACACTCCCGATCGAACATGAGCTCGGCGGCTCGCTGGAAGGCGCGCTCGCCATCTGGGCACTGCCTGCCCTCGTCGTCGGGCTGATCTGGCTGCCGCAGGTCTTTGCGAGCAGTCGACAGGCGCGGCGCAGCGGTTTCCGTGTCGAAGGTCTGTGGCGGGACAAGCTCGCCTGGCAGGTCACGCTTTTCATGGGCCTGCAATCGGCGCTTGCCTATTGCGTCTTCGGCTGGCTGGTGCCGATCCTGCGTGAACGCGGTCTTGACGGTGTTGTGGCCGGCGGCATCGTCTCGGTCTCCGTCATGGTACAGGCCGCCGCCTGTCTCGTCGTGCCGCATATAGCGGTACGCGGTAGGGATCAGCGCCTCATCAACGTGACGCTCTGCACCTTCGCCGTCGTCGCACTTCTCGGCCTGCTCTTTGCGCCGCTTTCCACCGTCTGGGTCTGGGCCGTGCTACAGGGTATCGGTCAGGGCGGGCTGATCGCCGCGGCGATGACAGCCATCGTGCTGCGTTCGCGCGATCCGCATGTCGCCGCTCACCTTTCCGGCATGGCGCAATGCGTGGGCTATCTGCTTGCCGCCATCGGCCCGTTCATCGTCGGTCTGATCCGCGGCTGGACGGGAAGCTTCGCCTGGTGCGCAGTGCTTTTCGTCGCGCTTGGCCTTGGTGCCGCCTTCAATGGGTGGCGGGCCGGTCGGGCGCTGCATGTGAATGCACGCACGATCGAGAAGGGCGAATGAGCCAGGCTCACTTGCGTATCACCATCTCTTGATCTCCATCGAAGGAATGCGGCTGCTACCCTATCTCAGCCGCATTCTGGCCCACCGGAGGAAAATCCTTGCGTTTCCGATCCCTGTTTCTGTTCGCCGCGCTGACCGCTGCGCTCGCACCCGCTTTCTCCTTTGCGCAGGAGGCTGGCGAACGCCGTGCCCCTGCAGCACAGGGTTCGTCCCGCGAGGGCGTCCTCAAGCTGCTGCCAGGCGATTCCGTTACAGAGCACGAGTTGACGACGGCCGATGGACGCAAGATCGCCTATACGGCTACGGCAGGCACACTTGATCTCTTCGGTCAGGATGGCGGGCAGAACGCTGCGATCTTCTACACCGCCTATGTCGCCAAGGATACCGGGCCGAACCGGCCGATCACCTTCGCCTTCAACGGCGGGCCGGGGGCGGCTTCCGCCTTCCTGCATCTCGGCCTGGTGGGGCCGAAGATACTCGACTTCGGGCCCGATGGCCGCGACGGCGCCAATGCGAAGCTCGTCGATAACACGCATAGCTGGCTCGATTTTACCGATCTCGTGCTGATCGATCCAATCGGCACCGGCTGGAGCCGCACGGTGAAGGCCGACGACGCCTCGAACTACTATAATGTCGGCGCCGACGCGCAGTCGATGGCGAAGACGATCGCCCTCTACGTCGCGCATAACAACCGCGGCAATTCACCGAAATATCTGCTCGGCGAAAGCTATGGCGGCTTCCGCGCCGCCAAGGTCGCTTCGGCCCTGCAGCAGAGCCAGGGCATCATCATCGCCGGCACCGTCATGCTCTCACCGCTGCTCGAAGGTCAACTGATGTTCAATGCCGACCAGTTCGCGCTGGGTGCTGCGCTGGAATTTCCCTCATTGGCAGCCGCCGAAGCCGACCGGCGCAAAAGCTTCAGCGAATCCGGCCAGCGCGATGCCGAGAGTTTCGCGCTTGGCGAATATCTCACGACGCTTGCCGGCCCGACGCCGACGGGCGATGCGGCAACAGCCTTCTACAACAAGATCTCCGGTCTTACGGGCATTCCGCAGGATGTCGTTACCCGCAATCGCGGCTTCCTCGGCAATGCTTACGCCAAGCATTCCGGCAAGCAGGCGGGAGAGGTGATGAGCCCATACGACGCTGCCTTCGCCACGCCGGACCCTTATCCGGAATCCGATTACGACCGAGGCGACGATGCGATCCTTGACGGCTTTACCCGCGCCTATGGCGGCGCCTTCGCCGACTACGCCCGCAACGAGCTCGGCTTCAAGACCGAGATGACCTATACGCTGCTCGAAAATGATGTCAGCCAGCGCTGGGAGTGGGGCAGCGGCCGTGGCGGCGGTTCACGTTTCCAGGCGAGCGCCACTGATGATATCAGGCAGATGCTCGCCTCCAACCCATCTTTCCATCTGCTGATCGCTCATGGCTACAGCGATCTCGTGACGCCCTACGGCGTCAGCCGTTATGTGGTGGATCACTTGCCGCCGTCCCTAGCGGGAAATCGTGTATCGCTGAAGCTCTATCGCGGCGGGCATATGTTCTACACGACCGCCGGCCAGCGCGCCGCATTCACGGCGGATGCAAAAGCCTTTTATGCCGAGCATCCCGCCAACCGCCGGCGGATTGAAGACGATCAAGGGTTGCCGGAGGGGCGTGCTGACCTATTTCTCCGGCATGGCAAACAGCAATCAGCTACCAGAAGCTCGGCCATCCGGCAGCGCTTCCCGGCAGGACGAAACCCTCTCCACACTCTCTTCCTATCTTCAAAACAGCGCACTCTTCCTCGATATCGACGGCACGCTCCTCGATCTTGCGCCGACGCCGGATGAGATATTCGTGCCTCCGTCGCTTCCTGCGCAGCTCGACACGCTGTCGCAGAGGCTCGGCGGGGCACTGGCTCTGGTGACCGGGCGAGGTCTTACCTATGCCGACCGTCTCTTCACCCCCTACCAGTTTCCCATCGCCGGACTACACGGAGCCGAACGCCGCAACCCCGACGGCAGCATCTTCAAGGTGGAGCCAACGGCCGAGTTCGAGAGGCTGAAGATTGAACTTCGGGCAGAAACGGCGGGCTGGACCGGCATCCTCATCGAGGATAAGGGCGCGGCCGTCGCCGCCCATTTCCGTCTTGCGCCGGCGCGGCAGGCGGAACTGACGGAACTGATGCAGCGTTTCCTGAACCGTGCAGGACCGGATTGGGCCTTGCAGCACGGCAAGATGGTTCTCGAAATCCGGCCCGCCAGAGCCAACAAGGGCGATGCATTGGAAAGCTTTCTCGCAACTCCAGCCTTCCACGGTCGTCATCCGATCGCCATCGGTGACGATGTCACAGATGAGGCGATGTTCGACATGGCGAACCGGCTTGGCGGTTACTCCATCCGCGTCGGCCCGCCGTCTGCAGACACTGCCGCCCGCGGCACTCTGCCTTCCGCGGAAGCGGTCCGCGAGATCGTCGCGCGTTTTGCCGGCTGATTGTATTTTTGCAGTTATTTCTAATGAAAGGAATTTGCCATGAGCCGCCTTGTCGTCGTTTCAAACCGCGTGCCCGTTCCGGAGAAGAAAGGGGCGGCGTCTGCCGGCGGGCTCGCTGTGGCACTGGAGGCCGCCCTCGGGAAACGGGGGGGCGTCTGGATGGGCTGGTCAGGCAACGTCAACGACGAAGGCGAACCAGGCCCACTTGCGATCGAGCAGCGCGGCAACATCACCTATGCGCTGACCGACCTGACATCCAAGGATGTCGACGAATATTACTTCGGCTTCGCCAACCGCATGCTCTGGCCGATCTGTCATTACCGGCTGGATCTCGCAGAATACGGGCGCACCGAGATGGCCGGCTATTTCCGGGTCAATCGCTTCTTTGCCCATCGGCTGGCGCCACTGATCAAGCCTGATGACATCATCTGGGTCCACGATTATCACCTGATTCCGCTTGCTGCGGAACTGCGGCAGATGGGCATCAAGAACAAGATCGGCTTCTTCCTGCATATTCCCTGGCCGCCCGCCGACGTACTCTTCGCCATGCCCGTCCATGAGGAAATCATGCGCGGGCTCGCCGCCTATGATCTCGTCGGCTTTCAGACCGATCACGACCTTGAAAATTTTGCGGGCTGCCTGCGCCGCGAGGAGATGGGCGACATGATCAGCGAAGGGCGTTTTGTCGCCGGCGAGCGCACGTTCCGCGGTGGCGCCTATCCGATCGCCATCGAGACGGCCGCCTTCGCCGAATTCGCCAGGAAGGCCGGCACGCACAGCATGGTGTTGAAGGCACGCCATAGTATCGAAGACCGCAGCCTTATTATCGGCGTGGACAGACTGGATTATTCCAAGGGCATTACCCAGCGTATCGATGCCTTCGAGCATTTCGTCACCAACAATCCGGCACATCAGCGCCAGGTCACCTATCTGCAAATCACACCAAAATCGCGCTCTGAAGTGCCTGAATACGAGGCAATGCAGCGCACGGTCGCAGAACAGGCCGGCCGCGTGAACGGTGCACTCGGCACGGTCGACTGGGTGCCGATCCGCTATATCAACCGCTCCGTCAGCCGGCCCGTGCTTGCCGGCCTCTATCGGCTCGCCAAAGTCGGCCTCGTGACGCCCTTGCGCGACGGCATGAACCTCGTCGCCAAGGAATATGTTGCCGCACAGAACCCTGATGATCCGGGCGTGCTGGTCCTCTCCCGTTTTGCCGGCGCGGCGCGCGAGCTGAACGGCGCGCTGCTTGTCAACCCCTACGACATCGTCGGTACGTCCAATGCGCTGGCGCGCGGCCTCAACATGCCCCTTGAGGAGCGCCGCGACCGCTGGCAGCGGATGATGGACCATCTGCTGGAGCACGACGTCTCGCGCTGGTGCGATGACTTCCTCGGCGATCTCGCCGCCTGAGCAATTTGACGGGCGCGGCACCATGGGTCGCTCCCTCTGGAAGAACAGCACTATAGCAGTTGGGATGCAGCGTTTCGGCACTTCAGGCCGGCAACGGGTTCTCCGGCCAGTCCGCCGTCATGTTCGCCTGGACAGGCCGCTCCAGATAGGTGGAAAGCGCAACATAGCTTTTGGTAGCCGTCACGCCGGGAACGGCATGAACTTGCGAGAGAAAGGCTTCCAGTGCGCGCGGGCTTTCGGTCCGCACCTTGAAGATGACACTGGCGTCGCCAGCAACCGAGTGCATCTCCTCTACCTCGGGAAAGCGGCAAAGCTGCGTCAGCCTTTCGCTTTTGCCCCAGCCCGCAGCCTCGACATGCACGAAGGCCAGCAGCGGCTTGCCGAGCGCCGTGCCATCGAGCGCAGCGTGCGCGCCTTTCATGACGCCGGATCGGCGCAGCCGCTTGACGCGCTCATGCACGGCGGGCGGCGACAGATTGACAGCTTTGCCAAGCGCCGCATAGCTCTGCAGGGCATCCTCTGCCAGCGCGCCTAATATTTTTCGGTCGAAAAGGTCCAGTTGCTCGGCCTCTCGCCTGCGGCGTCGAATGCCATTCATTTCTTTTATCATTCGGAAAACTCGCCTTATCGCCGAAGAATATTCGGTGATAATAACGCCAAGCTTTCAGATATTCGAGGCAGGGACTTTCAAATGGAACTGGTGAAGCACAGTCCAAGCGGCGGCATCTACGCGGCAACGTCAGATTATGTCCATGCGATGGAGGTCAGGAATCCCGCCCGCTTTCTGTTCGTGAGCGGCACAATGGGCCTCGACGCGGAGGGTGCTCCGGGCAGAGATCTGTCGGTCCAGCTCGACCTCATCTGGTCGAACCTGCGGGCGATCCTTGCGGATGCCGATATGGACGTCAGCAATATCGTGCGGCTGACCAGCTATTTACGGGATGCTGACTATGCCGAAGCAAACCAGAATGCGCGGCTGGCCGCGCTCGGCGATCATATCGTACCGACCACCGCCATCGTCGTTCAAACGCTTCAGAAAGACTGGCTGGTGGAAATCGAAATCATCGCTGCCGCGTGAAAGGCCGCCCTGTCTGGACAAGGCGGCACCATGGGATGTTCAGGCAGCCCGGCGCAGCAGGCCGAGCGCTTCTTCCAGATCGATTTCTCCCAGAAAGCGACCGGTGCTTTCCGCCTTTTCCTGGTGCTCGATCGCATGCGCGAAGCGAACGGCCGGCTCCTGCAGCATGCGCTGATAGAGATCACTCAGCGCAGGAAACTGGCTGATATCGACGACCTTGTGGAAGTCGTTCCAGCGGGCGATGCCGGTGAAATAGGCATCCGCAATGCCGGGCCTGTTGCCGAGCAGCCATTTCCGGCCGGCAAGCAGACCCTCCAGCATACGGTGCGCCTTTTCCACCTTGGCCGTGCCGTAGGCGACGAGAACGTCTTTCTCGGCCGGTTTCAGTTCATGCTCGACAGCGTGCCAAAGCGGGCTGAAGGCATTGAAGAAGCTGGTGTTCAAATAGGCGAGCATCTGGTTCAGGCGGTCGAAATCCGCAGTACCCTGCGCAAAGCCCAATCCTTTGTCGATCGACTGCGCGCCCATGTAATTCAGGATCGCCATGCTTTCGCTGATCAGCCGGCCATCGGGCAGCAGCAATGACGGGGTTTCGCCGACGGTGTTGATGCGCCTGTATTCGTCACCGGAGACGACCTCCGGCATCTGAACGCGGCACAGACGGTACGGCAGGCCGGACCATTCCAGTGCGACGATCGAACCGAAGGAACAACCTTCCGGCACGCCGTAGAAGAGTGTGAGTGACATTGTCGGGTCCTTTCCATAGGAATTGTTGACCCGGCCAATATGATTTCGTGGACGATGAGGCAGTAGATGGCGATAATGCATCTTAAAGTCCACAAGCATGGAAGATGAATGTGACCGCCTTCAACCTCAACGACCTCCATCTCTTCGTGCAAGCGGTGGAAAGCGGCAGCTTCACGGCGGCAGGACATCATCTCGGCATTCCGAAATCGACCATCAGCAAGCGCGTGGCGGAACTGGAGGAGAGGCTCGGCGTGCGGCTGATCCAGCGCACGTCGCGCAGCTTTGCGCTGACGGATATCGGCAGGGATTTCTTCGACCATGCGCAGGCCTCGATCATCGAAGCGGAAATGGCCGAGAGTATCGTGCGCAACCGCCTGGGAGAGCCGAGCGGTATCGTCAGGCTGACCGCAGCGGTGCCGACGGCACAATTCACGCTTGCCGACCATCTGGCCGAACTGACAGCACGCTATCCAAAGCTGAAGGTATCACTGCATGTGACGGATCGCTTCGTCGATATCGTCCAGGAAGGCTTCGACATTGCGCTGCGCAGCCATCGCTTTCCACTCGGGGATTCGACGCTCGTGCAGCGCCGGATCGCGGTTCATCCGTTCCTGCTCGTCGCTTCGCCCAATTACATAGCGCAATATGGGAGGCCCGAGCGGCCCGAGGACATCGCCGGCCACAGGGCAATCATGCCCAGTCTCTCCGAGGAGCAGTGGCGTCTCACCTCGGATAACGGCGCTGAGACTGTGGTAACGCCTCAGCCCATCATGGCGGCAGACGAGCCGATGGTGCTGCTGAAAGCGGCTGCGGCAGGCATGGGCATTACCATTCTGCCGACCTCGGTCTGCAACGACGCTTTGAAGAACGGCCAACTCGTGCGCCTGCTTCCCGATTGGACGGCGGGCAGTATCACCACGACGATCCTGATGCCGCACCGACGAGGGCAATTGCCCTCCGTGCGCGCGGTCGTCGAGTTCCTTGCCGAACGGCTGGCGGGGTGATCAGGCGGCCTTGGCCGCGTGATATTCCTTGATTGCCACCATCTTGATCGCCGGATAGCGCTCCGCCTCGTAGCGCAGCGAGAAACCATCCTGCGCCAGGAAGACCGGGTCGCCATCGAGATCGCGGGCGATATCGCCGCGCTTGACGGTGAGGAACTTGTCGAGTTCAGCAGCTTGGTCGGACGAAATCCAGCGGCAGACGGAGAAGCGCGACATTTCGAAGGAGACCGGCAGGCCATATTCGGCCATCAGGCGCTCCTTCAGGACATCGAGCTGCAGCGCGCCGACGACACCGACGATGGCAGGCGAACCATCCTCCGGCTGGAAGAGCTGGACGACACCTTCTTCAGCCATCTGCTGCAGGGCTTCCTTCAGCTTCTTGGCCTTCATGGCGTCTTCCAGGCGCACGCGGCGCAGGATTTCCGGCGAGAAATTCGGCACGCCCTGGAAAACCAGGCTTTCGCCTTCCGTCAGCGTATCGCCGATGCGCAGCGTGCCATGGTTCGGAATGCCGACCACATCACCGGCGAAAGCCGTATCGGCGAGCTGGCGCTGTGAGGCAAAGAAGAACTGCGGCGCGGTGAGGCCGAGCTGCTTGCCGGTACGTGCCAGCCGCGCCTTCATGCCGCGCTCCAGTTTGCCGGAGCAGATGCGGGCGAAGGCGATACGGTCGCGATGGTTCGGGTCCATGTTCGCCTGAATCTTGAAGACGAAGGCCGTCATCCTGTCTTCGGCGGCATGTACGGTGCGGATATCGGCCACCTGGTCACGCGGCGGCGGAGCAAAATCACCGAGCGCGTTGATGAGGTCGCGCACACCGAAGTTGCGGAGCGCCGAGCCGAAGAAAACCGGCGTCATATGGCCTTCGAGGAAGGATTCCCGATCGAAGGGACGGCAGGCCTCAATCGCCAATTCCACCTCTTCGATGAAGGCGTCGCGCTCATTTTCCGGCAGGCGGTCGGCGACGCTCCGCGGCCCGTTGACGGCGATGACGACGACTTCCGTATCGGAGCCGCGAACGGTGTTTTCCTTCAGGTGATAGGAGCCGCAGAAGGTCTTGGCGCGACCGATCGGCCAGGTGACCGGGGCCGTGTCAAGCGCCAGCTTCTCTTCAACCTCATCCAGGATCTCGAAGGGATCGCGGCTTTCGCGGTCCATCTTGTTGATGAAGGTGATGATCGGAATGTCGCGCATGCGGCAGACTTCGAAAAGCTTCAGCGTGCGCGGCTCGATACCCTTGGCGGCGTCGATGACCATGACGGCCGCATCGACCGCCGTCAGCGTGCGGTAGGTGTCGTCGGCGAAGTCTTCGTGACCGGGCGTGTCGAGAATGTTGAAGACATTGCCTTCATATTCGAAGGTCATAACCGAAGTTACGACCGAGATGCCGCGCTCGCGCTCGATCTTCATCCAGTCCGAGCGGGTCTGAATGCGGTCCTTCTTCGCCTTCACTTCACCGGCGAGCTGGATAGCACCGCCGAAAAGCAGCAGCTTTTCCGTGAGCGTCGTCTTACCCGCGTCCGGGTGCGCGATAATAGCGAATGTGCGGCGGCGGGAGACCGCCTCGGCGAGACTTTCGGCCATGATGTGAATCCTGTGGAATTGCGGCGTATCTAGCGATTAAAGCGCGTCATTGCAATTGACCTTGCGGTGTGGGGCGCGAAGTAATGCCGCATGACCATTCACACAGATAGCCGCCCGACCCTCAATTTGATCCGCCTGCCGAACGGCCAGGGCCTGGATCTGCCCGCCTATGAAACGCGTGGTGCAGCCGGCATGGACCTGCGCGCGGCCATCGACGAGGACAAGCCGCTGGTGCTGGCGCCTGGCAAACGCGCGCTCGTTCCAACGGGCTTCGTCTTTGAAATCCCTGAGGGTTTCGAGGGCCAGGTGCGCCCGCGCTCCGGCCTTGCAGCCAAGAACGGCGTCACCTGCCTCAATGCGCCCGGCACCGTCGACTGCGACTATCGCGGCGAAGTGAAGGTCATTCTCATCAATCATGGCGAGGAGGATTTCACCATCACGCGCGGCATGCGCATCGCGCAGATGGTGATTGCACCATTCATTCAGACCCGCATCGCCGAAGTCTCGGAGACGACCGAAACCGCGCGCGGCGCCGGTGGCTTCGGCTCGACCGGGGTATGAGCGTCGCCGATTCGGACGGGCTTACCTTCCGACAGGATTATTTCAGCGATCCGGCGGCCTGGAGCGCTCTCGTCTCCCTTCTCGATGATACGTTCGGCATCGATATCGATCCGCTGCGCGAACTTGGCGGCCCAGACCCGACCAGTATGCCGTTCGGCTGGTTTACGGATGAAGGCCAGCTCGCCGCCAATCTCTCCGCCTTCGCCATGCCTTTTGTCCTCAACGGCAGGCTCGTCAATGCCGCCGCCTTTCAGTCCGGCGCTGTCCGCCCGCCATGGCGCGGCCGCGGCCTTTACCGAGATGTGACGGGCAAGGCGCTCGCCTGGTGTGAGGCGCGGGATTTCGAGGCCATCATCCTCTACACGGACAAGCCGGCGCTTTATGAGCCCTACGGTTTCCGCTCGCTTCCGCTTCACAAGTATGTCGGCGCTGCACCAATGTCTGAAGGTGCAACCACCTCGCGGCCTCTTCAGCCGCGCGATGCGGAAGATCTCGCCCTGCTTCAGGGTCTGCTGAGGAACCGCGAGCCAGTTTCGGAGACGCTCGCTGTCGCCAGCAGTTCCGCGATGTTCCTCATCAACACGCAGCTCGATCCCGACGTGCGCTTGAGCTATCTGGAAGGGAGCAAGGCCGTCATCGCATGGAAGATGCCCGCACCCGGTCACGTCGTTCTTCTCGATGTGGTCACGCGTGAGATCCCGTCGCTCGCCGCCGTCCTTGCTGGTCTCGGCATCCAGGCAACGTCAGTCGAAACGCTGTTCCGGCCGGACAGGCTCGCATGGTCCGGCGAAGCAACGCCTTACGGAAGCGGAACGCTGCTGATGCTGCGTGGACTGGAGGAGATGAGCCTCGATCATCCCGCCATGCTGTCGCCAATGGCGGATTTCTGAGGCTATTTTTTCCGTATCAGGGGCGGCAGGCGCCGCTTAACCGGCGAGGATTTGATCATCGACGTATTGGTCTCCGCGCGCTCGGCGACCTTGTCGAGAATGCTGTCGAGCTCTCCCATGGAGCGGACGACGAGACGGGCGATGAAACAATCGTCTCCAGTCACTTTGTCGCATTCGATGAATTCCGGCGTGTCCTGGATGATACGCTCGACGATGTGGAGCTGGCCGGGCAGCGGGCGCACCCGCACGATCGCCTGAAGCGGGTAACCGATCGCCGCCGGATCGAGATCGATGGTGAAGAGCGTCACGACGCCGCGATCCTCAAGCCGACGCAGACGCTCTGCCGCGCTCGGCGAAGAAAGTCCTACAGCCTGGGCGAGCTCTTTTAGGGAAATACGCGAATTTCCTGCCAGCGCCTCTATCATTGCGCGGTCAATATCGTCGACTGCCTGCATCTCGTTAGCCAACATGGCAAAAACTCCTAACAAGATTAGGTTTATCCAGCCTTTCCCTTTTTCAGCTTATAGAAAATGCTGCGATGCCGCAATACAATTTCCCGCTAACGAATGGAGATGGCGATGCAGGGTGACATCAGAAGAGGCACAGCAGAGATGACGGCAGCGATGCTGATCTCGGGAACGATCGGCTGGTTCGTCGTCATGTCGGGTCAGCCGGTCAGTGGCGTGGTCTTCTGGCGCTGCTTCTTCGGCGCACTGACCCTGCTTGTGGTTTGCACTGCGCTCGGCCTGCTGAGGCCCGGCATCATCAGCCTGCGGTCGCTCGCTATCGCTGTCTTCGGCGGCATAGCGATCGTCTCCAACTGGCTGCTGCTGTTCGCCTCCTATTCGCACGCCTCGATCTCGATCGCCACGACGGTTTACAACACCCAGCCCTTCATGCTGCTTGCGCTCGGCGCACTCTTTCTGGGGGAGAAGATCACAGGCACCAAGCTCTTCTGGCTCGGGCTTTCCTTTGCCGGCATGGCTGTTATCGTCGAGGCGAAACCAAATACCGACGCCGTCTCCGGCAGCTACGGTCTCGGCATCCTGATGGCGTTGGGTGCCGCCTTCTTCTATGCACTTGCCGCGCTTGCCGCCAAATGGCTGAAAGGCACGCCGCCGCATCTGATCGCGCTGATCCAGGTCTCTACCGGCATCGTCATGCTGGCACCGATGACCGATTTTTCGAACCTTCCCGCCAATACCAGTTCCTGGATGATCCTGATCGCTGTCGGCGTCGTCCACACCGGTCTCATGTATGTGCTGCTTTATGGCGCGATCCAGAAGCTGCCGACGCATCTGACAGGCGCTTTGTCTTTCATCTATCCGGTCGCCGCGATCCTGGTCGACCGCTTCGCTTTCGGCCACACATTGCAGCCGATGCAGATTGCCGGGGCGGCAGTTATTCTGCTCGCCGCCGCCGGCATGAATCTGGGCTGGTCGCCGGCGAGACTTATTCGCCTGCCGGCGGCCGGACGCTGAGCCATTACTTCGGCTTACCTGTTACTTCGCTTGGCGCGTCGTTTCGAACAGGAACCAGGTACGGCGCTCGCTCTGGTCGATCCAGTTTTCGATCAGGCTTGCGGTCGCGACATCGTTATGCTCGTCGCAGACTTCGTGCACTTGGCGCAGGATTGAAACGAGGTGAAGGTTGTCTTCGCGCAGCTCGGAGAGCATATCCTCGGGGGTGACGTAGTCAGCATCATTGTCCGGAATGCGCTGCTGGCGGGCGATCTGGCCGATCGAGCGCAGCGTCGTGCCGCCGATCTTGCGGACGCGCTCGGCAACCTCGTCCGTCATATCGAAGATCTGTTCCGCCTGCTCATCGAGCAACAGGTGGTAATCGCGGAAGTGCGGGCCAGACATGTGCCAATGGAAGTTCTTGGTCTTCACATAAAGCGCAAACACATCGGCGAGCAGCGCGGTCAACGCGGCCGAAATATCGGTGATCGCGTTGGTCGGCAGGTCGGAAGGGGTCTTGAGCGGTGAACGTCTGCGGGCTTCGGCTGAGGTAGTCGACATGCATTCTCTCCTTGGTGATGAAAACCTTCTGCGCCGACAGCCTCGGGAAGCCGCGGCGGGCCGTGTCTGCGGCCGCTTGCAAGGGGAAAATAGCAAGGCCGGATTGGTTTCCAAGTAGATCATGGTTCAGCCGACCTATTCTTTATGGTTATGGACAGATCAGCGCCAGGCGATTGATGAGGCCTGGCTTGCGCGCCTATAGAGAGGCTGCGCAAGTCAGTGGATACGAAGATGAGCCTTACCGTCCTGATCGCCTATGCTGGAGCCCTGTTCATCGCCGCCGCAATTCCCGGCCCGGGGATCACGGCAATCGTGGCGCGTGCACTCGGTTCGAACTTCCGCGAGACCTTCTTCATGGGTCTCGGCCTCGTGCTCGGCGACATGACCTATCTCACCGCTGTCATTCTCGGTCTTGCCTTCGTGGCGCAGACCTTCACTGAGATATTCCTCGTCATCAAGATCGCCGGTGCTCTCTATCTCGGATACATCGCCTGGAAGCTCTGGACTGCCGGCCTGCTGCCGCAGGATATCGCCGCGAAGAAATCCAGCAGTGCCGGCATGTCCTTCCTGTCCGGCCTGCTTGTGACACTCGGCAATCCGAAGACCATGTTGTTCTACGTGGCGCTGGTGCCGACCTTGATCGATCTCGGCAGCATCGGCATGCGCGAGTATCTCATCCTGCTCGCCGTCACTTTCGTGGTGCTTATGATCGTGCTCATCCCCTACATGATGCTTGCGTCGCGCGCCCGCACGATGCTGAAGCAGCCGCGTGCATTGCAGGCGCTGAACCGCGTCGCCGCAAGCATCCTGGCGGGTACGGCAGCCTTCATCGCCACGCGTGCAGCCTGAAATAAACATTCGGCAACGGACGGTTCTCAAAGGATTTTTTCTCCGGCTCAAGCGGCCGACGGGTGAAGCCACTCTGGTCTCATCACCACTTTGACCCTATTCTCTCCACAGATTTCAGAATGGATTTCAAAGGGAGAGCACCATGTCGCACAAACCGGGCCGCGGCCGCATCTATTCCTCGATAACGGACACAATCGGCGACACGCCGCTCGTTCGCCTCGATAAACTCGCCAAGGAAAAGGGCGTGGTGGCCAACATCCTTGCCAAGCTGGAGTTCTTTAACCCAATCGCCTCGGTGAAGGACCGTATCGGCGTTGCCATGATCGATAGCCTGGAAACGCAGGGCAAGATCTCGCCCGGCAAGACCGTGCTGATCGAGCCGACCTCGGGCAATACGGGTATCGCGCTCGCTTTCGCCGCCGCTGCCAAAGGCTACCGGCTGATCCTTACCATGCCGGAAACCATGTCCGTCGAGCGCCGTAAGATGCTGGCGCTGCTCGGCGCCGAGTTGGTGCTGACTGAAGGACCGAAGGGCATGAAGGGGGCGATCGCCAAGGCGGAAGAACTCGCCGCCTCACTGCCCGACGCCGTCATCCCGCAGCAGTTCGAAAACCCGGCCAACCCTGAAATCCACCGCAAGACGACCGCCGAGGAAATCTGGAACGATACCGATGGCACGGTCGATATCTTCGTTGCCGGCATCGGCACCGGCGGCACGATTACCGGCGTCGGCCAAGTGCTGAAGAGCCGCAAACCGGGTATCCGGGTCGTGGCCGTCGAGCCGGCGGACTCGCCGGTACTGTCAGGCGGCACGCCCGGCCCGCACAGGATCCAGGGCATCGGCGCCGGCTTCGCACCGAAGATTCTCGATACCAGCATCTATGACGAAGTCGTCACCGTCAGCAATGACGACGCATTTCAGCAGGCGCGCCTCGTCGCCAAGCTCGAAGGCGTGCCGGTCGGCATCTCCTCGGGTGCAGCATTGACGGCCGCGATCGAGGTCGGCCGCCGTCCGGAAAACGCCGGCAAGAACATCGTCGTCATCATCCCGTCCTTCGCGGAACGGTATCTTTCGACGGCATTGTTTGAAGGCCTTGGAAGCTGATCGAACCTTCCCGGGTTCTTCCTCTCACCCGGTACCTGGGGCGCTTCGGCGCCCCTTTTATCATGCCGCAGCGGTAAGCCTCTCGCCGGCAACACGGTAGGAAATCGCCTCCGCGAGATGAATGCGGCCGACCATTTCCTTGCCGTCGAGATCGGCAAGCGTGCGGGCGACCTTGAGGACTCGGTGGTAGCCACGCGCCGAAAACTTCATCTTGTCCGCGGCATCTCGCAACAGCTGCAATCCTGCGGCATCCGGCTCTGCGAATTTCTCGATCATTGCGGTCGAACATCCGGCATTGGTGGAAATACCCACAGCGCCTGCAGCAGCATAGCGTTCACGCTGGATGTCACGGGCACGCGCAACGCGCCGGGCAACATCGGCACTCGCTTCGGCTACCGTCGGCCGGATCAGGTCGGCGGCGGAAACGGCTGGCACGTCGATGCGGATATCGATGCGGTCCATCAACGGACCGGAAATCCGGGCCTGATAATCCGTCATGCAGCGCGGCCCTCGGGCACAGGTGTGGCCGGGCTCGCCAGCCATACCGCAGCGGCAGGGGTTCATCGCCGCAATAAGCTGGATCCGCGCCGGATAGGAGACGCGGTGATTGGCGCGCGCGATGACGCATTCGCCGCTTTCCAACGGCTGACGCAAGGCATCGAGCACTTGCGGCGCGAATTCCGGAAACTCATCAAGGAACAGCACACCATGATGGGCAAGCGAAGCCTCTCCCGGCCTGGCACGCAGACCGCCGCCGATGAGGGCGGCCATCGTCGCCGAATGGTGCGGCGTGCGGTAGGGCCTGCGGTCGGAAAGCTTGCCGCCGGACAGCTGGCCGGCGATGGAATGGATCATCGAGACTTCAAGCAACTCCGCAGCCGAAAGCGGTGGCAGGATCGATGGCAGTCTCGAAGCCAGCATCGACTTGCCGGAACCGGGCGGCCCGACCATCAGGAGGTTATGGCCGCCGGCAGCAGCCACCTCCAGCGCCCGCTTGGCGCTTTCCTGTCCCTTGATCTCGGCGAGATCAGGCAGATTGGCGGCATTCGGGCGAATGGACGGTTCCGGGCGCGAAAGGATCTGCGTGCCGCGGAAATGATTGGCGAGTGCGATCAGGCTGCGCGGCGCCAGAATGTCGACCCCGGACCCTGCCCATGCGGCTTCCGATCCGCTTTCGGCCGGGCAGATCAGGCCTTTTCCACTCGCGTTGGCACCGATTGCGGCCGGCAGAGCGCCAGCGATTGCGGCAATTGTACCGTCGAGATTGAGTTCGCCGACGACGACATAGTCGGACAAAGCATCCGCCGGGATGGCGCCGAGCGCAGCCATCAGGCCAAGTGCGATGGGGAGATCGAAATGACTGCCTTCTTTGGGAAGATCGGCGGGCGCAAGATTGACCGTCACACGCTTGGATGGCAGCGCTAGGCCGGAAGCGTGCAAGGCTGCCTGCACCCGCTCGCGACTTTCCGCCACCGCCTTGTCAGGAAGCCCGACGATCTGGATTCCCATTTTACCGGGAGCGACCATGACCTGGACCTCGACCGGCACACCTTCAATGCCCTGAAATGCAACCGTGCTGACGCGCGCGACCATGCCCCTGCCCCGTAACCCTGAACCCCAACCTATGAAGGCGGTCACAATCTGGCATGGAATATGGAATAAAACAAGAACGATAAGCGAACGAATTCAGCTATCCGCTGCAATCAAATTGCAGCAGGTTGCAAAGCCGGAACGAAGGCGATCAAAGGCGGAACACTTGGAGCATTTCCGTTTTTCTTCGAAACACGAAAATTCTCTATCTCTTTGTTTTAACAAAAAAATCTCTGCACAGTTTTGCCGCAATTCCGAACGCAAAACCACTATGCACTTTTGTTGGCATTGCACTTTTGCTGGTATTGCTTTAGCCGCGCTTGCGCTCGATCGCATCCCACAACAGGCTTGCGATATCGGCGCCACCGAACTTCTTCACTTCCCGGATGCCTGTCGGCGAGGTTACGTTGATCTCTGTCATATAATCGCCGATGACGTCGATGCCGACGAGCAGGAAGCCGCGTTCGCGCAGAGCCGGGCCGATGCGCTCGCAGATTTCCTTTTCGCGCGCCGTCAGTTCGGTCGGCTCGGCGCGGCCGCCGACATGCATGTTGGAGCGACTGTCATGCTCGGCCGGGACGCGATTGATGGCGCCGGCAAATTCGCCGTCGACGAGGATGATGCGCTTGTCGCCCTTGCGCACGTCAGGCAGGTATTGCTGAGCGATGAAAGGCTCGCGGAAGAGATGGCCGAACATTTCGAGCAGCGAGGACAGGTTGCGATCGTCCTTGGTGGAATGGAAAACGCCGGCGCCGCCATTGCCGTAGAGCGGCTTCAGGATGATATCGCCCATCTCGTCGCGGAAGCGGCGGATCTCGCCCGGATCCTTGGTGATCAGCGTCTTCGGCATCAAGTCGGAAAATTCGGTGACGAAGATCTTTTCCGGTGAGTTGCGCACCCAGGCCGGATCATTAACGACGAGCGTCTTCGGATGGATGCGCTCCAGAAGATGCGTCGAGGTGATGTAGGACATGTCGAAAGGCGGGTCCTGGCGCAGCAGGACGACGTCCATGGTCGACAGGTCGATGCGCTCAGGGGCGCCGAGTTCATAGTGATCGCCCTTGACGTCGCGCAGCACCATCGGCTCGACGGCGGCATAGAGCTTGTCATCGCGGAAGCTCAGGCGATCGGGCGTGTAATGGAAGAGCTTGTAGCCACGCGCCTGAGCCTCAAGGCTCATGGCGAAGGTGGAATCGCCCGCGATATTGATGCCGGAGACATGGTCCATCTGGACCGCTACGTTCTTGATCTTGGCCATTTCCGTCCCTTGAGCTGATGCCGCCCAGATGTAGGTCGGTCAGGCGTCAAACGCAACGGCAATCAATGGCTTCGCGCGCCTCCGCCGGCGCAATTTTCAGGCCGCGATGCCGGTACCGCCGCCGTTGCGCAAGAGGTTGCGCAGGCGATAGGCAATGGCGAGCGGCTTCGGGAAAGGCTTGCGCAGGAAGGCGACCTTGCGGACATAATTGTCGACCCGCCAGTTCGCCCAGGTGCCGCCGGCAAAGAAAGCGACATCGCCCACCTGCAGCGTGCGTTCCAGGCCATCTTCGGTGGTGACGTGCACTTCGCCTTCGAGGATCATGACCGTCTCGTCCCAGCCGAAACGCCAGCGGAATTCGCCCGATGTGCAATCCCAGATCGCCGTCAGCGATGCCTCGTCATGGCCGCGGGAATGTTCTGCCGTGCGCGCCTGCGGATTGCCGCTGATGATCCAGTCCGGATTGATCGGCGTCGACTTCAGCACCATGCGGTCGCTTGCCTGCGCAACGAACGATTTGCCAGCCGTCTTCAATGCGGCGTAAGGCACGGACCGCGCAGCCATGGCGACGGCGGTTGCAAGCATCATCTTCAAGGCCATGAATTACCCCCAGTTTGCTACCCCTAGCTGAGCCGTGGATAACAAAAGAGTCGTAAAAGCCCGTTCAAGCAGACGCTAAAATTTTAACGAAAGCTTATTCGTCAGTTTTTAGCCGCCTGCGGAATTTAGCGCCCCCTAGAAAGCATCGGGGAAATGACGAGGCAGTTTTCCCGGCAATATCGCAACGATATCATAGCGCTGTGAGAGCCGGGAATAGTCCCTCTGGCGGGCGAGCCAGAGATCGCTCGCAGCCCGGATGCGTTTTTGCGAGGCGAAGGACACAGCATCCACGGCGCCCATTTCGTCGGCGCGCGCCTTGACCTCGACAAAGACGGCCAGGTCTCCCTTGCGAGCGATAATATCGATCTCGCCGAGCTTCGTTTTGTAGCGCATGGCGAGAATGCGATAGCCTTTCAGCATCAGGAAAATGGCGGCAATATATTCTGCCGCCGAGCCGCGACGCAGCGCCTTTCTCCTGCGGAGCGTGGCTTCGCCGTCAGCCATTCGCCGCCTTCATGTCGAGAAGCTTCTGGTAGAGCACCTTGCGCGGCAGGCCGGTCAAGCGGGCAGCCTCGGTCGCGGCCCCGGCGGTTGGCAGCGATTTTGAGAGATCGGCGAGAATGGCGTCGACATCCGCCGCAGTTGCCGGCTCGTCCTTCGGCGGGCCGATGACGAGAACAATCTCACCCTTCACATTGTCATGCTCTTCATAATAGGTGACGAGCTCGGCAAGCGTGCCGCGGCGGAATTCTTCATAGGTCTTGGTCAGTTCGCGGCAGACAGACGCCTCGCGTTCAGCGCCGAGCACATCGGCAGCAGCCAGCAGCGTTGCGCCGATGCGATGGGGCGATTCAAAGAAGATCAGTGTGGCCGGTGCGTTTGCGAATTCTGCGAGACGGTCGCGACGGGCCTTGTCCTTGGTCGGCAGGAAACCGGCAAATAGAAAAGCATCGTTCGGCAGCCCTGAGCCGACGAGGGCCGCAAGCGGTGCGGAGGCGCCGGGAATAGGAATGACGCGGTAACCTGCTTCGATCGCCTGCTGCGCCAGGCGATAGCCGGGATCGGAGACGAGCGGCGTGCCGGCATCGGAAACCAGCGCCACCGACTTGCCGGCTTCGAGCGCCTGCAGGAGCCGCGGCCCGGCCTCATCGGCATTGTGTTCATGATAGGCAAAGGGGCGGTTCTGAATGCCGTAGCGATCGAGCAGGACGCGGGTAACGCGTGTATCCTCGCAGGCGAGGACATCCGCACCGGCAAGCGTTTCCAGCGCCCGCAGCGTGATATCGCCGAGATTGCCGATCGGCGTTGCGACGAGATAGAGAGCCGGTTCGAGCGGGCGCGCCGGCACCGCGATATTGTGCAGGCGAAAGCCGCGCCGGGCGCCAGTTTCCGCTGTCGTCTCTTCCGTCATGTCATTCGCTTTCATTCCGCCAGCCTCTTCCCTTTATGGGCGAGCGGTGTGGCTTCGACAAGGGCCGCAATTTCTGTGAGCATTGCACTGCAAAACGGCATTTGCGGGCTTGCGGGCAGCCATGCCTCTTGCAATCGCTGGCAAAGTTCTGCCATTTTGCCCGTCCACTCCCCTCTCCCAAAGGGGAAAGCAGTGACGCGGCGCTTCCGAGCGCCCGGACAATAAAGGTCGAAAGCGGTAGCATCCCATGCGTATTACTATTGAGCGGTCAAACCTTTTGAAGTCGCTGAACCACGTGCACCGCGTGGTCGAACGCCGCAACACGATTCCGATCCTGTCCAACGTGCTGCTGAAGGCCGATGGGCAGAGCCTCGACATGAAGGCGACCGACCTCGATCTCGAAATCACCGAAGCGACGCCTGCCAATGTCGAGCAGGCCGGCGCCACCACCGTTCCCGCCCATCTTCTTTACGACATCGTGCGCAAGCTTCCCGATGGCGCGGAAGTGCTGCTTGCCACCTCCCAGGATGGCGGCTCGATGACCGTTCAGTCCGGCCGTTCGAAGTTTTCGCTGCAGTGCCTGCCGGAATCCGACTTCCCGGATCTGACCGCCGGCACCTTCACGCATTCCTTCAAGCTGAAGGCAAGCGATCTGAAGATGCTGATCGATCGCACACAGTTTGCGATCTCGACCGAAGAAACCCGCTACTATCTGAACGGCATCTTCTTCCACACGATCGAGAGCAGCGGCGACCTGAAGCTGCGCGCCGTTGCGACCGACGGCCACCGTCTCGCCCGCGCCGATGTCGACGCCCCCTCCGGCTCGGAAGGCATGCCCGGCATCATCATTCCGCGCAAGACGGTTGGCGAATTGCAGAAGCTGGTCGATACGCCTGATGCGATCGTCACCGTCGAAGTTTCCGATGCCAAGATCCGGGTCACCCTCAGTTCCATCGTCATGACCTCGAAGCTGATCGACGGCACCTTTCCGGATTACCAGCGCGTCATCCCGACCAATAACGACAAGGAAATGCGCGTCGACTGCACGAGCTTTGCCCAGGCCGTCGACCGCGTTTCGACCATTTCATCCGAGCGCGGCCGCGCCGTGAAGCTCGCGCTCTCCGATGGTCAGCTTCTGCTCACCGTGAACAATCCGGATTCCGGTAGTGCCACGGAAGAAGTCGCCGTCGGCTACGATACGGATCCGATGGAAATCGGCTTCAATGCCAAGTATCTGCTCGATATCACCGCGCAGCTTTCCGGCGACGAAGCGATCTTCCTTCTGGCCGATGCAGGTTCGCCGACACTCGTGCGTGACACCGCCGGCGATGACGCGCTCTACGTGCTGATGCCGATGCGTGTTTAAACGCGCGTCGCTTTTGCAGTTGAAACTTTCCTGATCGCGACATCGCCTCTTGTTTTTGCTTCACCCTCCTGCAATTAAGGGAAAGTTGACCGGCAGGCATGGGAGGACGGCATGGCATTGCGGCTCAAGGAACGGCTCGGCAAGAAGTTTGACGAGGAGATCCGCTTCTTCAAGGGCATGATGCAGGGGCCGAAGACCGTCGGCTCCATCGTTCCGACTTCCTCGATCACTGCCCGCAAGATGGCAAGCGTCGCAAATCCGCATTCGGACCTGCCCGTGCTTGAACTTGGTCCCGGCACCGGCGCCATCACCAAGGCGATCCTTGCCCATGGCGTGAAGCCGGAAAAGCTCGTCGCTATCGAATATTCGACGGACTTCTACGAACACCTTATGCAGCTTTACCCCGGCGTGAGCTTCATCAACGGCGATGCCTTCGATCTCGACAAAACGCTCGGCTCACTCAAGGATCAGGAATTCGATTCCGTTATTTCGGGTATACCGCTCCTGAACTTCCCCATGCAGGCGCGTATTGCGCTCTTGGAAAGCCTGCTCGACCGCATGCCGGCAGGCCGGCCGATGGTACAGATCTCCTATGGCGCGGTCTCGCCGATCGTTGCCAATGCCGATCGTTACAGCATTCATCATTTTGATTTCATCGTGCGCAATATTCCTCCTGCTCAACTCTGGATCTATCGGCGCGGATAAATGTTTGGACTTTATATCACCCACCCTCAGGTCAAGATCGACCCGCAGGTTCCCGTTCCCAAGTGGGGTCTTTCCGAGATCGGCGCCGAACGCGCCCGCAAGGCTGCCTCGAGCGACTGGGCGAAGCGGCTGACCCGCATCGTCTCCAGCGATGAGACGAAGGCGATCGAGACGGCGGAAATCCTTGCTGCGGCCTCAAGCGTGAAAATCGAGATCGTGCATGGCATGCACGAGAACGACCGCTCCGCCACTGGTTTCCTGCCGCCCGACAAATTCGAGGAGGCGGCCAACTGGTTCTTCGCCCACCCGCTGGAGAGCTTCAGAGGCTGGGAGCGGGCCGCCGATGCGCAGGCCCGCATCGTCTCCGCCGTCGAGACCGTCCTATCCTCGCATGAGGCAAATGCGCCGATCGCCTTCGTCGGGCATGGTGGCGTCGGAACGCTGCTCAAGTGCCATCTGATGGGCGCACCGATTGCGCGTGATCGCGACCAGCCAGGCGGTGGTGGCAATCTCTATGCTTTCGGCCTTGCGGATCGGCGCTTATCATGCGACTGGACACCCATTGAAGACTGGCGGGGATGATTGAGATGGACGCACGCGAGCGGTTGATCGTCGGGCTTGATGTTCCAACGATTGGCGAAGCGGAAAGATTGGTTTCCACGCTCGGCGACGACATTCTCTTCTACAAGATCGGCTATCAGCTCGTTTTTGCCGGCGGGCTGGAATTTGCCCGCGATCTCGCGGCCAGCGGCAAGAAGATCTTCCTCGACATGAAGCTGCTCGACATCGACAACACGGTCGCATCCGGTGTCGAGAACATCGCCAAGATGGGCATGTCGATGCTGACGCTGCATGCCTATCCGAAAGCGATGAAGGCCGCCGTCGAAGCGGCCAAGGGCTCCAGCCTCTGTCTGCTTGGCGTTACGGTGCTGACCTCGATGGACGCCGATGACCTCGTCCAGGCCGGCTATCAGTACGATCCGAAAACATTGGTCGCGCGGCGTGCGGAACAGGCGCGCATTGCCGGGATGGGCGGTATCGTCTGCTCTGCCGAGGAGTCCGCCAGCGTCCGCGAGATTGTCGGACCTGACATGGCGATCGTCACCCCAGGCATCCGCCCGACAGGCGCCGAGAGGGGCGATCAGAAGCGGGTCATGACGCCTTCGGATGCACTGAAGGCCGGTTCCACCCATCTCGTCGTCGCCCGGCCGATCGTCAAGGCGCCGGAGCCGCGGGAAGCGGCTCGCGCAATCCTCAATGAAATGGTCGCCGCACTCTGGCCGGCGAATCGCTGACACATCCGCTGAAGGGGAGATAAAAATGCCCAAGGGATACTGGATTGCTCGCGTCGATGTGCGCGACCTCGAGCGCTACAAGGATTACGTTGCAACCGCAAAGCCTGCCTTCGAGAAGTACGGCGCGAACTTCCTCGCCCGCGGCGGCGCGATCACCGAGCTTGAAGGCAAGGCGCGCGCCCGCAACGTCGTTATCGAATTTCCCTCGATGCAGCATGCCGTCGACTGCTATAATTCGCCGGAATACCAGGCCGCCGCAAAAATCCGCCATGAGGTGGCTGATGCGGAAATGGTCGTGGTCGAAGGCGTCTGAGCCAGTTTCGAACGGGTAAGAACTGCGGCGCGATGGCCCTTTTCGTCGCGTCGGTATTCGGCTAAGACGAAAACAATCACAGCATTCCAAAGCCTTTCGAGGAGCCTGCCATGACCCTTGCCAACCTGCCGCCGCTCGTTACCGTGTTCGGAGGGTCCGGCTTCATCGGCAGACATGTCGTGCGTGTGCTCGCCAAGCGTGGCTATCGCATCCGCGTTGCCGTGCGCCGCCCTGACCTTGCCGGCTTCCTGCAGCCGCTCGGCAATGTCGGCCAGATCTCTTTGGTCCAGGCCAACCTGCGCTACCGCAACTCGATCGACCGGGCTGTCGAAGGCGCCGACCATGTCATCAACTGCGTTGGTATTCTCTTCGAGAGCGGCCGCAACACCTTCGACGCCGTGCAGGAGTTCGGCGGTCGTGCTGTGGCGGAAGCCGCCCGCAATGCCGGCGCAACGTTGACCCACATTTCCGCCATTGGCGCCAACGCCGGTTCGAACTCCAACTACGGCCGTACCAAAGGCCGCGCGGAAGCCGCCATCCTGTCGATCAAGCCGGATGCGGTGATCTTCCGTCCGTCTGTCGTCTTCGGCCCGGAGGACAGCTTCTTCAACAAGTTCGCCGATATGGCGCGTACGTTCCCGGTCCTTCCGCTCGTCGGCGGCGGCAAGACGAAGTTCCAGCCCGTGTATGTCGAGGATGTCGCAGAGGCCGTTGCCCGTGCCGTCGACGGCAAGGTCGAAGGCGGCAAGATCTATGAGCTCGGCGGTCCTGAGGTCCTTACCTTCCGCGAATGTCTCGAAACCATACTCAAGGTTACGGTACGCAATAATCGGCTCGTTTCCCTGCCCTTCAGCATCGCATCGCTGATTGGCAGCATCGCCTCGCTCGTGCCGTTCATCGCGCCGCCGATCACGCCGGACCAGGTCAAGCTTCTCAAGCACGACAACGTCGTTTCCAATGAAGCCGAAGCCGAGGGCCGCACGCTGAAGGGCCTTGGCATCACGCCGACGATGGCGACTTCGGTGCTCGACTCCTACCTCGTGCAGTATCGTCCGCACGGCCAGTATACCGGCTCCGGCAAAGCTGCCTGATCAATCGATAGAAGACAATTCAAACGCCGTTCGCGAGCTTTCGCGGGCGGCGTTTTCCATTTTCGCGAGGCGCCAATCCGGCACAAGCCTGGCGTGTTACGCTGCATCTCATGTTGTGTGACGTTGCATAAAAGACGCATAGGAAATTTAGTGGAATTAACACCAAATTTAGCAGGAACATTTATTGCTATTTGCTATTCCACTGACTAAACACCCCCGCGCGTCTCCAGACAGACTCAAGGCGCCTCGCAGGCGTGCGGCAATCACTGTGAAAGGCTATTTCTGATGGGTAAGTCAATCGCGCTTCTTTTTGCGTGTGCGGCACTGGTAATCCTCGCAGGCTCCTTCATTGCGCCGGGCTCCGTCGCAGCGGTGAAGGGCAGTTGCTCGCCGGCTTACGGCGTCGATCCCTGCTCAACGGCCTCCATCACCCACTAACAGAAAAGCCGGTCCTTTCGAACCGGCTTCATCTTTTCTCTCGGGGTGAGCGATATATATCGCTCACTCGCGTGTCCGGTCATTCAGTTGATCATGCCGGCCATCGCCATGCCGAGCAGCACAACACCCAGAATGATGCGATAGATCGCAAATACCGTGAAACGGTTGCTCCTGATATAGGCCAGCAGCCACTTGACGGCGACGAAGGCGACAATTGTGGAAACGACGAAGGCAATACCGAGCGCGGTCCAGTCCTCGTTTGCCGCACCGCCATCCTTGAAGGTTTTCAGCAGCGAAAAGGCGCTTGCCGCATACATGGTCGGAATGCCGACGAGGAAGGCAAATTCGGTTGCCGCGGCGCGGTTAGCCGTACCCGCCAGCATGGCGACGAAAATCGTGGCACCCGAGCGGGACGTTCCGGGGAAGACGCCGGCAACGACCTGGGCAATGCCCACAAGAATGGCGACGAGCCAGGTGATCTGAGTGCTCGGCGGGCGGCGGGCGGCAGCCCATTCGGCAAAGATCATCCAGATACCGCCGATGATCAGCGCCCAGGCAACCGGCGTTGCGTTCTCAGGCAGTTCGAAACCGAGCTTCTTGACCAACAGTCCGAGAACCGCCGTTATCAGAAAGGCGACAATCAGCTTAAAGGCATAATCGCGGTTTTGCGGATCGCGCCAGCCAAGCAGCAGATCGAGCAGACGACGCCAGTAGATGATCGTAACGGCGAGGATCGCTCCTGCCTGAATGACGATGTTGAAGGTGTCGCTACGGGCGCCGAGCCACTGCTCCGCAATGATCAGATGGCCGGTGCTCGAAATCGGCAGGAACTCTGTGATCCCTTCTATAATGCCCAGAATTATAGAGTTTATGTAGTCCATAAAGTGTCTCCGGTTTGGGGTTCGGTCGGACTGGAATGGCGGTCAGGCTATATTGCACTGCACAATCATCATTCGCCAGAGCGGGAGGCAAGAAAAGGCGAGCGGGGAGTTGCGATCGTTCAGGCAGCCATGTTTTGTCCCTTGTCAGGCAGGTGTGACCCGATTCGCTTGTATTGAAGGGGCCAAGCTCCTATAGCTTCAACTAATGAGTCATGACTAGGGCGGTATAATCGGGGCGCCCCTGAACCCATGCACAACAATCAAAAGTCCGAGTATCGATGCCCACGCTTTATCATCATCCCATGTCGTCCGCGTCTCGCTTCGTCAGGCTCATTCTGGCGGAATACGGCTATCAGGCAGAGCTGATCGAAGAACAGACCTGGGAGAAACGCCGCGACTTCCTGGCGCTCAACCCGGCTGGCACGCTGCCCGTCTATGTGGACGACAGCATGCGTGCACTCTGCGGCGCGACGGTGATTTCGGAATATCTCGACGAGACGCATGGCGTGCTGAAGCGCGACCGCAGGCTGCTCGCCGAAGATCCGTTCCAGCGCGCGGAAATCCGTCGCCTGACGGAATGGTTCATGCAAAAGATGGAAAACGACGTCACCAAGCCGCTGGCGCGCGAGCGCGTCTACAAGCTGCAAATGACGGCCGACCAGGGCGGCGGCGCCCCGGATTCCAAGATGTTACGCACGGCACGCGCGAATATCCGCCAACACATGCGTTATCTCACCTGGCTCGCCGGCTCGCGCCAATGGCTCGCCGGCGAGCGGATGAGCTATGCCGATCTTGCCGCTGCAGCCTCGATCTCTATTCTCGATTATCTCGGCGAGATCGACTGGTCGGAATCGCCGCTCGCCAAGGACTGGTACCAGCGGCTGAAATCGCGCCCCTCCTTCCGTCCGCTGCTCACCGAGCGCGTGCGCGGTCTGACGCCGGTTTCCCATTACGCCGACCTGGATTTCTGACGAGGGCGTTTGATGCCCGAACCGAAAACCGAAGATATTAAGGAGCGGAAGCGCCGCGACAATTTGACCGCCTTCCTGAAGAGGGAATCGGCCGCTCTCGGCTTCGATCTCTGTCGTGTCACCCGTCCGGATTCGATCCCTGACGCAAAGCAGCGACTCGGCCAATTCATCGATGCCGGCCGGCATGGAACAATGGAATGGATGGCGGAAACGCGCGAGCGTCGCGGCGATCCGCGCACGCTCTGGAGCGATGTGCGCTCTGTTGCCGTCTTCGGCCTCAATTACGGGCCGGACGAGGATCCTCGCGGCATTCTCGACAGGAAGGATAGGGCGGCAATCTCCGTCTACGCCCGCAACCGCGACTATCATGACGTCATGAAGGGCCGACTGAAAGAGATCGCCACGCGCTTCGCAGCCAAGGCTGGCGCAGACGTGAAGGTCTTCGTCGATACCGCACCCGTCATGGAAAAGCCGCTGGCCGCGGCGGCCGGTCTCGGCTGGCAGGGCAAACACACCAATCTCGTCAGCCGCGAGCATGGCTCCTGGCTTTTCCTCGGCTCGATGTTCACGACTGCCGATCTCAATATAGATGCCTCGGAGGCCGATCATTGCGGCTCCTGCCGCGCCTGCCTCGATGCCTGCCCGACGGCTGCCTTTCCTGCGCCCTACCAGATCGATGCGCGCCGCTGCATTTCGTATCTGACGATCGAGCATAAGGGGCCGATCGATCCCGAGTTCAGGCCGCTGATCGGCAACCGCATTTACGGCTGCGACGATTGTCTTGCCGCATGCCCCTGGAACAAGTTCGCAAACGAAGCGTCGGAAATGAAGCTGAAGGCGCGTGAGGATCTGAAGGAACCTTCGATCGTCTTCCTTTTGACCCTCGACGACCCAACCTTCCGTACGTTCTTCAGCGGTTCTCCGGTCAAGCGCATCGGGCGTGACCGCTTCATTCGTAATGTGCTGATCGCTGCCGGCAATTCCGGCGATCGTAGCCTGATCGAGCAATGTCGTGCGCTCGCCGCCGATGCCTCTCCTGTCGTGCGCGGCATGGCAGTTTGGGCACTGTCGCGGCTCATGGAGGCTGGTGAATTCGAAGCCTTTGCCGCACAAAGGGAAAATGAGTCGGACGAAGAAGTCCTCAACGAATGGCGACTGGCGGGGGTAAGCTGATGCATGTGATGATCTTTGGCTGCGGTTATTCCGGTACGGCGATCGCCAGAGCCTTTGGTGACAGCGGCATGCGCATCTCCGGCACGACCCGTTCGGAGGAAAAGGCGGAAGAGCTGCGGAGATCCGGGATCGAAGCCTTCATCTTCGACGGCGAAACCCTGAGCGACGATCTGCGTGCGGCGATGGCCGGCGTTACGCATCTCGTGCAGTCGATCGCTCCGCGCGATGCCGATCCGCTGCTTGCATTGCTCGGCAAAGACAGCACGGTGCTTCTGCCGAAGCTGCAATGGATCGGCTATCTCTCCACGGTCGGCGTCTATGGCGACCACAAAGGCTCCTGGGTGACCGAGGAAACCCCTTGTGTGCCGGTCTCCGGCCGCTCCAAGGAACGTCTGGACGCTGAGGACGCCTGGCTTGCGCTCGGACGTGCCCGCGACGTACCGGCCGCAATATTGCGTCTTTCCGGCATTTACGGACCAGGACGCAACGCCTTCATTAATCTGGATCGCGGCACGGCGCGCCGCATCATCAAGAAGGACCAGGTCTTCAACCGCATCCGCGTGGAGGACATCGGCGCTTCCACCCGCTTTTTGTCAGAGCATGCGCTCGGTGGCATCTATAATGTCACCGACGACCAGCCCGGCCCGCCGCAGGATGTCATCGTCGAAGCCGCCCGCCTGATGGGCGTCGCACCGCCGCCAGAGCAATCTTTCGAGACGGCCGAGATGACGCCCATGGCCCGCTCCTTTTATGGAGAGAATAAGCGGGTTTCCAATGCCAAACTGAAGGCCACGGGCTTCCGTTTTGCCTTCCCGAACTATCCGATGTCGCTCGCCCAGCTCTGGCAAAATGAGGGGTGGCGGGGCTGACGATACCCTCCCACTCGGGTGAGAGGGCTATAATTCAAAAAGAGTAGAAATTTCCTACTTTCTTATTTTAGCGACGCGAATTTCGCTCCGCATTATGGTTAACGGCCTCTAAATTTGCGCAAATGTGGCAGCAAATATGGCGGTATGAGCAAAAATTTTTTGTGATTTCCGGCGGCCATCAAATGTTTACCGCTTTCCCGAAAAAATCGTTCGGATTTTAGCTGATTTCATTAGGTTTTTTCCACAATTCGTCAAAGCGGTGTCCTGCTACCGCAATGTTACCAGAATCACAAATGTTACAAGCTGTAACGTTCCGTGATCGCGATCGGCACTTTTTCGCCACTTTTCCCCGGATTGAAGCCCCACCGCCTGTGAAGGCGCAAGTTCAATAGTTGAGGGACAATCCGTTTTGAAGAAAATCTGCCGTTCTCTAATCACTACCGCAGCCATTGCAGCCTGCTCTTTCATCCTCCCGGCGGAAGGATTTGCTGCTAACGGATGTGGCGGTGCTTCGTGGTACGCACTTCGCTCCAAAACTGCTTCCGGGGAACGCATGAACCCGGCCATCTATACTGCCGCACATCGCTCTCTGGCGTTCGGCACCAAGGTGAAGGTCACCAACCGCAACAACGGCCGCAGCGTCGTCGTTCGCATCAATGATCGTGGTCCGTTCATCCGCGGTCGCGTACTCGACCTGTCACGCGCTGCTGCCCAGAATATCGGCATGGTCTCCACAGGTACTGCGAAGGTTTGCTACGAAGTCATGAGCTGAGGCTACGTCCTCCGCAAAATCCCTGCGCCGGATGCGGCGCTTGCTCTTGCCGTCAATCGCGGGTAACCACGCGGTTGAGACTTGTAAACAATCTGCCCCGCCATCAGGCTTCCTGAGGCTCTTTCCGCGCGGATCGTTCACTAGCCAAGGCAACAGGAGAAGTTTGAATGCGTTTGGGCGGCCGCCTCGAAGGGGCGATTTCGGTTCTGGCTGATATCGATGCCCGTAAAAGGCCTGTCGCCGATGCGCTGAAGGACTGGGGCCTCGCTCACCGTTTCGCCGGTTCCGGCGACAGGGCGGCGATCGGCAACATTGTCTACGATGCGCTGCGCATGCGACTGTCCCATGCCTATCTGATGGACGACGACAGCGCCGTTGCCATTGCCCATGCCGTCATGTTCCGCCAATGGGGTTTCACGCCCGAAACGCTGGCCGCCGAACTTGCTGACGACAAGTTCGCGCCGACGCCGCTTTCGGCCGACGCACTCGCGGCCTTTACGAGCCGCTCTCTTTCCGACGCAGCCCCGCATGTTCAGGGCGATATTCCAGAATGGGTGCAATCCTCCTTCGAACAGGCTTTCGGCGACGAATGGCTTTCCGAGGCCCAGGCGCTCGCTGGACGCCCGACGCTTGATCTGCGTGCCAATATCCTGAAGGCCACCCGCGAAAAGGCCGTCAAGGCGCTGGAACGCGCCGGCGCCAATGAGGCGAAGATCGCACGCTACGGCATCCGGATTCCCGCCGGCGAGGGTGCCTCACGTTTGCCCAACGTGACGGCCGAGCTTTCATTCCAGAAAGGCTGGTTTGAAGTTCAGGACGAGGGATCGCAGATCGTTGCGGATCTGGTTTTGCCTGGGGATGGCGAGCAGGTGCTGGATTATTGTGCCGGCGGCGGCGGCAAGACGCTCGCCATGGCGGCTGCGATGCATAACAAGGGCCAGGTCCATGCCTATGATGCCGACCGCAAGCGGCTTGCGCCGATCATCGAGCGGCTGAAGCGCGCCGGCACACGCAATGTCCAGGTCCATGACGATATCAGAGGCCTGACCAGCCTGCGCGACCGCTGCGATAAGGTGCTAGTCGACGCGCCCTGCACCGGCACAGGCACGTGGCGCCGGCGCCCGGATACGAAATGGCGACTGACGGCCAAGAACCTCGACGAGCGCACTGCCCAGCAGCAGGACGCGCTGACGCAGGCGCGCAGCTTCGTGCGCCCCGGCGGCGAACTGATCTACGTTACCTGCTCGGTGCTACCGCAGGAGAACGAAGAACAGGTGCGGCGCTTTGCCACCGACAACAGCGACTTCGAAATCGTCAGCGCCCTGCCCGCTTGGGACAGCCTGTTCGGCAAGGATGGGACGCGCCCACGCTCTTCCGACGGCAAGACGATCACGCTGACGCCGGCCTCGACGGATACGGACGGCTTCTTCTTCTGCCGCCTCAAAAGAACAGGCTGAGCCTTACGGCGACGGCGCCCGCAGCGGATATTGATGCCGCGGTGGGATGAAGTGATGCACGACGGCGATCGCGACCAGCAGGACGCCGCCGAACAGGACGACTGCAAAAAGCGTCAATCCGCCGAGATGCGAGCCGAGAGCAACAAGCGGCACGGCGCCTGCCGGCGGATGCGTGACCCTCAGCGCCAGCATGCCGGCGATTGCGATACCGACGGCGATTGCCGCGACCCACCAGAGACCCGGAAAGAAGAAAGCGGCTGCGGCGCCGACCGCCGCAGCAAGAACGTAACCACCAATGACATTTGCCGGCTGGGCGAGCGGGCTCTTCGGCTGCCCAAAGATCAGCACCGCCGTTGCGCCGAAGGGCGCAATCAGCAGCGGAATGCCTGTCGTAACAGCAAGGATGCCGACCGAAACCATGCCGATGACGGCACCAATTCCGGACTTCAGATGCGCATGGAACGCGCCCTTCGGCTCGTGGCGATGAATGAAATGCCTGATGTGATGACGCATGAAGGCCGGTCGGATGAGGTGTTCAGGAGGATCGGATGAAGGATTAAGCAGGGTGCGCAATTAATAGCGCGCCTCTTGCTGAATTTTCAAGCAAATGCTTTTCAAATAGACAGGCTCCTCGCGGAAATCCATCCTTAAAACCATTCCAAACTAGAGTGTTTGACACCAGTTTGCTTTTGGGCGAAGAGACGAATGCCGGATTCAGACGGAAATCCGTCACAGGAGAGGATTATGAAGCTCAACCGCACATTCCGAGCAGCTGCGCTGGCGATTGCCCCCGCCGCCCTGCTCGCCCTTCCCGCGTATGCGGCAACCGACGCAGCCGCTGTCGTGAAGCATTACGCCGAGGTCGCGCATGCCAAGTATGAAGATTCGCTGACAACAGCCAAGGCGCTCGACGCGGCCATCGACGCGTTTCTGAAGTCGCCTGATGATGCGACGCTGAAGGCCGCCAGGGATGCCTGGATCAAGGCACGCGTTCCCTATCAGCAGACGGAAGTCTATCGCTTCGGCAACCCTGTTGTCGACGACTGGGAAGGCAAGGTCAACGCATGGCCGCTCGACGAAGGCCTGATCGACTACGTCGATCCCTCCTATGGTACGGAAAGCGACGAGAACTCCCTCTATGTCGCAAACGTCATCGCCAACAAGACGATCAAGATTGACGGCAAGGATGTCGACGCCTCCAAGCTGACGCCGGAATTCCTCTCCGGTACGCTTGCCGAGGCCGGCGGTATCGAAGCCAACGTCGCGACCGGCTACCACGCCATCGAATTCCTGCTCTGGGGCCAGGATCTGCATGGCACGGGACCAGGCGCCGGCGAGCGTCCTGCTACTGACTATGATCTCAAGAATTGCACGCACGGCAATTGCGACCGTCGCGCCGAATATCTGAAGTCGGCTTCCACGCTGCTTGTTTCCGACCTGCAGGAAATGACCGATGACTGGGCGCCGGGTGGCGAAGCGACGAAGCACGTCGAAGCCGATCCGAAGGCTGGCCTCGTCGCCATCCTGACGGGTATGGGTTCGCTCTCCTATGGTGAACTGGCCGGCGAGCGCATGAAGCTCGGCCTGCTGCTGCACGATCCGGAAGAAGAACATGATTGCTTCTCGGACAATACCTACAATTCGCATCTGAACGACGCGATCGGCATCGCTGCTGCCTATACGGGCGAATATACCCGCGTCGACGGCACCAAGCTGACCGGCCCGTCACTGCACGACCTCGTCGTCGCCAAGGATAAGGCTCTGGACGCCGAGATGACCGGCAAGCTCAACAAGACGCTGGATGCCATGCACGCTATGGCCAAGCGCGGCGAGACGGTCGAGAAGTACGATCAGATGATCGGCGAGGGCAACAAGGAAGGCAACGCCGTCGTTCAGGCCGCCATCGACGGTCTCATCGACCAGACGAAGTCGGTCCAGCGCGTTATTGCCGCACTTGACCTCGGCACCGTCGAGCTTGAAGGTTCCGACAGCCTGGATAATCCTAACGCTGTCTTCAAATAAGCAAAAAGGCGGGCCGCTCCGAAACCGGAGTGGCCCGGACCCTTGAAATGTCGCATAACCCGGCCAGACGTCTCTTTGTCAGCGCAGCTTTCTGCGCTCTGCTCGCCGGACTTCCCGTCGCTATTGCCGGTAGTTTCGATCTTCCGACTGGACGTACCGATCTTTCCGATGCGGATTTGAAGCGCGTCGTCGATGTCACGCGGCCGACCGGCGATTTCACCAAGGCCGAACCCTACGAGGCGATGCAGGCGGGTGCGGCAACCTCTATCGATCCGGTCACCGAAGACAGTTTCTCGCACATCTCGGCCAATATCCCTTTCGAGGAAGAGCAGAATTTTCGGCTCGGCAATGCGCTCTTCCGCAAGCTCTGGGTTTCCGCGCCCTCCTCGACGCAGGCATCCGATGGGCTTGGTCCGCTCTTCAATGCCCGCTCCTGCATGAGTTGTCATGCCAATGACGGCCGCGGCAAACCACCGGATGGCGGTCCGAGCGCTACCTCGATGGTCCTGCGCGTGGCCCGTGCGGCAAAGACACTTGAGGAAGAAAAAGCGATCGCCGACGCCGATGTCGTCAATTTCCCCGATCCGGTTTACGGCCACCAGCTTCAGGATCTCGCCGTTCCAGGACTTGCCGCCGAGGGCAAGGTCGCGGTCACCTACACCGAAGAGACGATCACGCTTGCCGGCGGCGAAACGGTGAAGCTGCGCAAGCCGGCCTATTCCGTCAAAGACCTCGCCTACGGCCCGCTCGACCCGGCGACAACGATCTCGGCGCGCGTCGCCCCGCCGATGATCGGCCTCGGGCTGATCGAAGCAATTCCCGAGGCCGATATTCTGGCCCATGCCGATCCTGATGATCTCGATCATGATGGCATTTCCGGTAGGGCCGCGATCGTGCGCGATCATCGCACCGGCCAGATCGCACTCGGCCGTTTCGGCTGGAAAGCGCAAAATGCCACAGTTCGCGACCAGAGTGCGGATGCCTTCTCCACCGATATCGGCATCTCGACGCCGGATGCGCCAAACGCTGATGGCGACTGCACCGCGGCCGAGACAAAGTGCCTCGCCATGCCTGATGGCGTGCAAAAACGGCTCGGCAATGAGGAGGCACCAGGACCGGTGCTCGATCTCGTTACCTTCTATTCCGAGAACCTCGCCGTGCCGTCGCGCCGCAAAGCAAGTTTTGCCGGGACCCTGCGCGGCAAGCAGCTTTTCTACGAATCCGGCTGTATTTCCTGCCACGTGCCGAAGTTCGTCACCCGCCGCGATACGGCTGAGAAGGCCCAATCCTTCCAGCTCATCTGGCCCTATTCCGATTTCCTGCTGCACAACATGGGCGATGGCCTGGCCGACGGACAGCAAGTAGGACTGGCCGGTGGACGTGAATGGCGCACGCCGCCGCTATGGGGTATAGGACTGACCCGGACTGTCAGCGGACACAGCTTCTTCCTGCATGACGGCCGCGCCAGAAATCTCACCGAAGCAATTCTCTGGCATGGCGGCGAAGCTGAAAAAGCCCGTAGCGCATTCTCCTCGCTGTCAAAAGAGGATAGAGAGGCCCTGATTACATTCCTGGAGTCACTTTGATGCGCCCCTGGCACACCCTGCTTTGCCTCGCTTTGACCGGCCTTGCCACATCGGCTGCCGCCCAGAGCGCCGCACCACCCGCTTCGGGCCTCAACGAGGATGCTGTGCCTTCAGTCATGCAGCGCGCTGTCGACGAGGTCATCCGCCCCGGCTATCGCAATATGCAGCAATCATCCGCGCGCCTGACGACGGCCATGAACGATCTCTGCGCCTCCGGGACGCAGCAGACGCTCGACCGCGCCAAGTCAGCATTCGACGATGTGATCCGTTACTGGTCGACGATCGAGATCGTGCAGACCGGCCCGGTCATCCAAGACAATCTCTTCGAACACATCCTCTTCTATCCCGATCGCAAGGGCGTCGGCCTCAAGCAGGTTCAGGCGCTGATCGCCAAGGCCGATCCGAAGGACGCGACCGTCGATGCCATTGCCGGCAAGAGTGTGGCGCTGCAGGGCCTGACCGCACTCGAATATGAGCTATATGGCAACGGCTCCGACGACCTCATCAAGCAGAAGGGCGGCTTCCGCTGCCTCTACGGCCAGGCCGTCGCCGGTAATATCCAGCGCGAGGCCGGCGAGGTGGTCGCCGCCTGGGAGAAGCCTGACGGTGTGCAGGCGAGCTGGAAACATCCCGGCCCGCAGAGCGACGATTTCATGGACAACAAGGAAGCCGTCACCGCGCTGCTCGGCATCCTCGTCCACGGCGCCGAGAATGTCCGCGACCAGCGGTTGGAGCAGTTCTACAAGGGCAAGGATACGCCCGCTCGCCCGCGCATGGCGATTTACTGGCGTTCGAAGAACACCTGGAAATCGATGGCCGCCAATCTCGAGGGCATCCGTACGCTCTGGCAGAAGGCCGGCATGGCCGAACTGCTGCCGCCAGAGAAGAAGGCGGTTGCCGATTCAATCGACGCTAAGCTGAAGACGATCATCGACGGCGTCTCGAAGCTGAACCCGGATATCGAAGTCGCGGTCAGCGATGCGGAAAGGGCCAAGCTCGATACGTTGCTGACCGAAAGCCGCGATCTCATCACCACGATCAGCGATCAGTATGGAGCGGCAATCGGCCTGTCGGCCGGCTTCTCCTTCTCGGACGGAGACTGAGCCGATGTGGCGCAGCGCCGCCATCGACCGACGCGGCTTCATCAAGGCCGCCGGTATCGGCTTTCTGGCAGCGCTGAAACCTGAAGCGCTGCTGGCGCTCACCCGCGCCGATGCTGTCTACGCCTCCGGTATCCGCACCGCCAACGGCTCCTTTGCCGTGGCGACGGTCACCGAGCGTGGGGAGATCGTCGATCAGGTGCCGCTGCCCGCTCGCGCCCATGGCATGGCCCATAGCAGCGCAACAGGGCGCACCGTCGCCTTCGCCCGCCGGCCGGGCACCTTCGCTATGATCTTCGACCCCTGGAACAAGGGCGAACCCGTCGTCATCACCTCGCCGGAGGGCCGGCATTTCTACGGCCACGGCGTTTTTTCCCCGGATGGCCGGCTGCTCTATGCCAGCGAGAACGACTTCGACAATAACAGGGGCATGATCGGCCTCTATGATGCGACGAACCGCTTTGTCCGTATCGGCGAATATGAGACCTATGGTGTCGGCCCGCATGACATGACGGTTTCCGATGACGGCCGCATGCTCGTTGTTGCCAATGGCGGCATCGAGACACATCCGGATTTCGGCCGCACAAAGCTCAATCTCGGCAATATGCAGCCGTCGCTGGCGCTTATCGATGCGGCGACCGGCGTGCTGATCGAAAAACATACCCTGCCGCCGCAATGGTCATCCGTCTCGACACGCCATGTCGATGCCGATGCCGGTGGCCGCATCTGGTTCGCCTGCCAATATGAAGGCCACCGCAAGGACCTGCCGCCACTCGTCGGCCATTTCGCCAAGGGCGAAGACTTGAGCTTCATCGACCTGCCTGAGGAGACGACCCGACGACTTGCCAATTATGTCGGAGCGATCGCAGTCAACCGAAAGGAAGGTCTGGTCGGCGTCACCTCGCCGATCGGCGGCGCATCTGTCACCATTGATGCGAAAACGGGCAAGGTGCTGCGTGAGGACAGCGTTCGCGATGCCGCAGGCATTGCGCCTGCTCCCCGCGGCTTTGCCGTTTCCTCCTATGATGGCGATTTCCTGTCGGCTCATAGCGATGTCTCCTGGGATCAGCATATCGTGCGGATCACTCAGCCGGTGCTGATGCGGTAGTCTTTCCATTCCTTTTCAATGACTTCGGCGGCTGCCCGCGCCGCCTCATAGAGCCAGTCCTCACTGCGGGAGTGCAGGTCATTGCGAATTGCCGCAGCACCTGCCGCGTCGTCTGAATGGCAATTGGCGATCTCGAAACCCATCAGTTCCAGCATGGCGCCGTCCAGGAGCGTCTTCGCATCGGTCGCGATCTCGATCTTGCGGCTGTTCGGCGAAAGCCGGCGAACAAGAATGCGGCCCGACACTGCGAAATGAGGATCTGGGCTGCGCATCCGCCCGGCGGCGATGACACCGGTTCTGATGACGCGATCTCCTGATCTTGCCAGCGACCAGGCCGAGGGCACAAGCGCCTTTGCTTCACGCAGCACAGGCCCACCGCGCCACTCCTTCACATAGGCGACGAAACGTGGCCGCCCGAGGCTGCCCGTTCCCTTCTTTTTGACTGGTAGGGGCGTAAAACTTCCTGCACCCCTCGGCAGGGCATTCCTCAGAGCATCAACGAAACGGCCGGGAGCCGGCTTTTCATCGGGTTTACGCTTCTCCCATTTCTTCCAGAACTCCTTCCGCTCATCCTCCGAAAGCAGCAGCTTGTCGCGCAGCCAGGGATGATCACGCTCCAGGACGATGGGATTCGCATGCTCAAGGCCGCGCACATATCCTGCGAGAATGAGCTCGGCGATCGCCCTGCCAGAAACCCCGGCGTCCGGCTGAGCGAGAATGGCGCTTGCCACCAGCCGCACGAGATCCAGCCCGTAGGGCATAATCGCTGCATCGTCGAAATCATTGGCGCCCCAGACGAGCCGCCCCTCGATATCCCGCCAGGTGCCGAAGTTCTCCAGATGCGTATCGCCGATCGACAGCACTTGCGGCATGTCCGCAAGCTCCGGCCTGACGTCGTAGATGATCTCCGCCCAGCGCCAGTAGGTAGCGCGCAAGAAGGAGAATGCCTCCTCGCGCATCTTCCGGTGTTTCTCGTCGATACCCTCCTGTACGAGCTCGCCCTGCAGCTCGTGTGCCAGCCACGCCTCGTAGTCGCTCATAGATTGAGAAAATCTCTTCATCGGCTCGCCCTCAGGTTTGATTGATCATAATCCTGCGGAGCCTTATTCAGAAGAGGTTTTAGGATGATCCCAAGACGGATGCGACACGGCTCACCATGCTAAGATGAACCGCGCCGATCAATGTGATCATACGGGAAGCGGAGCTTCGGCGTTTACGAGATCCGCCTTGCGAAGCTCTCGCCAGAAATCACCTGGGACCACCTCGTCGAGTGCGGCCCGATCCTCCGCTATGCGGTCCGGTTTGCTTGCGCCGGGGATGACGGCGGCGACAGCGGGATTGGCGAGCGAGAATTGCAGCCCGGCCGCTTTCATGCTGATGCCGTAACGATCGGCGATTGACTTGATACGCGCGACCTTGTCGAGGATCGCGGGTGTGGCGGGCGCATATTCGAAGTTCGGACCGCCGACCAAAGCGCCGGAACTGTAGGGGCCGCCGACGACGACGCCGAGACCACGTTCGGCAACCATCGGCATCACGCGCTGCAGCGCCCGATCATGATCGAGCAGCGTGTAGCGGCCGGCCAGCAGAAAACCATCCGGCCGCGGTTCTTGCAGGGCCAGCAGCAGTTCGATCGGTTCCACGCGATTGACGCCAAGACCCCAGGCCTTGATGACCCTTTCGTCGCGCAGACGATCCAGTGCCTTGAAGGCGCCCTTGCGTGCGCTTTCGAAGATAGCCAGCCACTCGTCACCGTAAAAATCCTGTGCCACATCGTGGACCCAGGCGATTTCGATATGGTCGGTCTTCAAGCGTTTCAGGCTGTCCTCGATCGAGCGCAGGGTCGCATCTTCCGAGTAATCGTTGACGATCTTGTTGGGGCGGCCGTATTTGAAGACTTCGCCCTTCTCGCCGAGATCGCGGGTGCTGACGTCTTCGATCTCATCAAGGATCACACGCCCAACCTTGGTGCTGATCGCATATTGATCCCTGGGCTTACCAGCGAGCGCCTCGCCCATGCGGAGTTCGGCAAGTCCTGCGCCATAGAAGGGCGCGTTGTCGAAATAGCGGATACCATCGTTCCAGGCGGCTTCCACGGTTGCCAATGCTTCCTGCTCCGGAATATCACGGAACATGTTGCCGAGCGGAGCGGCGCCGAAGCCGAGCTTGCCCGGGAGAATGTCTTTGAGTGCCATTGTCTAGTCCTCGAGATAGTTGGGAACGTTCATCGACCTGTCAGGCAATCTGTACGGGATCGAGCACCAGCGCCCTGCGTTCGGCGAGGTCATTGATGACAGCGAAATAATCCCGGAAATGCGGCGTCTCGCGATGGGCGGCCACGGCGGCGTTGTCCGCGTAAAGCTCATCCAAGATCAAGATGTCAGCATTGGCCTGATCTTGCCAGATATCCCAGCGCATATTACCGGGTTCTGCCCTGCTGGGGCCGATCATGCCGGCGAGAAGCGCCTTCAATTCATCGGTCTTGCCCGGTCGGGCGGTCAGGATCGCCACGATCTTTATGGGATTGGACATGATTGCTTTTCCTTCCTCAGATCGGGTTCCCGCGGGATACGGAATGGTCGCACCCCACGGATTTCTTCAGATCATGCCATGGCTAGCGAACGTTCGAGCGCTGCCACGAATTTTCCTGCGAGCGCACGGTCCGAGCGCGGATTCTGGCCGGTTATGAGCTCACGGTCTTCAACCACATGCGGCTCGAAGTCGGTCGCTGTCGTGATGACCTTGCCGCCGGCGGTCTGCAGCGCGTCGACCACGTTGAAATAGAGCTTGGCGTGCAGGATGTAGTCCTCGACGACCTTTTCTTCGCTGTTGGAAAAGACGGTCATCCTGTATCCAGCGTATTGCCAGTCTTTGGCCCATTCCGCGGCCTTGGCAGGTACTCCGGCAATCAGAGCGGCACGGAACTCGCGGGCATGCGGCATCGCGGCTGCGACAGCTATCGGGCCGTGGCAGAGAAATGCGGTCGGCTTGGAGCGCTCATGGAAATGGCGCAGGACTTCACCCATATCCGGATCCTGCATCAGATCGACTACCGGCGCCTGACCGCCCGGCACGAAGACACCGGCGTAATTGTCGAGACCCTCTTCAACGATGGAACGCAGCGTGCGAACCTCATTCATGGCAGGGTCATTTGCATAGAAGGTCTTGGCGCGTTCGTAGGCAGCCTCGTCGCCGCCGAAATGATCCGGCGTGTCCGAGGCCTCGTCGAAAGATCGATGACGCCATCCTCGGCCAACAGGATTTTGATCCAAGGCAGGCCGAGCGGCTGATGACGATTGCGCCGAACAGCTATGTGGAGTTCGTGCTGGTGCCGGCGATCGTCGCGCGGCTTCGCGAGGTTGCGCCGGGCATCCGGCTTCGCCTCACGCCCTTCGGCACCGATCTCGGCGAGACCGGTGTGATGTCCGGCACCACGGCGATGGTGTTCGGCCGCATCATCGATCCGCCTGACAATCTGGTCGTGCAGCATCTGATGGATGAAGGCCTTGCCTGCGTGGTGCGTGCCGATCACCCTGAGATCGGGGACAGCATTTCCCTAGAGCAATATGAGCACATGCGGCACGTCAACGTACTTCCGCCCGGGCGGCTGCGCGTCGGCCTGTTTACAGCACTGGAACAACAGGGGATCAAGCGCGAGGTTGCAGTCTCCGTTACCCATTTTCTGGCGGTGCCGGAAATGATTGCGGTGACGGATTATTGCGCGACACTGCCGAACAGGATCTGCCAGCGTCTCGCCGCAGACCGTCGTCTGAAAGTCCTGCCGACGCCTGTCGATCTCGGCACATTCCCGGTCGAGATGGCCTGGCATGTCCGCTACCGCAATGACCCCGCGCATCGCTGGCTGCGGACACTGATCAGCGACATCGTCAAAGAAGCCCCGGACGCGAAGTAGTCGGGACGAATAATTCCTTATTCCCGCAAGCAACACAGCTCGGCGCCGCGTGATCGAAAACTTGTATCGAAAGACAAAACCTTTGTCAGCCGGATTGAAACCTTGTCGAATCCAGCCGGCCATGCCACTTTCGCGATCGCAAGAGGGACCATGATGAACGACACCGACAGGGGCGATTTCCGCGAGCGGATCAGCCAGAGTTTTTCTCGCCAGGCGGCCATGCACACCATCGGCGCGGAGTTGACGCGTGTCGAGCACGGCATGGTGGAAATCGAGCTTCCCTTCGACGTCAAACTGACACAGCAGCACGGCATTTTGCACGCGGGCATCATTTCCGCAGCGCTCGATTCGGCCTGCGGTTTTGCGGCCTATAGTGTCATCGATGCCGAAGCCTCGATCCTCACGATCGAGTTCAAGGTCAACCTCATGTCGCCGGGGCGCGGCGAACGCTTCCTCTTCAGAGGCGAGATCACCAAGCCCGGCTCCAACATCATCGTCGCCGATGGGCGAGGTTATGCGATCAGCGACGGGCCTGCCAAGCTCATCGCGTCCATGACCGGGACGATGATGGTCATTCGCGGAAGAGAGGGAATTACGGGATGAAATTCGAACTGAAGTCGGTCGCAGGCAAGTCCATCCTGTTCGTCATGGCCGCGGAGGCCGAATATGGCCCGTTCCTGCGCTCGCGCATCGAGCCGCTGATGACCGGCGTCGGCCCGGTCGAGGCGGCAATCGCGATCACCAAGTCGCTCTCCCGTCTCGATGCATCAGACGACCTGCCCGATCTCGTGGTTTCGCTCGGCTCGGCCGGTTCGGCACGCCTGCAGCAGACCGAAGTCTATCAGGTCACCTCCGTTTCCTACCGTGACATGGATGCCTCGCCGCTCGGCTTCGAAAAGGGCAAGACGCCCTTCCTCGACCTGCCGGCGGACCTCGACCTGCCGCTGCGCATTCCCGGCATTCCCGAAGCCACACTTTCGACCGGCGGCAATGTCGTTTCCGGTACCGCCTATGCCAATATCTCAGCCGACATGGTCGACATGGAAACCTATGCGGTGCTGCGCGCCTGCCAAGGCTACAAACTGCCGCTGATCGGCCTTCGCGGCATTTCCGACGGTGCGGTCGAGCTGCAGCATATTTCCGGCTGGACCGAATATCTGCATATCGTCGACCGCAAGCTTTCCTATGCCGTGGACAGCCTTTTCACCGCCCTGGAGGACGGCGTTTTCTGGTTCTGAGGGCTGAAAACAGGGACAATCGGGACAATAAAACCCGGCTGCGGCCGAATTCCCGCATTGCAAGAAGAGGCGCTTTTCATTAAAGGCTCGCCATGACCCAGACAGAACATCCCGACAGCGTTCTCATCGTCGATTTCGGCAGCCAGGTGACCCAGCTCATCGCACGACGCGTGCGTGAAGCCGGCGTCTATTGCGAGATCGTTCCCTTCCAGTCCGCCGAAGAAGGCTTCAAGCGCCTCCAGCCGAAAGCCGTGATCCTGTCCGGCAGCCCGGCTTCGACGGTCGATGAAGGATCGCCGAGGGCACCGCAGATCATCTTCGACAGCGGCCTTCCGGTGTTCGGCATCTGCTACGGCCAGCAGACGATGTGCATGCAGCTCGGCGGCTTGGTGGAAAGCGGTCATCACCGCGAATTCGGCCGCGCCTTCCTGGAAGTCGACGAGGACTGCGTCCTCTTCGAAGACCTCTGGTCCAAGGGTTCGCGCCATCAGGTCTGGATGAGCCATGGCGACCGCGTGACGAAGCTGCCCGACGGTTTCAAAGTCGTGGCGACATCGTCCAACGCGCCTTACGCCTTCATCGCCGACGAGAAGCGCAAATATTACGGTGTGCAGTTCCATCCGGAGGTCGTGCATACGCCCGATGGCGCCAAGCTGATCGCGAACTTCATCCACAACATCGCCGGTATCAAGGGCGACTGGACCATGTCGGCGTACCGTCAGAAGGCGGTCGAGGACATTCGCCGCCAAGTCGGTGACAAGCGCGTCATCTGCGCCCTTTCGGGCGGCGTCGACTCCTCGGTGGCGGCTCTGCTCATTCACGAGGCTGTTGGCGACCAGCTGACCTGCATCCTCGTCGACCATGGCCTGATGCGTAAGGACGAGGCCGCAGGCGTGGTCGCAATGTTCCGCGAGCACTACAACCTGCACCTGATCCACGTCGATGCCTCCGACCGCTTCATCGGCGAGCTCGAAGGCGTTTCCGACCCGGAAACCAAGCGCAAGATCATCGGACGCCTGTTCATCGAGACATTCGAGGACGAGGCAAAGAAGCTCGGCGGCGCCGATTTCCTCGGCCAGGGCACACTCTATCCCGATGTGATCGAGTCCGTTTCCTTCACCGGCGGCCCCTCGGTCACCATCAAGTCGCACCACAATGTCGGCGGTCTGCCGGAGCGCATGAAGATGCAGCTCGTCGAGCCGCTGCGCGAACTCTTCAAGGATGAAGTGCGCGCGCTCGGCAAGGAACTCGGCCTGCCAGACAGCTTCATCGGTCGCCATCCCTTCCCGGGGCCGGGCCTTGCCATCCGCTGCCCCGGCGGCATCACGCGTGAGAAGCTCGAGATCCTGCGCGAAGCCGATGCGATCTATCTCGACGAGATCCGCAAGGCCGGTCTCTACGACGCCATCTGGCAGGCCTTTGCCGTGCTGCTGCCCGTCCAGACCGTCGGCGTCATGGGCGACGGCCGCACCTACGAATTCGTCTGTGCGCTGCGCGCCGTCACCTCGGTCGACGGCATGACCGCGGATTTCTACCATTACGACATGGAATTCCTCGGCCGCGCCGCGACCCGCATCATCAATGAAGTGCGCGGCATCAACCGTGTCGTTTATGATGTGACGAGCAAGCCGCCCGGCACGATCGAGTGGGAGTGACGGGAAGTACCGTGGAGTAGTATCGGATAGCGCAGTCGACAGTTTCTAGGCGACCCGGAGATCTGCAGCTCTGTCGGGCGTCTCCCCGCTCTTCGAACGGCGCCCATACGCCGTCAGGCCCACCCCAACCTTCGCGACTTTGTGGCCTTCAAATATTCGGTCGCGCGCAGCTCGAAGAAGTTAGCGCGCGCGACCAGTTCTCGGCGTCGATCACACAGTCTTAGATCGATTACTGCTCCTTCTTGAATAAATCCTGGAAGATGAGCTGGCCCCAAGTGCGGCCGCGCGCGTGCACCAGCGCGCCACCCTCGTTGAGCTTTCCCAGCCTGACGGGTGCGAACCCGAGTTGTTTGGCCAAGGCCGCCACGGGAGCGATCGCGTCCTCGTCGTCGCTCGACAGAAAGACCACCCGGTGCCCGCCCTCAACGATCGGATCGGCAGCCAGGGTGGCCGCAATCAGGTGATTGAAACCTTTCACGAACTTGGCGCCGGTGAACGCCTTCGCAGCGAAGGCGGAGGACAGGAGACCGTCCAGCTCCTCAAGGGGAACCAAGGCGTTCATCGCGTCGATGACCGTCTTGCCTTTCCAGCTCGGCAGGATCTTCGCAACCTCGCGATGTTCCCCGAACGGGACCGCCAAGATGATCGTGTCGGCCTCAAGTGCATCCCGCAGCGACTTGGCGACGACCGTGGGTCCAATCGCCCGAGCCTGCGGCGCCAACGCCTCAGGCGTCCGGCGGCTCGCGACGGTCACCTCGATGTTTTTACGGGCGAAGGCGTGGGCGAGGGCCTGGCCTATCTTACCGAATCCTACAATCGCATAGCTCATAATGTTTCTCCGATCTGTGTTGATATTGATTCCCCTGCCTCAACGGCACTGGGTTATCCGTTTGCCTGCATGGCGACCTTCGCGTAGACGTCACGCCGTGAACGACTTCGCGCGGCCGGCCCGGCCGTTCAGCGCCGAAGTCGTTCTACCATTCCCGCGATCCGACGCGATTTCAGATGGCCGAGAAGCCGCCGTCGACAGACAACTCCACCCCATTCACGAAGCTTGAATCGTCTGAAGCAAGAAACAGCGCGACCGCCGCAATTTCCTCAGGACGACCCATCTTTCCCCGCGGGATCAGAGATTCGAACATCTGCTTCGCCTCCTCTGTGAGAACTTGGTCCTGCATCGGTGTGGCGATCGGCCCCGGGCTCAGCACGTTCACCCGGATATTCCTGCCCTTCAGTTCGTTGAGCCAAGTGCGTGCGAATGAGCGCAACGCCGCTTTGCTCGCCGAATACACGCCGTAACCAGGAAAACCTTTCACCGAAGCAACTGACCCGGTCATGAAGATCGATCCGCCATCGTTGAACAGCGGCAAGGCCTTCTGAACCGTAAACAGCGTGCCGCGCGTATTCAGGCCGAAGGCCGCATCGAAATGCTGCTCGGTAATCTCGCCCAGTGGGACGGCTTCGCCCATGCCGGCGCTCGCGTACAGGACGTCGATCCTGCCCTTTTCCCGCTTGACCGTGTCGAACAGACGGTCGAGGTCGTCAAGATTGGACGCGTCGCCGCGCACGCCGGTCACGTTCCGGCCGATCAGCTTGACGGCCTCGTCCAGCGACTCCTGTCTCCGGCCCGTGATGAAAACATAGGCGCCTTCTTCAACGAACCGCTTGGCGCTCGCCAGCGCCATGCCGCTCGATCCACCCGTGATGACTGCAACCTTACCCTCAAGCTTTCCCATGACTTTTCCTTTCAGACTCCGTATTTGGTCCTTCGGGGAGACCCCCCGAGACCCTCGAAATGGGTCTGCGGGCGTCGGGCGTTGAGTGCGGAAGCGCGCATATCGGTGGTGCGAAATCGATCCGGCTGGATGACTGACGCCAGCCCGCATATCGGTGTCCGCCGTTCGGAATTGCGCCCCGCTTGTCGGCATGGGCTATGATGACCGCCCGTGCTACTCACATAGGAGATGCTGTTCGACGTATTGGACACGGGCTTTGGAAGGCGCACCCGAGCGGTGCTGGATTGCACCATGATCGACTGGGATGACGTTCGCTACTTTCTTGCCGTCGCGCGCGGAGGCTCGGTGCGGGCCGCCGCCGAGCGCCTCGGGGTGAACCACTCGACCGTGCTGCGGCGCGTCGCCCAACTGGAGGAACGGCTCGGAGCCCAGATGTTCGAAAAGCTGCCTTCGGGCTACCGCCTGACGGCTGCAGGGGAGGAGGTCCTCGAGCTCGCTGACCAGATGGAGGCGTCGTCGCACCAGTTGGAGACGCGCGTCTTTGGCCGCGACCAGAGCGTGCGTGGGCTTCTGCGCGTGACACTGGCACCGCCCCTCGCGACACACCTGCTCATGCCGGACTTCTCCGATTTCGCGCGTCTGTATCCGGACATCGAGATGGAAATCTTGTCGTCCGGCGAGCTGGTAAATCTGACCAACCGAGAAGCCGACGTCGCGATCCGCGTCGTCTACGACCGCAAAACTCTGCCGCTCAATCTCCATGGCCTGAAGGGACCGGATATATTCGGCGGTATCTATATGTCCCGCGATCTGCTAGCCGCGTGGCGTGCGGGCGCGCCTGATCCCATCCGGTGGATCGTCATAAGCATTCATGGAATCCCGGACTGGGCCCACGAGGGTGAGGTTCGCACCGCCGAGGTTCCGTTCAGGGTCACGGACGGTGAGGCGCAGATCGTCGCGGTGCGGCAAGGGCTCGGGATCACGACGCTGCCGTGCTTCGTCGGAGATGCCGACCCGCTACTGGTGAGGGTGCCGGGTACCGACCTGCACATGTACGGAACGCTCTTCCTTCTCACACAGGGGGAGACACGCAAGACGAAGCGCGTGCGGCTCTTCACGGAGTTCGTATCAGGCAGGCTCGCCGCGTACGCTCCGCTTCTCGGGGGGCTATCCATATCGCGCGACTGACGCCCCGCAGGTCGCCTCGCGACGCTTGAAGCGCCGTCGTTCAATCCGCGCTGTTACGCCGTGTCACACCCGACGCGAGGGCCACACTACCGACGGCGACGGACTTCACCATCGCTGACGGTCTTTTTGGCAGGCTGGAGGCGCGGCTGACCTATTGCCCGCCCCTCAATGATTGCACCCAAAAAAATCAACCTCAGACAGCATGGCTAAACAGCGCCACGCAAGGTTGCTGTTTGACCTTTTCATCTCATCACTGTGAAAGTCGCTGTTCCTTAAAGCCCGAGACGCGTCTCTCCCAGGGATGACTGCCGCCAACTCATCAACCCGAGGTAATCGATGCCAATCATTACATTTGCGAATACGAAAGGAGGGGCCGGCAAGACAACGGTCGCTCTTGTTCTTGCCACAGAACTGGCTCGCCGTGGCCATCGCGTTTCCGTTCTGGATGCCGATCCCCAGCAGTGGGCCGGCCGCTGGCACCGTCTGACCGGCGACGCAGCCGAATTCGCCGTCATCTCCGGTGTCAGCGAAGATACTATCGAACAGCAGATCAAGGACCTCAAGAAGCGCGGTGGTTATATCATCATCGACTTGCCGGCCGGTCTGAGCCCGCTGATGGCGAAGGCCATCGGCTTTTCCGATCATGTAATGGTTCCGGTGCAGGGCTGCGCCATGGACGCGGTCGGCGGCGCCCAGGTGCTTGAGATCATGAAGCAGCTTGCTGCCCAGCATGATATCCGCATCCCGCATTCGGTCGTGCTGACGCGCATCAGTTCGATCATCACCACGCGTGCATTGCTGGCGGTCAAGGGTCTGCTCGCAAAGCAGCAGGTCAATGTCATCGACACGGCGCTGATCGAGCGTGCCGCCTATCGGGACATGTTCGTTTCCGGCGGCAGCCTCTACACGATGGACCCTGCCCGTGTCAGCAATCTCGACAAGGCGCAAGACAATGCCCGCTTGCTGGCAGACGATGTTCTTCGTCTCGCACCGCCGAAGGCAGCCCGCGCCAAGTCTTCCAAGAAGGCTGTTGAGCCCGTCAAAGACGCCGCTTAAGGAGCGTGAGCTTTGCCCCTTATACAGACGCCAGCAAACGGCTGCCCATCGGCAGCCGTTTCCGTTCGCGTTTTGTTCTTGACATAATAGCCAATACTGATAGGCTCCTCCTTGGTTAACAAGGAGGCGGGCGATGTAGTCCGTAGTTCAAATGCCTCATTTTCCACTCGATCCGAATGGCGCTGATCCCCGGAAATCAAGCCCTGTCGGGAAGCCTCACCACACGATCTTCTTCGCAGTTCGACCGACCCCCGAAGTGACATCCGGAGCACTGGAGGTCGCGCAATTCTACCGCGATGCCCATTTTCTGACTGGTCCTTCGCGCCCCAGCCCCGTGCTCCATGTCACGCTCAACGGCATCGGCTCTTACCGTCGGCTACCGGATGATATCGTATTCGGCGCGGAACAGATCGCCGCCGCAGTCCGTGCTGAACCCTTCGAACTTGTGCTCGACGAAGTTATGAGCTTCCGCCATCCGGGCCAGTCACAAGCCTTCGTCGTCTGCAGCAGACAAGAAAACGGGGCGCTGATGGACCTTAGGCGGCAAATTCAAGACGGTCTGTTCGAGGCCGGACTGCCCTATAATGTCGGCGGCCATCTGACGCCGCACATGACGCTGCTCTATGATCGCAAGACCGTTCTGCCTGAAAAGCTTGACCGACCTCTCCGGTGGACGATCCGGGAGTTCCTGTTGATCCACAGCATCTACGGGAAGAGCGAGCATCACGTCATCAACCGCTGGCCTCTGCTCGGCTGAGCTGCGCTTGCACCGCGGGTGGGGATTCGCATAAAACTCCCCACTCAATATGCACATGCGGAGCAAGACAGTGGACGTTTCAGAGATCATCATCCCCGGCGATACGCCCGGCATCGAATGGCGGTTGCCGGTCATGCGCTTCAGGGGAAGCAATCCGGCGGCGCCTAAGGTCTATATCCAGGCCGCATTGCATTCCAATGAACTGCCGGGAACCGCGCTGGCGCATTTTCTCTGCCTTCAACTCAGGCAATCAGAAAGCGAAGGATGGATCGCCGGCGATATCACGCTCGTGCCGCAGGCAAATCCGATCGGCGCGGCGCAATCTCATTTCGGCGAGTTGCAGGGCCGTTTCGATTTGGGATCGCGGACCAATTTCAATCGGGACTTTCCGCTGATCTCGGTTCGCGACCGGGAGGAATTGCTTGGCGGCCTTGATGATTATCCGGCTACGGATCGATTGAAGCGAGAGCTGATTCATATGGCGCTCGGGGCCGATCTGGTGCTCGATCTGCATTGCGATGATGAATCGCTGCAATATGCCTATATCGACGAAGCCTTCTGGCCGGAGGCAGCGGACCTTGCCAATGCGCTCGACATGGAAGCGGTGCTGCTTTCGGATGGCGAAAGCTCCGCCTTCGAAGAAGCGGTCGGTTTTGCCTGGAAATATGAGGTGCCGGGCGAGCGTAAGGCCAAGCTTCCGGGCAAGCTTTCGGTGACGGTGGAACTGCGCGGCCGCCGCGACGTCTATCCCGATATGGCCGAGAAAGACGCCGAAGGCCTGCTGCAGTTCCTGATCGGGCGCGGTGTTGTCAACGGCGGGGCAGCCGGAGACAAACCCTTCTCCGGACCAGCCGTGCCGCTCGACAATGTCGAGATCGTGCGTGCGCCGCAGGGCGGTACCGTGCTCTTCCACCGCAATATCGGCGAGCGTGTCTCGGAAGGAGAGCTTCTGGCGACGATCGTCACCCGGCCCGGTTTTACCGAGGGCGATATCGACATCCGGGCGCCGCAGGACGGACTGCTGCTGACCCGCACTTCCGACCGGCTGGTGCGCCGGCGCGGCGACCTGATAAAGATTGCCGCCGACAAGCCGAGCAAGGCAACGCGAAAGGCCGGCACGCTGGAAGACTGAACCAGCGTTCTTTTCCACACGCGGATGTAAGGCTCCGCGCAACTGTCACACAGGCTTCAAGAAAATCCGCCAAGCCGTTGCAGACATGTTGCGAAGGAGCTTTTATGCCGCATTACGACATTGCGATCGTCGGCGCGGGAATTGTCGGGCTGGCGCATGCGCTGGCGGCGGCAAAGCGCGGCAAACGGGTCGTCGTTATCGACCGCGACGCACAGGCAAATGGCGCCTCGGTGCGCAATTTCGGCTTTGTGACGGTGACCGGCCAGCAGGCCGGCGACTGCTGGAATAAGGCACGCCAGGCCCGCGATATCTGGGCCGAGATTGTCGACGACGCCGGCATCGACGTCCTGCAGCGCGGGCTGCTCCTTGCCGCAAGGCTCGACGAATCCGAAGCCGTGATCGACGCCTTCCTGCGCACAGAGATGGGCGAAGGCTGCGAAAGGCTGACGATCGAGGAGGCGCGGCGGCTTGTGCCGGCACTGCGGCCGGAGGCGGGGCGCTTCACACTCTATAGCCCACATGAACTGCGGGTCGAATCCCGCACGGCCGTTCCGCTGCTCGCCCGCTATCTCGAAGTCAAATATGGCATTGAGTTCCGCCGCTCGACAGCAGTGAGCGCCGTCGAGCCGCCCCGGATCGAGACGTCAACCGGCCTGATCGAGGCGGAGACGGTGGCTGTTTGCCCCGGCGACGATTTCAAGAGCCTGTTTGCGGATCGGATCGCTGCATATAACGTGACACGCTGCAAGCTGCAGATGATGCGTGTCGTGCCGGCGCAACGGGTCTCGCTCAGCACCGCCGTCATGTCTGATCTCGGTCTCGGGCGTTATCTCGGTTATGCCGAATTGCCTGAGGCGACCGCCCTGAAGGCGCGGCTTGACCGGGAATTCAAGCCGGAGCGCGAGAACGGCATCCACCTGATCATTACGCAGTCGGAAGACGGATCGCTGATCGTCGGCGACAGCCACCATTACTCCGAAACGCCCGATCCCTTTGGGCTGGAGCGGGTTGACCGGCTGACCCTCGACGAGATGGATGCCGTGCTCAACCTGCCTGGTCGCTTCATCACCGAACGCTGGATTGGCACCTATGCCTCCGCCCCGGACCGCTGGCGGTTCACCGACAAGCCTTCCGATGCGCTGCGCATCGTCGTGGTGACGGCAGGCTGCGGTGCCTCGACCGCCTTCGGTATCGGCGAGGAAACCATCGAAGATCTTTACGGGAGCGCAGCATGACGCAATTCAAGGCAGTGGTCTTCGACTGGGCCGGCACGGTCATCGATTTCGGCTCCTTCGCACCGATGGGCGCCTTTGTAGACACCTTCGGCAAGTTCGGCGTCGAGGTGACGATTGCCGACGCACGCAAGCCGATGGGGCTCCCGAAGCGTGCGCATATCGCAGCGATGTTGGCCGAACCGCATATCGCCGCCCGCTGGCAGGCGGCACAAGGCGCGCTTCCGGACGAGGCGGCCATCGACCGCGTTTACGACCTCTTCGTGCCGCTCAACGAAGCTGTCGTGACCGATTACTGCGCGCTGGTGCCCGGTGCGATCAAGACGATCGAATACCTGCGCGAACGGCAGATGAAGATCGGCTCGACGACAGGCTATACGCGCTCGATTATGGAGCGCGTGCTGCCGCTTGCCGCTGAACAGGGTTATGCACCCGATAATCTGATCTGTGCCGACGATCTGCCGCTTGGCCGGCCGACGCCGATCGGCATGTACAAATGCTTCCTCGACCTGATGGTCTATCCGGCCTCTGCCGTCCTGAAGGTCGATGATACCGAACCCGGCATTGCCGAGGGTGCCGCCGCAGGCTGCGTTACCGTTGGCGTGACGCTCTCCGGCAATGAGGCGGGTCTGACGCCTGAAGAGGTGGATGCACTTTCGCCGGAGGCGCGAGCCGAGTTGCACAAGCGGATCGGCGAGAAGCTGATTGCTGCCGGCGCCGACTACGTCATCGAGACCGTGGCCGACCTGCCAGCACTCATCGAAGAGCTCGAGGGATAAGGGCCAGACGGCGTTTGCAGCTTTCATCCAGGGTGATATCTCCCCTGAGAAATAGGGAGATCGAACCGGCATGGCCATCACCATCTACGGTATCAAGAACTGCGACACGATGAAGAAGGCCCGCAACTGGCTGGACGAACACGGCGTCGCCTACGACTTTCACGATTACAAGGCCGTCGGCATCGACCGGGCGCATCTGGAACGATGGATCGACGAGACAGGCTGGGAAACGGTGCTGAATCGCGCCGGCACGACCTTCCGCAATCTGCCTGACGCCGCGCGCGAAAATCTCGACCGCGAAAGGGCGATCGCCCTGATGCTCGACCAGCCATCGATGATCAAGCGACCGGTACTGGAAACCGGCGGCAAGCTGCTGATCGGCTTCAAGCCGGAGATTTACGCGCGGACATTCGAGGGCTGAGCCATGTCCAAGACCACCCGTGCCACCCAGGTTCTCACGCAGGCCGGCGTCACCTTTACGGTTCATGCCTATGACTATGATCCAAACGCCGAGCGAGTCGGGCTGCAGGCGGCCGAAGCGCTGGGCGAGGAGCCGCATCGCGTGTTGAAGACGCTGATGGCGGAGGTGGACGGAAAACCGGTCTGCGTGGTCGTGCCCTCCGACCGCGAGGTCAGCATGAAGAAACTCGCGAGCGCCTTTCATGGCAAATCGGCCAATATGATGAAACCGGCCGACGCCGAGCGGCTGACGGGCTACCATGTCGGCGGCATCAGCCCGTTCGGGCAGAAAAAGATCGTGCCGACAGCGATCGAGGAAGCCGCCCTTGCCGAACCGCTCGTCTATATCAATGGCGGGCAACGCGGGCTGCAGGTGCGGCTCGATCCGAAGGAAGCGTTGAAGGCACTGAAGGCCGCCGCATCGCCGCTGATCGCCTGATCAGAGGAAGCGGTCCAGCAGGCCGGCAATCGTCTTCGCCTCGCCTTCGGCAAGCTTGCAGCCGATATGAGTTTCGATCGCTTTGCCATAGACGGTCCACATGCGCTCCCGAAGCTGCCGGCCGGCATCAGTGATCACCACCCAGCGGCCGCGCCCATCCTGTGCGAAGATCTCGCGGCCGACCAAGCCCTCTCTTTCAAGCCGGTCGATCAGGCGGGAAAGATTATACTGCGCCAACAATGTCCGCTCCTCGATCTCATAGGGGCGCAGCTTTCCTGATTGCGAGCGTGCCAATTCCCAAAGCACATCGTACCAGGCAAGCGGCGGCATGCCGGCCGCCTTCAGATCAGCTTCGATCATGCCAAGCAGTCGCTCGCGGGCGCGCATGAGGCGCGTCCAGGCTGAGACGACGGCTTCGCTCGGCTTCTTCATATTCTCAGACATAAATGCAACTACATCTATCTTGAATCTCATCGCAAGCGTTATTAGATGCATCTGCATTCATATTAAACCGGCCGATCCTTGCAAACCACCAGGAGACTTTCATGAGCAGGCTCACCCTCATCAGTCATCACCTCTGCCCCTACGTGCAGCGCGCAGCGATCGCACTCCTTGAAAAGGGCGTGCCATTCGAGTGCATCAACATCGATCTTGCCGACAAGCCGGATTGGTTCCTGAAAATCTCACCCCTCGGCAAGGTGCCGCTGCTCCGGATACATGAGGACGATGGCCGCGAAGAGGTGTTATTCGAAAGCAGCGTCATCTGCGAATATCTGGAGGAAACGCAGGCGGGTGCTGCCCTGCATCCCACCGACGCGCTGACCCGCGCTCGCCACCGCGGATGGATGGAATTCGGCTCTTCCGTGCTTTCCGATCTCTGGGGTTATGAGATGGCGCAGGATGCCGCGCAACTGGAAGCCAAGCACAAGGCGCTTGTCGCCAAATTCGCGACGATCGAGGGCGCGCTGTCGGAGGGACCCTATTTCGCCGGGGCTAACTTCAGCCTCGTCGACGCGGTCTTTGGGCCGATATTTCGGTACTTCGATCTGTTCGATACACTCGGCGACAGCCCCATCTTTGACGGGCTCGAGCGGGTCAATCGCTGGCGCAAGGCGCTGTCGGAGCGGGCAAGCGTCCGGGGCGCCGTTGGCAAAGACTATCCGCAGCGCCTGATGGAATTCCTCGAGAAGCATGACTCGATCCTGCTCAGGCTGCCCGCCGCTGCTTGACGCGCACGCACAAGCGGCCGGCATGCATCCGGCCGCCTTCAAATCGGATTCGGCGCGCTTCATTTTCGCCGTAAAGGGGTCTAAGTCTTTCACCTCCCGTCGCAGATATCAGAAGGCAGGTTGACCCATGATGTTTATGCCCCAGAGCCACAGCTCCGTCGATCCCGGCAAACTCGAGAAACTTGCGGAAGTCGCCATCAAGGTTGGCCTGCAGCTTCAGCAAGGGCAGGATCTCGTCATTACTGCACCCGTCGTGGCGCTGCCGCTGGTGCGATTGATCACCAAACACGCCTATCTCTCAGGCGCTGGCTTGGTTTCGACCTTCTATTCCGACGAGGAGACGACGCTTGCCCGCTACCAGTATGGCAGCGACGAAAGCTTCGATCGGGCTTCCGGCTGGCTTTATGACGGCATGGCGAAAGCCTACGAAAAGGGTGCCGCCCGCCTCGCCATTGCTGGCGACAATCCGATGTTGCTTTCTGAGCAGGATCCCAGCAAGGTCGGCCGCGCCAATCGCGCCAATTCCACGGCCTATAAGCCGGCGCTGGAGAAGATCTCCAACTTCGACATCAACTGGAACATCGTCTCCTATCCCAACCCTTCTTGGGCGAAGGTCGTCTTCCCCGACGATCCGGAAGCGATCGCCGTTGCCAAACTCGCCAAGGCGATCTTTGCGGCATCGCGCGTCGATGTGCCTGATCCGATCGCCGCCTGGTCCGAGCACAATGCCAACCTGCGCAAGCGCTCGTCCTGGCTGAACGGAGAGCGTTTCGCCTCGCTGCATTTCACCGGGCCGGGCACGGATCTGACCGTCGGCCTTGCCGACGGCCATGAATGGCATGGCGGCGCCTCGACGGCGAAGAACGGCATTACCTGCAATCCGAACATCCCGACCGAGGAAGTCTTCACCACGCCGCATGCACTGCGCGTGGAAGGCCATGTGTCCAGCACCAAACCGCTCTCACATCAGGGCACGCTGATCGACAATATCCGGGTTCACTTCGAAGGCGGCCGTATCATCGAGGCCAAGGCCTCGCGCGGCGAGGAAGTGTTGAACAAGGTGCTTGATACGGATGAAGGCGCGCGTCGGCTGGGTGAAGTTGCGCTGGTGCCGCATTCCTCGCCGATCTCGGCAAGCGGCATCCTTTTCTACAACACGCTGTTCGACGAGAATGCCTCCTGCCATATCGCACTCGGCCAGTGCTATTCGAAATGCTTCCTCGACGGCGCTTCGCTGAGCCAGGAGCAGATCAAGGCGCAGGGTGGCAATTCCAGCCTGATTCATATCGACTGGATGATCGGCTCCGACAAGGTCGATATTGACGGCATCAAGCCTGATGGCTCGCGGGTGCCGGTAATGCGACAGGGCGAGTGGGCGTAACAACGGCCGCCTTCGGCATCAGGCTGCGCTGGCTGAGCCAGACGCTGACCAGCACCATGGCAAAGCCGGAAAGCTGGGTTGGTGTCAGGCTCTGGTCGAGCGCCAGCCAACCGAGCAGGGTCGCGACAACGGGGCTCAAGAAGCCGAGCGACGCTGCGGCCGATGGCTCTATGCGCGAGAGGCCGCGGAACCACAGCAGATAGGTGAAGGCAGCACCAACGAGGCCAAGATAGGCAATGCCGAGGATATTGGCTGTCGTCGGCACAGGAAGCGCCGGTTCCAGGAAGATGGCCACTGGCACGAGCAGAATGCCGCCTGCGGTCAATTGCCAGGACGTAAAGATAAGGCTGGATACCGGCGGCTGCCAATGGCGGGTCAGCACCGTGCCGAAGGCCATGGAGACCGCGCCGGCGAGACCTGCGGTAACACCAACGGGATCGAGAGTCGCCTTCGGGGTCAGCACCAGAAGTGCCACACCCGCCATGCCGATCAAGCCGGCAATAACGGCAATGAAGCGGATCGGCTTGCCGAGAAAGAGACGCGAGAGCGCAATGACGATCAGGGGCTGTACGGCGCCGACCGTTGCGGCCACACCGCCCGGCAGGCGATAGGCCGAAACGAAGAGCATCGCCCAGAAGAACGAGAAGTTCAGTGCGCCAAGAATGAAGGCGCGGCCCCACCAGATGCCCGTCGGCAATTTCCGGACAATCAGCAGCAGAAACAGCCCTGCCGGCAGCGCCCGTAGCATCGCGACCGTCAGCGGGTAGCCCTGCGGCAGGAAGGATGTAGTGACGAAATAGGTGCTGCCCCAGATGGCGGGCGCAATCGCAGTCATCAACACATCGGCGACGTATCGAGTATTTGTCTTCATCTCAAGAATCTCTACTTCAAGATAAATTCAGAATAACGTGTTTTATCTTGACGTCAAGATACCTTCTGATATCGATGCAGCATGGATAAGGAGAAATCAGATCACGTCGACATGATCCTGGCGCAATGGCGGCGCGAGCGGCCGGAGCTGGATGTCGAACCCATGGGGATCTTCGGCCGGCTGAAGCGGCTGACGACGCATATCGGCCGCGAAGTAGAAGCGGTTCTGCTCAAGCACGGCCTCTCCTCCTCCGCTTTCGATGTGCTGGCCACGCTTCGCCGCTCCGGCGCGCCCTACCGGCTGTCGCCCGGAGAGCTGCTCGGCATGACGATGGTGAGTTCCGGCACGATGACGAACCGGATCGACCAGCTGGAAAAGGCCGGCTTCGTGGAGCGCCTGTTTAACCCCGAAGACCGGCGCAGCGTGCTGATTGCGCTGACCGAGAAGGGTCTGGCAACGGTGGAAGAAGCGGTCGGCGCGCATGTCGCAAACCAGCAACGGCTGACGCGCAACCTGACGGCCGACGACAAAGCCGAGCTCGACCGGCTGCTCAAAAAATTCCTGTCGGATTTCGAATAATCAGACGGCGGCGAGCGCCTTGCGGACGCGCTCCAGATACGCCTTGCGCCTGGCATCCGTCGCGCGGTCCATGTCGTGCAGGCTCAGCATCCGGAACTTCAACCGCTTGGCGCAGAAATTGGCGATGCCGCGCTTCAGCAGGCGACAGACGGGATTGCCCATGTAGACATGCACCAGCCACCAGGGCGAACCAGTTGTCGTCAGCGCGTAGAGCAGCTTGATATTGGTGAGCCGCGGCACGATACGGCCGCCGGCAGCATCATGGGTGAAGGCGACGCCCGGCGCAAAGACGCGATCGATGAAACCCTTCAATATGGCCGGGAAGTTGAACCACCACTGCGGAAAAACCAGAATGAGACCGTCAGCCGCTTTCAGCCGTGCAACGATACCGGCGACGGCGGACGTATCGTAAGGCACATCGAAATAGCCGCCCCGCTCTGCCTTGGACAGCCGCGGGTCAAAATCCTCTTCATAGAGATCCAGAAGATCGACAGTATGGCCGGAGGCTTCGAGTGCCTCGCGGGCTGTCCGCGCCACAGAAGCGGCAAAGCTTTCTGGCAGCGGATGGGCGAGAACCAGCAGAATGTGCATTGCTAGAACAGGCTTCCCTGCTTCGGTGGCTCGCCGGCCCTGACCGTGCGCTTCCTGGCTCCTGATGGAGCAGCGCCGCCTTCCGTCGTCATGGCGCCGACGCGGCCGTCGGCGAACTCAATGGCGATGCCCAGGCCGGCAGAGAGTGCTGATGCCTGCGAGACCGGCCTGTTATCCTCATCGCGGATGACGGCATAGCCGCGCTTCAGCACGTTCTTGTAGGAGAGAGACTGAAGAACGCGGTCCTGCGCGGAAAGCTCGGCGCGGGCACGCGTCAGCTGATGGCGGATTGCCGTATCGGCATGACGCGAGAGGTTGCCGAGGCGCTCACGACCGCGGTCGGTCTGTGTCTTCAGCCGGGCCGGAAGCGAGGCGAGGATGGCCTCTGCGCGTTCGATGCGAGACTTCGAGCGGTCTAGCAGGCGCTCGACGGTGCGTTCGGCCCGGGCCATACGTTCGTTCAGGAGCTGCCGACGCTCTGTGATGCGGTTGGACAGCACGTCCGGCCGCAGATGTGAGGCGACACGCTCGAAACCGCGGCGCTTGTTGATGGTGTTGAGCTCCAGCCCGCGGCCAAGGCCAGTGGCCGCCTCATCGAAGCGGCGGCGGGGCAGCGCCAGAAGCTGATCGAGTGACGGCAGGGCGCGCATCAGAGCACGGACGGACTGGCGTCGCTGATCCATCTGTCGGCTCATGCAGCCCTGCAGGCGGGCAGTGAGACCTGCACCCTGGGCTTCAAGCTCGGCCTTGACGGGCACGGCCATTTCGGCAGCACCGGTCGGTGTCGGGGCGCGGACATCGGCGGCGTAATCGATCAGCGTCCAGTCGGTCTCGTGGCCGACAGCCGAGATCAACGGAATCCGGCTATCGGCTGCGGCCCGCACGACGATTTCGTCGTTGAAGCTCCAGAGATCTTCGAGACTGCCGCCGCCGCGGGCGACGATCAGCACATCTGGGCGTGGAACATCGCCGCCAGGCTCCAGGGCGTTGAAGCCGTTGATAGCGTTTGCCACCTCCTCGCCAGAGCCTTCGCCCTGAACCTTGACCGGCCAGACGATGACATGGACGGGGAAACGATCGGAGATACGATGCAGGATATCGCGGATGACGGCGCCCGTCGGCGAGGTCACGACGCCGATTACCTTAGGCATGAAAGGCAGGCGCTTCTTGCGTGAGGGATCGAAAAGGCCCTCGGCGCCCAACCTACGCTTGCGCTCCTCGATCAGCGCCATCAATGCGCCGGCGCCGGCAGGCTCCAGCGTCTCGATGACGATCTGGTATTTGGATGAGCCGGGGAAGGTCGTGACCTTGCCGGTCGCGATCACCTCCATGCCCTCTTCCGGGCGGAACTTCAGGCGAGAAAAAGTGCCTTTCCAGATGACTGCATCGATACGCGCGCGGTCGTCCTTCAGCGAGAAGTAAGCGTGGCCCGAGGAATGCGGGCCGCGGTAACCCGAAATCTCGCCGCGTACACGCACCTGATCGAAGGCCGTCTCGACGGTCCGCTTGATGGAACCGGAGAGCTCCGAGACCGAATATTCCGCAAGGTTAGTAGGCGAATCGCCGTCAAAGACATTGCTCATCCCCCCTTTCTATTTTGATCGCCCCTAAACGGAAAGGTCGGGGTAGGAGAAGGGCGAATTTTTATACAAAAATCGGTGGGAGACCCAAGAAATAGGGATATCGCTACTCCAAAAAAAATCTTAGTATCATTCACGTTCGTAGGGAGTGGCGAACACCGACCCGAAAAATGAGCATGCTGGTGACAGTGAGTATTCCCCGCCGATGGAAGGCGCGGGAGGGATCGCTTCTTTCATCGTCGCTATGTTCAACCATTATAGGTATCGGCTCGCCCTCTTTCCGAACAACCAGTCGATCAGGCGCCGATCGAATAGTCAGCGTGATGCTGCTTCGCTCTACGTCGTTGCCGTTGAGGGGGAGTTCCGTTTACGTAAATGAGAAAGTAACGGAACTTTTCAGCCTGTAACAGAGTTGACTTATATCGAAACGCATGCCCGGCGCAAGCCGGAGGAAATGCCGTCAGGTGAACGCATCCGTAACCATGGCTGCAATTGCAGCTTTCATTAAGGGTGGCCAATAAACTTTTGTTAGCGGAGGGCCCCTAGGCTCCTCGCAAACGACCTGAAGAAGAGGTGACGACATGATCATCCTGACAGCAACCACCCTGGGCCTCACCGCTGGCCTTATGCGCTCAGCCGGCGTCATTGCAATCGTCGCCATGCTGATCGCCGTAACCTTTGCCATCGCCGCGATTGTCTCGGGCGGTGCGGTTTCATTCCTGGCGCTTTTCTACACGATCATCGGTTACAATGCCGGCCTGCTGCTTTATCTCGGCGGCCTCTTTACCACCGATCGCCTGCGGGCTGTGCTCGTCCACTCCTGAAAGACAGGACGTCAGTCCGACGCCGGCCGGTAACGGAAGAACTGGACGCCGCTGCCCGCAGCTTTTGGCAACGGGTCGAGATACGCAGGGATACTGCCCTTCCCCAGCTGCGCATAGAGCCCGTCGGGCTTCAATCTGGCGATTTCACTTGTCTGCAGATCATCCGGGCAGAAGGCAAGCACAGTGACGCCCGCTCCCTTCAGAAATGCCTCTGCTTCCTGCGGCTCGGCCAGACCGATATGCATCTCGGTCAGCATGCCGCCCTGGTTGCGATGATAGGGCGCCGACAAAACACGGTTGGCGGTGTAGCGCAGGATTGGCACACCCATCTCCGACGGCGCCGAGACGAGACCGGCAGGCAGGACGCCGAGCGGCGCGAGTGCCTGCCTGGAGGAACATGAAGGGCCCTCTGCCTCGTCTGCATTCTTTGTCTTGTTGACCTGCATCTCGACGAGCGCGCCGCCGACGGCCCATACCGCCGGCACACTTGCGAGAACCGTCACGATATAGACGAGGGCAGCTGCGGCATTTTCGCTGTCGCCGTTCGACATGCGGCGCACATCGATGATCAGCAAGGCAAGCGGCAGGATGGACAGGAGGTTTGAGAAGACGGCTCCACGGACCTGGACCAGTGCGACGGCCCAGCTGACGCTCAAGAGCGCCAGAAGGACGAGATGGACCTGCACGCGATCGCCCTGCACGGAGCGGAAAATGCAGACGGCGATCGCGAGCAGGCCAGGCGCATAGAATGCGCCGATGGAAAAGGGATCTGTCCGGCTGAGCGCGAGAATGGATTGCGCTTCCGAGACATTGCGCAGCCAGAGCTCGACCAGCATAGGATCGAGATCGGCAAGCGGATTGCGCAGGCATTCAGGCGCAATGACCATAACCGAACCGAAAACGGCGGCACCGACCGCCGCAAGCACTGCGAAACGCAAGCCGCGGCCGAGACGGCTGGCAAAGATCGCGGAGGCAAGCAGCATGCCACCGCCAATCGTCGCCAGGCTGTAGAAGCCGAGCGAGAGATTGTCGCAAGTCACCGCCGAATAGTGCTGTGGCGGCACCGTTGCAAAGAAGAGGATGCTGATCGCAACAGCGAGGCTAAGGCCGAAAGCCCTGGTGGCGGCGGCGAACGGCTCGCCTTCCCAGACCCAGAGAAATGCCACGACCAAGCAATAGATGGCAACGAAGGGCGTGGTTTCCGCACCGATCGCAATCGCCAATGCGGCTGACACGCCAGCGACGGCGTAGTTCCAGGCGCGCTGTTTTTCATCGAAGAGCATCGCCACCATGGTCGCGACGAGCGCGAGCTGGGCATTGTGATGATCGATGGCGCCGGGCGCAAAACGATTGCCAGTATAGATCGCCATGCCGGCAAAGCAGAAAGACAGGTGCATGCCGGCAAGGCCGCCGACACGACGGCCGGCAAGGCCCATGGCAAGCATGGCAGGAAAAACGAGCGACAGGGGCCAGACCACGAGTGCAGCAGCTTCCGCAGCATCATGGCCGAGGAGGAGGCCGAAGAAGCGAATGAGCGCAGCGATCGGCAGGTCGATCAGCCGCGACCAGTGCATGAGCGTGCCTTCCCCCAGACCGAGCCGATACTGCATCAGATCGAACCAGCCCTGCCCGTTCAGGAAATCCCTGACCTCCACCAAGCGCATGCCGTCGTCATTATCGGGGCCGACATAATCGACCGGACCTCCGGCATATTTCATGACGGTGATAATGCCGATCAGGATAACGGTGTAGATGAGAGCGGATGGCAGGAGACGCGTCAGCATCTGCCGGATACTGCCGACGAATCCAGTCCTGGCTGATGCGGATTGCGCCTTGGCGATCGGCTGCACTGCGTTCATCATGATAGCCAGGTCGTTGCGTGATGGGCAAACCTTAGCCTTGGCTTGTCAAGAAAGTGTAAACCACGGGACGTGACAGCTTTCGTTTCTTATAGGGGCTTGTTAACGCTGCATGGCGTAAATTCGCCGCGGTTTCTTTGTAACGAGTGTAACCTCATGGCGCGATCGCTCAGCGAAAGTCCTGATATTGCCGTTCTGCTTCCCTGCTACAACGAAGCGGCGACGATCGGGGCTGTCGTCAGGGGTTTCCGGGCGGCACTGCCCGATGCGCATATCCATGTCTACGACAACAATTCCACCGATGGCACGGCGTTGCATGCCATGCTCGCCGGCGCGCATGTCGTGCGCGAGCGGCGCCAGGGCAAGGGTCATGTGGTGCGGCGCATGTTCGCCGATATCGATGCCGACATCTACATCATCGCCGACGGCGACGGGACCTATGCGCCCGAGGATGCCGAAGAGCTGGTGCGGACGCTGCTGACGGAACGGGCCGATATGGTGGTCGGCACGCGGCGCGGCGTGCATGACGATGCCGGCCGGCAGGGACATGCCCTCGGGAACCGGCTGTTCAACATCCTCTATCGCGCGATCTTCGGGCCTGACTTCACCGACATCTTCTCCGGCTATCGAGCCTTCTCACGCCGTTTCGTCAAGAGTTTCCCCGCGGTTTCCGGCGGCTTCGAGATCGAGACGGAAATGTCGGTGCATGCGTCGCGGCTGAAATTGCCTGTCAGTGAACTGGAACTGCATTACGGGAGGCGCCCGGAAGGCTCGCATTCGAAGCTGTCGACCTTCCGCGACGGCGGCAAGATCCTCTGGATGTTTGCCATGCTGATGAAGGAAACGCGGCCCTTCGCTTTCTTCGGCACGATCAGCGCCCTCTTCATGCTGGCAAGTCTCGGCTTCATGGGGCCGGTGCTGGCAGAATATTTTGCAACCGGCCTCGTCAGCCGCATGCCGACCTGGGTGCTTTCGACGGCACTGGCGATGATCTCCATCATGCTGTTTACTGCCGGTGTAATCCTCGATTCCGTTGCGCGATCGCGGGCTGAGCAGTTGCGCATCCATTATATGAGCCTTGCGGCACCGGTTTCGGTAAAGGATAAAACCTCAGCCATAACGCTTGATGGCAAGAAAGCGGATGCCGCATGAAGAAGCTCGTTCGTTTCGCGATCGCCGGTGGGCTGGGTTTTATCGTCGATGCGGGCGTGCTTGCGCTGCTCCTGCACGTGACGCCACTCGGTCCCTTCATCGCCCGGCTGTTTGCCATTGCGCTCGCGATGGCGACGACATGGGCCTTCAACCGGACTTTCACGTTCGACCGATCAGGCCGGTCGCTGGCCGCAGAAGGCTTCCGCTACGGGTCGGTCGGCGTGACGGCCGCCCTCGTCAATTATGGGCTCTACTCGGCGCTGCTTCTATCGCTACCGGCGCTGCAGCCGCTTGTCGCGATGGTGCTCGCGACCGCAGCGTCGATGTTCTTCAGCTTCTTCGGCTATTCCCGCTTCGTCTTCCGCGGCAAAGCCGAGAAAAATTAAACGGCTTCCCAACCATCCTGCTCGCTGGCGCGGTAGATGGCGTCGATGACCTTCTGGTTGAGCTTGGAATCTTCCAGCGTAACGATCTCTTCCTTTTCGCCTGCAGCAGCGCGGGCAAAAGCTTCCGCCTGGCACCTGTACTGGCGGCTGTCCTGGAAACGGATGATCTGGGATTCGTTATGACCACGATTGGTCACTTCGATCTCCTCAGGGCCCCAGCGATTGGCGTTGAAGGGCGACTTGACCTCGATATAGCCGTCGGTGCCGTGGAAGACCATGATCTGGCGGCCGGCCATCTGGGTGGAAATATAGAAGCTCAGCTCGAAATCGCCGAAATCGGCCTTCACGCTGGAATAGATATCGGTGCCGAACTCGGCATCGCGCTCGGTGATCGCCTGGACCCAGGACGGCTCTTTGCCGGTGGAGAAGCGGGTGCTGATGACGGGATAGACGCCGATGTCAGGCAGGCCGCCGCCACCAAGCGCCGGGATGTTGCGCATGTTGCCGGGGTCGCGGTTGTAATAGGTGAAGGCGCCCTGCACATGCCGAAGCTCGCCGATCGCGCCATCCTGGAGAAGCGAGCGAACCTTCCGCCAGACCGGCGAATAGGTGACCATGAAGGCTTCGCTGATGATGACCTTGTTGCGGTTGCGGGCGGCGATGAGATCGTCGATCTCGGAGGCCTTCAGCGCAATCGGCTTTTCGCAGAGTACATGCTTGCCGGCATCCGCAGCCTTGATCGACCATTCGATATGCTGGGAGGTCGGCAGCGGAATATAGACGGCATCGATCACGTCGGACGCCAGCATTTCCTCGTAGGAGCCGAAGGCATGCGGCACGGAGAAGCGGTCCGCCATGTCACGGGCGCGCGCAAAATCACGGCTGGCAATAGCGGTAATAACGCAGTTTTCCGCATCCTGAATGGCGGGAACGACATTGTCCCGGCCGATCTTGGCCGTTGAAAGTATACCGAAACGCAACATGAAAGGTCCTCCTGAAATCCATCGGGCGCACCTTATTCAGCCCTCTCTTGCGGCGCAATGGCGCGACGGCCGATCACGGAAGTTTGGTTTCCTTCCAGGACACTCCGCGCTAGGTTACCGATGGACGGCGTTCTGCCGTTTCAGATTTCAATCACTTCAGCATTTTGGGAGAGCGCCATGGAAATGCGCCGGCTTGGAAAAACAGGTCTTTCGATCTCGCCGATCGTCTTCGGCGGCAATGTCTTCGGCTGGACGGCCGACGAGAAAACGTCCTTCGATATTCTGGACGGCTTCTTCGATGCGGGTCTCAACACGATCGACACCGCCGACGTCTATTCCGCCTGGGTGCCGGGCAATAAGGGCGGCGACTCTGAAGAGATCATCGGCAAGTGGCTGAAGAAGGGAAAGGTCTCCCGCGACAAGGCCGTGATCATCACCAAGGTCGGCTCCGACATGGGGCAGGGCAAGACGCTGAAGGCCAACTATATTCTGAAGGCAGTTGAGGACTCGCTGCGCCGGCTGCAGACCGATTATATCGACCTCTATCTGTCGCACTGGCCGGATGCCGATACGCCGCATGAGGAATCGCTTGGCGCCTATGCCAAGCTGCTCGAACAGGGCAAGATCCGCTCCGTGGGCTGCTCGAACTATGATGCGAGCCTGCTGCAGGCCTCCTTCGACGCCGCGGACAAGGCCGGCCGGCCGCGCTATCAGGCGGTGCAGCCGGAATATAACCTCTATGAGCGTTCGAGCTTTGAAGGCCCGCTTGCCGATCTCTGCGTGAAGGACGATATCGGCGTCATCACCTATTTCAGCCTCGCAGCCGGGTTCCTGTCCGGCAAATACCGCAGCAAGGCGGATACGGAGGGCCGGGCCCGCGAAGGCCGCGTTGCCCAGTATCTCAACGACAAGGGCATGCGCATTCTCGCGGCACTCGACAAGGTTTCGGCCGAGACGGGCGCCAAGCCGGCGGAAATCTCTCTCGCCTGGCTCTTGCGCAAGAAGGGCGTGACGGCGCCGATCGCCAGTGCTACCAGCCTTTCGCAGCTTGAAAGCCTGGTGAAATCGGCAACGCTCAAGCTCTCCGACGAGGCAATGGCGCTGCTTGACGAGGTAGGCGCCTGAAACGAGGTGATGGCATGACCGTGACGATCCGCGATGCGAGACCCGAAGACGAGACGCGCTGGCGTGCTCTCTGGGCCGACTATCTCGCGTTCTACGAGGTCACCGTCGATGCCGATATTACCGATTCCACCTGGCGCCGGGTCTTCGATCCGGCGTCGGCAATCTTCATGCGAGTGGCGGAACTCGACGGCGAAGTCGTGGGCTTTACACTCTGCCTGACACATGAAGGCACATGGATCCGCGGTAGGGACTGCTATCTCGAAGACCTGTTCGTATCAGAAAATGTGCGCGGCAAGGGTGTCGGCCGGGCGCTGATGGACGACCTCGTAGCCCTCTGCAAGAAGAACGGCTGGTCGCGGCTCTACTGGCATACGAGCGAGCAGAACAAGACGGCCCGCGCGCTCTATGATACATACGTCAAGAGTGACGGCCACATCCGCTACCGCATCAATTTTTGAGTTGCGGAAAGCCCTCATACCATTCGGAATGATCACCTTCCCAATTGGCCATGCCCGGCTTGGTCAGGATGCCGCGCGGGCGCACATAGCTCTGGATCACCCGCTTCGGCCGCTCATGCCACTGGATGTTGAAGGCCCATAGTTTCGGGAAGAAGCAAAGCGAGGCATAGGGTAGGTGGTCATGGATCCACCAGGCGAGCCTCTGCCAATTGCTTTCGTCACTATAACGATCGACCACCCAGGGAACGGCGATGCAGGCGGCCGCTCCCATGCAGCCGTCGAAGTCGCGCATGTCCCAGATATGATGGGCGGCGGTGGCGGCATTGGTCGAGCAGTTCAGGTTGTTCTCATTGCCGAAGCGATTGACCGCAGGCGAGCGGTAGCCGGAGCGGATATGAAGGCGCCCGAACGTCGCTTCCAACGGCTCCAGCAATTCCTCGCAGAGACGCCGGCCCGTTTCGACGGCAAGATCGGGATCGTCGGGGATGTTCGGGATGCGATAGAAATCGGCGATCTCTGAGTGGAGGAAATCGCGGAAGAAGAAGTTCCGAGACAGGCGCACCCGACCGAGATCCTCCAGTCCCTTCATCGATCCCGGGCTCTTCATGCACTGTCCTCCCCGATTGCTCCAGACATCATTGCCCGGAAAATGGAGCCGTTCCACCCGAAATGCGCCGGGAACAATTAGCGCGGTATTCGCTTCTAAGAGTGTCGCCGAAAGGGCGCGAATCCCCTAACGAAGGAACGGAACAATGGCCAAGGAAAAGACACTGGAAGATCTGTTTTACGATACGCTCAAGGACATCTATTTCGCCGAACGGCAGATATTGCGCGCCCTGCCGAAGATGGCGCGCGCTGCCCAGTCCCAGGAACTGAAGGCGGGTTTCGAGAAGCATCGCGAAGAAACCGAAGGTCATGTCGAGCGGCTGCAGCAGGTCTTCGAAATCATCGGCAAGCGCGCCCAGGGCAAGACCTGTGAGGCGATCCAGGGCATCATTGCCGAAGGCGAGGAAATCATCGAGGATTTCAAAGGTACTGCCGCGATTGATGCAGGCCTGATCTCCTCGGCTCAGGCCGTCGAGCATTATGAAATCGCTCGCTACGGGACACTGAAGACCTGGGCGCAGACGCTGGGCTTCAAGGGAGCCGTCACGCTTCTCGATCAGACGCTGCAGGAAGAAGGCAAGACCGACCAGCTTCTGACGAAGCTTGCAACGACTGCCGCGAACCAGAAAGCGTCTCGCGCAGCCTGATACTTGTCCTCATACCGGCAAGGAGAGCGGCCGGCGCCGGCCGCTCTCCTTCTCCCAGCCTTGCCTTCGCCGACGACCCCGCTATCATTTCCTTCAGAATGTGAGGCGAGGTGTCGATATGGCCGACAGGCAGGCAATCGAAGCGACGGTTCATCTCTATGTCGAGGGCATGGCCTTCGCCAATGAAGCAGCCCTGAAGAAAGCCTTTCACCCGAAGAGCTCGATCATCGGGCACTATCAGAATGCGGTGGAATGGCTCTCGCGCGATGAATTCATCGCGGCAATCCTTGAGGAAGGGGCCGCACCACCCGGAACTCAGCCTTATATGGACATCGGCAGCATCGATATTTCCGGCGATGCGGCGACTGTGAAAGTGACCGACGATTTTGCCGGCATGCGCTTCACCGACTATCTGTCACTATTGAAGATCGACGGACGCTGGACGATCGTCAGCAAGCTCTATCATCTTCACATATAAAAGACCGGCAGCTTGCGCCGCCGGTCTTCTCAAACTTTCTGTTAGCCGGATCAGCTTCTGAGGACGCCGCCGGTGAACTTGGCGACGCTGGCGACGATCTTCTGCGTCAGCGCTTCAAAATCCTCGTCGGTCAGCGTGCGGTCGGCCGGCTGGATCTGGACCTCGATCGCAACAGATTTCTTACCCTCGCCAACCGAGGCACCTTCGAAAATATCGAAGACGTTGACGCCAGTGATAAGCTTGCGATCGACGCTGGTGGCCGCCTTGATGATGGCGCCGGCTTCCACCGTCTTGTCGACGACGAATGCGAAGTCGCGCTTGACCACCTGGAAGGGCGAAAGTTCGAGCGCCGGCTTGGTGCGGGTCGCCTTCTTCTTCGGCTCTGTCATGGCATCGAGATAGACTTCGAAGCCGCAGAGAGCACCGGACACATCAAGCTTTTCAAGCGTGGTCGGATGGAACTCGCCGAAATAGCCGAGGATCACCTTCGGACCCATCTTGATCGTCCCGGAACGGCCGGGGTGATACCATTCCGGACCACCCCGCTCGATCTGGATATTGCCCGTCGGCAGGCCGCAGGCTTCGATAACGGCAAGCGCATCGGCCTTGGCATCGAAGACATCGACCGGCTGGCCGCCGCCCTTTGCCGCATTCGACCACATGCGGCCGGCGCCGGAAAGCGATGCCGTGCCACGGCGGATGCCGCCGGCGACGCGCCGCTGGCCTTCCGGCGTGTCGTTTTCGTAGGTGCCAGAGACTTCGAAGATCGCCACATCGCCATAGCCCTTATCGGCATTGCGCTGGGCGGCCGTCAGCAGACCCGGCAGCAGCGAGGGGCGCATGTCCGACATTTCGGCTGCGATCGGATTGGCAAGCTTGAGGGCCGGAGAACCACCGCCGAAGAGCTTTGCCTGATCTTCCGGAATAAAAGACCAGGTGACGGCTTCCAGCATGCCGCGCGAGGCGAGCGCGCGCTTGGCGGAGCGGGTGCGGATCTGCAGCACCGTCAGGATGCGACCGTTGACAGCAGCATGACTTTCGAGCGGCGCTGGCTTGATGTTGTCGACGCCGTGGATGCGCATGACCTCTTCGACGAGATCGGCCTTGCCGTCCACGTCAGGACGCCAGGAGGGAACCGCCACGGAGACGCGTTCGCCGGAGCCGGAAACCTTGAAGCCGAGACGGGTCAGGATCGTGTTGCTTTCGTCCGTCGAGACCTCGAGGCCGGTCAACCGCTTGACCTCCGAATAGGGGAAGTCGACGATCTTCGGCTCGTAACCCTTGTAGCCGACGATCTCCGCCTTTGCCGGGGCGCCGCCGCAAAGTTCCAGCACCAGTTCCGTCGTGCGCTCGAGGCCGGGAACCATGTATTCCGGATCGACGCCGCGTTCGAAACGGTAGCGCGCATCGGTGATGATGCCGAGCGCGCGGCCAGACTTGGCGATGTTCATCGGATCCCAGAGAGCGGATTCAATCAGCACGTCAACGGTGTTTTCATCACAGCCGGAATGTTCGCCGCCCATGATGCCGCCGATCGATTCAATACCGTCCTCGTCGGCGATGACGACATTGTTCGGGCCGAGCTTGTACTCGCGCTGGTCGAGCGCCAATACCGTCTCGCCTTCTTTGGCGCGGCGCACAGTCAGGTTGCCCTTGACCTTGGCGGCGTCAAAGACGTGCATCGGCCGGCCTTGATCGAAGGTCATGTAGTTGGTGATATCGACGAGCGCATTGATCGGGCGCAGGCCGATGGCGAGCAGCCGCTGCTGCATCCAGCGCGGGCTCGGACCATTCTTCACGCCGCGCACGAGCCTGAGGCTGAAGCCCGGGCAGAGCTTTGCATCATCGAGCTCGAGCGTCAGCTTGACCGGCGTTTCGCCTTCGACGGCGAAGGACGGCGCGGGGCGCGTCTTCAGCGTGCCGAGGCCGGAGGCTGCGAGATCGCGCGCGATGCCATAGATCGAGGTGCAGTCCGGACGGTTCGGCGTCAGGTTGATCTCGATGACCGGATCGTCGAGATGGGAATAGGCGGCGTAGCTCGTGCCCACGGGCGCATCTTCCGGAAGGTCGATGATGCCGTCGTGATTGTCGGAGATCTGCAGTTCCTTTTCCGAGCACATCATGCCGCGGCTTTCGATACCGCGGATATTGCCGACCGACAGCGTCACGTCGATGCCGGGAACATAGGTGCCAGGAGCAGCAAAGGCGCCGACGAGGCCTGCACGCGCATTCGGTGCGCCGCAGACGACCTGCACCGGAGCACCCTCACCGATATCGACCATCAGCACCTTCAGGCGATCGGCCTGCGGGTGTTTTTCGGCCGAGAGAACCTTGGCGATGACGAAGGGCTTGAAGGCCGCCTTGTCGTCGACATCTTCCACTTCCAGCCCGATCTCAGTCAAGCGGATGCAGATCTCATCGAGCGTGGCATCCGTTTCCAGATGATCCTTCAGCCAGGAAAGCGTGAATTTCATAGGTCCAATCCTCCCTTAAACGCTGAGACCGCCGAACAGCGTCGGCATGTCGAGCGGGCGGAAGCCATAGTGATTCATCCAGCGGACATCGGCATTGAAGAAGTCGCGCAGGTCGGGCATGCCGTATTTCAGCATGGCGATACGGTCGAGGCCCATGCCCCAGGCAAAGCCCTGATATTCGTCCGGATCGAGCCCGCCATAGCGCAGCACGTTCGGGTGGACCATGCCGCAGCCGAGGATTTCCATCCAGTCGGTGCCTTCGCCGAACTTGACGATCGGACCGGAGCGGTCGCACTGGATGTCAACCTCGAAGGAGGGCTCGGTGAAGGGGAAGAAGGACGGGCGGAAACGCATCGTCACGCTGTCCACCTCGAAGAAGGTCTTGCAGAATTCTTCGAGCACCCAGCGGATATTGGCGACATTGGCCTTCTTGTCGATGACCAGGCCTTCGACCTGATGGAACATCGGCGAATGCGTGGCATCGGAATCCTGGCGGTAGGTCTTGCCGGGAATGATGATGCGGATCGGCGGCTTCTGCGATTCCATCGTGCGAACCTGCACCGGCGAGGTATGCGTGCGCAGAACCTTGCGCTCGCCCTTCTCATCCGGATTGAAGAAGAAGGTGTCGTGCATCTCGCGGGCCGGATGTCCCTCGGGGAAGTTCAGAGCCGTGAAATTGTAATAGTCGGTCTCGATATCGGGGCCTTCGGCAATCGAGAAACCCATGTCACCGAATATTGCGGTGATTTCGTCGACAATCTGGCTGATCGGATGGATGCGGCCGCGCTCGGCCGGTGAGGAACGGACCGGCAGACTGACGTCGACCGTTTCAGCCTTCAGGCGGGCGTTGATCGCAGCTTCCTTCAGCACCGATTTGCGGTCGGCCAGGGCGTCGGTTACTTCGTTCTTCAGTGCATTGATTGCTGCGCCGCGGGTCTGTCGCTCTTCCGGCGTCATGGCGCCGAGCGTCTTCAGCAGCTCAGAAATCGAGCCCTTCTTGCCGAGCGCGGAAACACGAACGGTTTCGAGCGCAGGCTCGTCATTGGCGGCGGCAATTTCGGCAAGCAGAGAGGATTTAAGCTGGTCGATATCTGACATTGTCTTCTTTCCGTCCAGATCAGGCGGCGTTCGAAAGGCGGGCGCGGCAAGGCCGCGCAAGCAGTACAAAGAAAGAAAAACCCGCGCTAGCCCAAACCAGCGCGGGTTTCCCAAAATTCAAAAAAGCGTCAAGCTTGGGAAGCGCTGGTTAACGAACCGCGCCTTCAAACTCGTTAGCCGTGCCGGTTTCCTTGAGATATTCAAGGGCCTTCTTGGCGGCAGCAACCAGGGCACCGAATGCTTCCGGCTCATGGATTGCCATGTCGGAGAGAACCTTGCGGTCTACTTCGATGCCAGCCTTGTTCAGGCCGTCGATGAAGCGGCCATAGGTCAGGCCGAATTCGCGGACGGCAGCGTTGATACGCTGGATCCAGAGGGCGCGGAAGTTGCGCTTGTTAACCTTGCGGTCGCGGTATGCGTACTGCTTGGCGCGGTCAACGGCAGCCTTGGCGGTACGGATGGTGTTCTTGCGGCGGCCGTAGAAACCCTTGGCCTGCTTCAGAACCTTCTTGTGCTTGGCGTGGGCGGTGACGCCTCTTTTTACACGTGCCATTTCATGATCTCCTTAATCTAACGCGTTACCGGAATAGTCTCAGAGACCGTTCGGCAGATAGTTCTTCACAACCTTGCGGCCATCGGGTTCTGCCAGAACCATGGTGCCGCGTGCATCGCGAATGAACTTGTTCGTGCGCTTGATCATGCCATGGCGCTTGCCAGCGGCAGCCGCCTTGACCTTGCCGGTGGCGGTGATCTTGAACCGCTTCTTGGCAGAGGACTTCGTCTTCATCTTGGGCATTTTGCTACTCCGTTCTGAGAGCTCCTCACCCGCTTCATCAAAGAAGCCCTTCTGCGAAAGCCCTGTCACGGTCTTCGCCAAAGGCGCGGGAGCGTTTGTTGTTGATCTGCGGGGCCAGTGACGAAACCTGCCCGCAAGCATTCGAAACTGCCACGGCATGCCCTGCCGGTCAGTTCGGACGCGCGCTTATAACCGCAGCGTCGTGAAAGTGCAACGGGGAGGATGATGATTCTTGCACCCGCAAGAAACACAAAAGCCGCCCTGTTGGACGGCTTTGAGCGAAAGGATGCGACACCGGTTACTTCGGCGCCAGCACCATCATCATCTGGCGGCCTTCGAGCTTGGGCTCGGCTTCGACCTTGGCAATCTCAAGCGTGTCGGCCTTGACCTGCTGGAGAAGCTTCATGCCGAGTTCCTGGTGGGCCATTTCGCGGCCACGGAACTTCAGCGTTACCTTCACCTTGTCACCTTCGTCAAAGAAGCGGCCCATCGCCTTCATCTTCACTTCATAGTCATGAGTGTCGATGTTCGGACGCATTTTGATTTCTTTGACTTCAACCACCTTCTGCTTCTTGCGCGCCTCGGCGGCCTTCTTCTGGTTGGCATATTTCAGCTTGCCCAGATCGAGGATCTTACACACCGGCGGCTCGACATTGGGAGAAATTTCGACGAGGTCGAGGCCGGCTTCTTCCGCCATTCTCAAGGCCTGGTCGGTAGGCACGACGCCCAGATTCTCACCGTTCGCCCCAATCAGCTGAACTTTGGGAATGCGGATTTCACGGTTCGAACGCGGTCCATCCTTTACGGGCGCGTCGGTTTTAAAGGGTCTGCGAATGGTCGTATTCTCCTCGCGTTGTTCGGAACGTTGCAGCTTCGTGTCCCAGTTCGAAAGGGGGCACAAACGGGTCACGCCATCACTGCAACGGATTCGATAACATCCTATAGCGGAAAAATCACCTGCTGTCAGCCTGTCAAGAATCTGTTTTATAGACCAAAATAATAGGAGTTCTGCCCGATGTCCGACGAGATGCCCATTCTTCAGCCGAAGTTCCTGACAGTCGGTGAAGACGAGGACGCACGGCAGATCGCCATGCTGCTGCGGCCGGCGCGGACAGGCGCCGACCTTCCCGCCCTCGTCTGGCTATCCGGCTACCGATCCGACATGAGCGGCAGCAAGGCCGTCGAAATCGACCGGCTGGCGGAGGAACTGGGTGCCGCCTGCATCCGCCTCGACTATTCCGGTCACGGGCTTTCCGGCGGTACCTTCACCGACGGCACGATCTCGCGGTGGCTGCAGGAGGCGCTCGCGGTGATCCGCGATACCGCCCCCAAACGGATGATCCTCATCGGCTCTTCGATGGGCGGCTGGATCGCACTCAGAGTGGCGCAGGAGCTTGCGAAAGACGGCGGTCCAAAGCTCGAAGGCATGGTGTTGATAGCGCCGGCGCCGGACTTCACCTCTGATCTCATCGAGCCGCACCTCAAGAAGAAGGAACGCGCCTCGCTGGAGGAGCGCGGCTATTTCGAGGAACGCTCGCAGTATAGCCCGGAGCCCAACATCTATACACGCGCCCTCATCGAGGACGGCCGCCAGAACCGGGTGCTGACCGGCATTATCGAAACAGGCTGCCCAATCCATATCCTGCAGGGCATGAAAGATGCTGACGTGCCCTATCTGCATGCGATGAAACTCGTGGAACATCTTCCTGCCGACGACGTGGTGCTGACCTTCATCCGCGACGGCGACCACAGGCTGTCGCGCCCCCAGGACATCGAGCGGCTGCGCAGCGCCGTCAAAGGCCTCATCCGATAGACTGAAGCCAGTCGTCCACCAAAGAATATGCAACTGCCCGAATAGAGGACTTTGGTTGAGCAAGTTATGCTCAGATATCCCTAAGGTTATGTTGCATTTTAACCATGTCTACGAGTTGCAAGGCCCTCCCAAGAAGTAACGATTGACTCCTTTCAGCCCTCTCCGTTAACTGTTTGTTAATAAATGAAGGGCGATGCAGGGAAGTAGGGCGTGCGGATCAAGGGTTTCCTCGTGGCCATGATGGCCGTATTTGCAATGGCGCCGGCCGCTATTCCGGCTCCTAGCAAAAATGCCTCCATGGTGACCGGCAATGCGACATCGCAGCCGGTCGGTCATTACGACTTCTGTCAGACGCACCGCAGCGAATGCGGTGCCAACCGCAATGCCGGTCCGCTCGCCATGACCGGCGCCAAGTGGGCCACGGTCCGTTCGGTCAACGCGACCGTCAACCGCACCATCACGCCGATGACCGACAAGGAAATCTACGGCAAGGACGAGGTCTGGGCCTATCCGACCACGGCTGGCGACTGCGAGGACTTCGCGCTTCTGAAGCGCCGTATCCTCATCCAGCGTGGCTTCTCACCTGCCGATCTGCTGATGACAGTTGTTCGCAAGCCTGATGGTGAAGGTCACGCGGTGCTGACGTTGCGTACTGCCGAGGGCGATTTCGTGCTCGACAACCTGGCTTCCGACGTCAAGCCGTGGTTTGCGACGCCCTATAGCTTCATCAAGCGCCAGTCGAGCTTCAATGCTGGTCGCTGGGTCACCATCGAGAATGGCCGCGACGTTCTGGTCGGCGCTCTGAAATAATTAATTTTGAGGGGACTGTGGGAAAGGCCGGCGAAAGCCGGCCTTTTTCATTTCTGAGCTATGCTTCACGCGTTCCCGATGAAAATACCGGCTGCGAGCACGAGGCTGCCGCCGACGACCACCTGGAAGGCGGCGCGCAGGAACGGCGTCTCCATATATTTGTTCTGGATGAAGGCGATCGCCCAGAGCTCGAAGAAGACGATGATGGCGGCGGTAATGGTCGCGGTCCAGAAGTCCGGGATCAGGTAGGGCAGTGCGTGGCCGAGACCGCCGAGCGCCGTCATGATGCCGCAGGCAAGGCCGCGCTTGATCGGCGAGCCGCGGCCCGAGATCTTGCCGTCGTCATGGGCGGCCTCCGTGAAGCCCATGGAGATGCCGGCACCGACCGAGGCCGACAGGCCGACGAGGAAGGTCTGCCAGGTATCCTGCGTGGCAAAAGCCGCAGCGAAGATCGGCGCCAGCGTCGAGACCGAACCATCCATCAGACCGGCAAGGCCCGGCTGCACATAGGTCAGGACGAACTGGCGGCGCGCGGTCTCATCCTCCTCCTTTTTTACATCGTCAGGCGTGTGCTTGTCGCCCAGCATGCGGGCGATGTCCTCATGGCCCTGTTCGGCGAGAGCGAGATCGCCAAGCAACTGACGGGTGGAGGCATCGGAGGTCTGCTTGATCGCCTCGACATAGAAGCGGTAGGCCTGCTCCTCCATCGCCTCGGCTTCCTGCCTGATGGCATCGAGAGAGAGGTTGGCACGCAGCCAGTCCGGTTTGCGCTCGTAAAAGCCCTCGACATGCTCGCGGCGGATCAGCGGGATGCGTTCACCGAAGCGCTGGCGGTGAATTTCGATCAGCGACTTTCGGTGCGTGTCCTCCACCTCCGCCATATCTTCAAACACCTTGGCAGAGGCCGGAAACTCCTGTCGCAAATGCTCCGCGTAGGCGAGATAGATGCGGGCATCATCTTCTTCCGAGGCGATGGCGAGCGCCAGGATTTCCTGCTCGGAGAGAGAGCGGAAGGAACGTTTCGGTGATCTGAAAAAACGGGCCAACATAAGGAATCTCCAGTAATTTAGAATTATTCTAAATCTAAAGAGGCAACCCGCGTGGGTCAAGATCAAAGCCCGGCGGGATTGACAGAATGCCGCGATCTGCCGATCGCGCTTTGCTGAGGCAGCACGTCAACCTATATGGAAGCTGCTGCAGCACGCGGCACCGGGGTTAAAGATGAATAGCGAGATACAGGGACGAGCCGCGCATGTTGCCGCGATCCGTGAAAAAGCCGAGGCTGAGATGAAGGCGATCGGCGTGGACGAGGCCTTCATTTCGAAGCTGGTGGAGACTTTCTACGGGCGGGTGCTCAGGCATCCCGAGCTCGGACCTGTCTTTGATGCGCGGCTTTCCGGCCGCTGGCCCGAACATATGCAGAAGATGAAGAGCTTCTGGTCGTCCGTCGCCTTTCGCAGCGGCGCCTATGGCGGCAAGCCGGTGCAGGCGCATCTCGGCGTTGCGAACATGACGCCGGAGCTTTTCCCGAAATGGCTTTCGCTGTTTTCGCAAACGCTCGACGATGTGGCACCGACGCCGGAAGCCAAGGAGTGGTTCATGGCGACTGCGGAGCGGATCGCAAAGAGCCTGACGCTGTCGCTCTTCTACAATCCAGCGCTTGACGATCCCGCGAAGAAGATGGGCTGACGCTTTACTGCCTTGCCGAAAAGGTCGCGCCAGCGCTTGCGGCGACGACCAAAGCCGTTCCGGCCATCTGCAGAAGCGTCATAGGCTGTGCCAGAATGACGAAGCCTGCGAGGGCTGCAATGGCGGGTTCCAGGCTCATGAGGATGCCGAAGGAGGCCGTCGGCATGCGCCGCAGCGCGATCAGCTCCAGTGTGTAGGGCAGCAGTGGCACCAGAATGGCTAGGCCCGCCATTTCAATCAGGCCGTCGGCATCAAGCTTCGGCACCGTGCCAGCAAAGCCGAAGGGCGTTGCGACCACCGCGGCAACCATGAGCGACATGGAAAGTCCTTCAAGACCCTTGAAGCTTGCGCCGATCTTCTTCGTGAGCACGATATAGATTGCCCAGCCGGTTCCCGCACCAAATGCAAAGAGAACACCAAGGGGATCCCCAACCCAGCCTTCCCCGTCATGAGCGAGGGCCAGAACGCCGAAAGCGGCAATGAGCGGCCAGATGAGGCGCCGGCTCAATCCGTAGCCAATGGTCGCGACGGAAAGCGGTCCGAGAAAATCGATCGCGACGGCGAGACCGAGCGGAATGCGCTCGATCGACGAGAAAAAACTCATCGTCATCAGCGCCGTGGTCGTGCCGAGGACCAGGGCACTTGTCCACTGGGCGCGGCTGTAGCTGAAGATGCGCGGGCGCACCGCGATTGCCAGAAAGATGGCAGCGAAAGCGAGGCGCAGCCAGGTGGCACCGACCGGCCCATAGGTGGCGATGGCGGAGGAGGACAGCGCCGCCCCGAACTGGATGGAGGACATGGACATGAGGCACATCAAGCCGCCGGCAGCCACACCGCCAAATGCAGCAGGCGTCTTCGCCGTTAGCGTGCCCGGTCCGGCGCTCGTTCTTTCTTCCATTGATATCTCCGATTGCGCGCTCTTCATAGGAGAGCAGCGCATGAGCGACAAATTCAAACTTCTGATCGGGGCAGCAAAAGGCTTGATGCGATATCAGAGGCGGCCTGAGAGGATCACCTCTTCGGCGTCTTCGAAGCTCATACCGAAAACCTTCTTGCCGATCTCGAAGCTGAAGCCGTTGCGGGCGAAGGCAGAGAGCTCCTTTGCCTTTCGTTTTTCGTCAAGCTCGACGCGGCGGAACGGGCCGAAGGCGCGTTTGCGGGCGAATATCGCCGCGGCATAGAGATCGTCAGCCTCTTCGAGTGCAACCTCCACCTTGTCGCTGGAGACGCCTTTGACCGCAAGCTTCTGGGCAATGGCGCGCTTCGACTTGCCGCTGCGCACGGCGGAACGCGTGCTGATTTCAGCATAGGCGCTATCGTCGATCGCCTTGTTGTCATAGGCAAATTTGACGGCGAAATCGGCGACAGCCTTGATCTGCGCTGCGCTGATGTCCTCGAATTTCTCCTTCGCCTTGCGGGTGATGGCGTCAAAGAGCTGCTTTTCCGTCATCATGCGCCGCTCGAGACGATAGATGGTCGAGTTGCGTGCCCAGCTCAGCATGCGGGGCGTCGGGATATCGGATGGAACGGTCTCGTCGGTCATCAGGAGGAGATCAGACTTCCAGACCCTTGAGCACATTGGCGACATTGAGGCCGATCTCCGGCACTCCGTAGCCGCCCTCCATGCAGGTGACGACCGGCAGGCCGGCGGCTGAGATCATCTCGCCCATGCGAATGAAGTCCTCCGATTTCAGCTTGAAGAAGGAAATCGGATCGCGCTCGAACGTATCGACGCCAAGCGCCACGACGATGGCTTCCGCACCGAAGGCCTTGATGCGAGAAAGCGCATCGGCAAGGGCTGCCGACCAGACATCGAAACTGGTGCCGGGCGCCATCGGGTAATTGCGGTTGGCGCCCTCGCCCTGCCCTTCGCCGGCTTCATCGGCATGACCGAGGAAATAGGGAAAGGCGTGGATGGGATCGCCATGCAGCGAGGCGGTGAAGACATCACTGCGACGATAGAAGAGATCCTGCGTCCCATTGCCGTGATGAAAATCGACATCGAGCACGGCAACCTTCCTGGCGCCGTGATCCAGCAGACGCTGGGCCGCCACGCCGGAATTATTGATGAAGCAATAGCCGCCGAAGAGATCGATGCCCGCGTGATGGCCCGGCGGGCGGCAGAGCGCGAAGGCGAAGCGGTGGCCGGCATTCAGCCAGTCCGAACCTGTCATCGCGCAGCGCATGGAGGCAACAGCCGCCTCATAAGAGCCCTTGGTGATGGATGTGTCGGCGGCATTCGCATAATGGCCGATCACGCCGACGATGTTTTCGGGCACACGCTGGCTGGTGCGGCGGATGGGGAAGGAATTGGCGATCGCCTCGCCCTTATATCCTGCCGCCACCCAGCGATCCCACACTGTCGCCAGGAATTCCAGATAAGCCGGATCATGCACCTTGCGCGCCGTTTCGAGACCGTGCGGTTCGGGGGCGACGACATCCGAAAAGCCCGCCTCCCTCACTGCGGCGAGAATCCATTCCGCCCGGAACGGCGCCTCGAAAGGCGTCACGAGCTGGCCATCATGCAGCTCCGTCTTCGCATCACGCAGCTTGTGGTCTTCGGAATAGATGACGCGCACGAGTGTCCTCCGCAAATCAGTCTGTCAGACTCAAGCCTTACACAGGCCCGTCTAAAGAAAAAAGCGCTGAACACGCCTTGATCGCCACTGCAGATGACGCCACGTTCAACCCGATTTCAGAATGCGTCCCTTTTCCTCAAGAGATTAAGCCCGATGAAAATCCTGATGGTCGATGTCGATGGCGTGCTGGTTCACGGACGGCCGGCGGATGGTCTGCCGCTCTTCACTTATCTCGAGCGCGACCTAGGTCTGCCTGCGCCGTTACTTCAACAGGAATTCTTCAAGCCTTACTGGGTCGGCATCGTCACCGGCCAGGAGCCGATCGAACCCCGCCTGACGGAGGTTCTCGGCCGGATCGCACCGCATCTTAACGCCCAGACCTTGCTCGACTACTGGTTCGAAAACGACTCCCGCCTCGACCGGCAGCTGCTCGACGATCTCGCCCGCCTAAAGGACAAGGGCACGCTTCTTTACCTCGCCACCAACCAGGAACACCAGCGCGCTGCTTACCTGCGTGACGTGCTGGGGCTCGGCGCGCTTTTCGACGGCATGTTCTATTCTGCCGCACTTGGCGCGCGAAAGCCTTTCAGCGATTTCTTCCGGCTTGCTACGCAAGACGTTGGCGCTGCCCCTGATGACATCGGCTTCATCGACGATGTCGAGGAGAATATCGTGGCGGCCAAGGATTTCGGCTGGAAGGCTCTGCATTGGACGCCGGCTTCAAGACTGGCCGACGCGATAGACGCCTTTACACAACGCGATCAGGCCACGCGCTTGTAAAAGAAGGTGGTGGCGCACAGGCCACCTTCAGGCCAGAGCGCATAATCGGGAATGACGCCGACCCGCTCCCAGCCGAGACGTGGGTAGATGGCTTCAGCATCGCTGCCGGTTGCCGTGTCGAGGACGAGAATCGTCTTGCCGCGACGGGCCGCTTCCCGTTCGGCCATGTCCATCAGCAGGCGCGCCAAACCATGGCCGCGAGCGGAGCGGTGAACAAGCAGCTTCTTCAGATCGCCGCGGTGCGGCTGGTTCGGCATCTGCGCAGCGCCGACCTGGACGGTGCCGATTATTTTGCCATCCATTTCGGCGCCGAAGAGCAGAGTGGCGCCATCGGCCACGGCTTCAGCGACGCCGCGCCAATAGGGTTCAGCATCCGCAGGTGTATAGGGCTGCATGAAACCGACCGAGGCGCCGCCATTGACGCAATCGGCAAGCACGTCGCAGAGGTCGGGAATCGCCGCGTGTGCCTCGGCGGCGGAGAGAAGGCGGATGGTCGGCATGATAGGTCCCCTGTAAATGAGCGTGTGAATTAACGGTCGCCGCGGTCCAGCACGACACAATAGCGTGCCGGCGCGTGACCCGGATTGTGAAAGACATGGCCGTCGCCGACCGGCATGAAGAGACAGTCGCCGGGCTTGAGGCGATGGACGGTCTCGCCGGCGGTCATTTCCAACTCACCATCGAAGAGCCAGACGTGCTGTGTCATGCCGCGGCTGGCGGTATGCGGCGGGAAGCTGACCCGTGCGCCAGCCGGAAATTCGACATCAACGATATCGACATCCGAGGCTGTGCCCGGCGGCGAGACGGCGCGGCGCATATAGCCGGTTTCCGGATCGCGCCAGATCTGCTGGTCCTGACGACGCGAGAGCGGCGACGCTTCCTGCCCTTCATCGGCAAAAAACTCTGAAAGCGACAGGCCGAGCGCGGCGCAGACCCTCGCCAACAGCGAGGCCGTTGGGCTCGCTTCTGCGCGCTCGATCCGGGAGATCATCGCGCGGCTCACGCCGGAAGCAGTAGCGAGATCATCCAGTGTCAGCCCCTTTTCCGTCCGCAGCATGCGAATACGGATGCCGATTGCCTGCTCGAATTCCTGTTCCATTTGTCAATCCATGATTCCACTATAAGAGAAATACATGATCCAATGATGGAATCAAGTCCTCGCGAGCAGCCTTGCTTTCACCATGGCGGCGTCGATATATGGCAGCGGCGATTCAAGAGCGGAGAGCAAGATGGACGGTATTGCGCAAGGCACTGAGCCGGCGGAGAGCTTCACTGCTGCCGCCTGGGACAGGATCAAGCCCATCATGGCCGAGATCGAGCGATTGCCGCTGCTGGAACGACTTTCGAATGGCACGCTGCCACCGGAGGTTTTCCGCCAATACATCCTGCAGGATGCGATCTACCTGAAGCATTATGCTCGCTGCCTCGCCATCGTCGCGGCCAAGGCGCCCGACAATGCGCAGGTGCTGCGCTTTCTCGGGTCGGCTCAGAAAGCGATCACCGTCGAGCAGGGTCTGCATGCCGGTTTCCTGACGCAGTTCGGGATTTCGAGCGCGGATGTGACGGCGGCAGAGCCCTCGCCCTCGTGCTTTGCCTATACGAATTTCCTGCTGGCGACGGCCTATCACAGCTCCTATGCGGTGGCACTGTCGGCGATCCTGCCCTGCTTCTGGATCTATTGGCATGTCGGCGAAGGCATCAAGAGCAGGCCGGCGATCGAGGGCAATGTGTTCCAGGCCTGGATCAACACCTATGGCGATCCGCAATTTGCAGCCGGCGCGCGCGAAGTGATTGCGCTGACTGACATTGCCGCCCGCGCCGCCTCGCCGGTGGAGCGCCAGCAGATGATGGAGGTTTTCGTGCGCGCCTCCCAATATGAATGGATGTTCTGGGATTCGGCCTGGCGGCTGGAGACCTGGCCGGTCTGAGCCACACGCCACAGTCTGCAAAATAGGGTAAACCCCGGTATAATTACCGCTTTGCGGGCGATCTGCGCGCTGCTATATGGCGCGCATGAGCACCAATTCGACGACTCCGCTATCCCATATCCGCAACTTCTCGATCGTGGCCCACATCGACCACGGCAAATCGACGCTTGCTGACCGCCTGATCCAGACGACCGGCGGCCTTGCCGAGCGTGAGATGTCCGAGCAGGTGCTCGACAACATGGATATCGAGCGCGAGCGCGGCATCACCATCAAGGCACAGACCGTTCGCCTGCACTACCAGGCGAAGAATGGCGAGAAATACATTCTCAACCTCATCGACACGCCCGGCCACGTCGACTTCGCCTATGAAGTCTCTCGTTCGCTGTCGGCCTGCGAGGGTTCGCTGCTTGTCGTCGACGCCTCGCAGGGCGTGGAGGCGCAGACGCTCGCCAACGTCTACCAGGCGATCGACAACAACCATGAGATCGTAACCGTCCTTAACAAGATCGACCTGCCGGCCGCTGAACCGGATCGCATCAAGGAACAGATCGAGGAAGTGATCGGCATCGATGCGTCGGAAGCCGTGCTGATCTCGGCCAAGACCGGCCTCGGCATTCCCGATGTGCTGGAAGCGATCGTCCACAAGCTGCCGGCGCCGAAGAGCCCGGGCGGCGAAAAGGCGCCGCTGAAGGCGCTGCTCGTCGACAGCTGGTACGATACCTATCTCGGCGTCATGGTTCTGGTGCGCGTCATCGACGGTGTGCTGACCAAGGGCCAGACCGTGCGAATGATGGGCACGGATGCGAAATACCAGGTGGAGCGCGTCGGCGTGCTGACACCGAAGATGGTCAATGTCGACAGCCTCGGCCCCGGCGAAATCGGCTTCATTACCGCTTCGATCAAGGAAGTGGCCGATACCCGCGTCGGCGATACAATCACCGAGGACAAGCGGCCGACGGCTGAAGCGCTGCCGGGCTTCAAGCCGGCGCAGCCAGTGGTGTTCTGCGGTCTCTTCCCGGTCGACGCGGCCGATTTCGAGGATCTGCGCGCCGCCATGGGCAAGCTTCGCCTCAACGACGCTTCTTTCTCCTTCGAAATGGAATCGTCTGCTGCCCTCGGCTTCGGTTTCCGTTGCGGCTTCCTTGGCCTTCTGCATCTCGAAATCATCCAGGAACGGCTGGAGCGCGAGTTCGATCTCGACCTCATCGCAACCGCACCGTCCGTCGTCTACAAGATGTACATGACCGACGGCACGGAGCGCGAGCTGCACAACCCGGCCGACATGCCCGATGTCGTCAAGATCTCGGAAATCCACGAACCGTGGATCCGCGCGACGATCCTGACGCCGGACGATTATCTCGGCGGTATCCTGAAGCTCTGCCAGGACCGGCGCGGCATCCAGATCGAGCTCACCTATGTCGGTACGCGCGCGATGCTGACCTACGACCTGCCGCTCAACGAAGTCGTCTTCGATTTCTATGACCGGCTGAAATCAATCTCGAAGGGCTATGCCTCCTTCGACTACACGCTCACCGACCATCGCGAGGGCAACCTCGTGAAGATGTCGATTCTCGTTAACGGCGAGCCGGTCGACGCTCTGTCGATGATGGTGCACCGGACGGCCGCCGAAAAGCGCGGCCGCGACATGTGCGAGAAGCTCAAGGAGCTGATCCCGAAGCACATGTTCAAGATCCCGATCCAAGCCGCGATCGGCGGCAACGTGATTGCCCGCGAGACGATCTCGGCACTGCGCAAGGACGTGACCGCAAAATGCTACGGCGGCGACGCTACCCGCAAGCGCAAGCTGCTCGACAAGCAGAAGGCCGGCAAAAAGCGGATGCGCCAGTTCGGCAAGGTGGAAATCCCGCAGGAAGCATTTATTGCTGCGCTGAAGATGGGCGACGAGTAGGTTAAGCTATCCGGATTCAGCCCAAAATATGAACGAAAGGCTGGCCATCGAGCCAGCCTTTTGCGTTTTAAAGCCCGGCCACCCAGCGATGCCATTCTTCCTCGCTGCCGCGGAAGACATTGAGATCGATGCGGCCTTCGACGCCGTGTGACAGGCCCGAACCGGAATATTGCCAGAAGAGCCATTTACGGTTCGGATAGACCTTCGAAGGATGCTCGGCGACTGCGCGCAGCCAGAAATGATAGTTCTGGAAGGCGCCTTCGAGATTGTCGGCGTAGAAATCCGGGGCCGTATAGATGATCGGGCGCTTGCCGTAATGGCGCTCGATCTTTTCCATGAAGACCTGCATCTTTTCCAGGACGCGGGCGCGCGAAAGCTTCACCTTGCAACTCGATTCGCCGTTCCACTCCACGTCGATGACTGGCGGCAGCGCATCCGGATCGCGCGGGACGTTGCGGATGAACCAGTCAGCCTGTTCACCGGCCGTGCGGCACCAGTAGAAGAAGTGATAGGCGCCGCGCTTGATGCCGGCTTCCTTGGCGCGCCGCCAGTTGGTCTTGAACATCGGGTCAAGGTGATCGCCGCCATCCGTCGCCTTGATGAAGGCGAAGTTGGCGCCGCGGGTTCTGAGCGTTTCCCAGTCGATATCGCCCTGCCAGCGCGAGACATCGACGCCGTGGACGGCGAGCTTGCGCGGAGAGATCTTGCCGAAATTGATCGGCTTGGCATCGCGGAAACCATAGCCGTAAACGCGCGAACGGCCGCGGGTCGGCGGCTCGATGGCGGGTGAGGCCGCCATGGCGAATTCGACAGGGCGTTCGCTCGGAACCGGCATTCCGGGCTGCGATGTGGCTGAAGGCGTCACTGCCGAGAAGGCGCGGGACTCTGGCACGGGCGCTTCCCAGGCGAGGCTTGCCTGCGGCATTGCATCGTCCGTTTCAGTTGCAGCGAGTGTTGCCTGCGGCACAGGTGCCGGCGGCGGGGTAACGGAAGCCGTGATTTCCTTCGAAGGCTTCGAAGTGACGCCTGCTGAAAGACTTTCCGGACCGGAAGCCGACGAGCAGCCCGCCAGAGCGAGGCAGGCAACGAGGATCGCTGGGATAGCCGTGGAACGCATGAGCACCGTTACGCAAAACAAGAACCAGGGCGCTTCAGCCATTCTGCGAAGACACCAATCCGGAATAGCTAACGGAAAATTATCAAAAAAGACTGAATCCGAACTTTCGGTCCGCTGATTCGGCAGCGGGCACATTGCAGCGCCTTTTGCGAGCGTCTAGATCCCTCAGATAAAAGGAGATTCCCATGACCGAGAAAGCCCGTGTGACGATCCTCTACTGCACCCAGTGCAACTGGCTGCTACGCGCCGCTTGGATGGCGCAGGAACTGCTGCAGACTTTTGCGGACAGCCTTGGCGAGGTGGCGCTCATTCCCGGCACCGGCGGCAATTTCGAAATCCGCGTCAACGGCGATCTGATCTGGGAGCGCAAGCGCGACGGCGGTTTTCCGGGGCCGAAGGAACTCAAGCAGCGCGTGCGCGACATCATCGAGCCCGACCGCGACCTCGGCCATACCGACCGCGCTTCGCTGGAGAGCTGACGCTCAATTATAGGGCGAGTTGCAGGTCTTGTAGATGCCTTCATAGGTCAGGAAGCGATCGGTGCGCGGATTGTAGGACCGGTATTCGTTCCGGCACCATTGCTGATGGCGGGCCTGATTATCTGCCGAAGGCTGCACGCGTGGTGCCTGCGGCGGATCGTAGGTCAGCCGCGGCGGCAATTGTCCGGGCGGCTGGTAATATTTTGGACCGGCGGCATTCGGCGGGCGATAGTTCGGCTGCACGTAGGCTGGGCGATGCCACTGCTGCGGACCGAAGCCGAAGCAGCCACGATAATCGCAGATCGTCGACTGCGTATTGATAGGCCCAAGCGACGGCGAGGCGGCATTGGCCCCGCCCAACGGCACTGCGGCAAGCAAACCGGCAAGAAGAGCGGGGCGAAGGTCGAACATGGCGCGTTCCTTTCCAATGTCCTTTTATATAGGGTGGAGAAACAGGCCACGCCATCCACTGCCCCCTGGGGTGCGACCACGACTTCGTGAAGCTTTTTCACAGACTGTCAGGAAAACTTCAAAAACCCTGTTGACAGCAAAGAGCCACCCCCGTACATGGCTCTCCGTCGCCCAGATGGCGGAATTGGTAGACGCGCCAGCTTCAGGTGCTGGTACCCGAAAGGGTGTGGAGGTTCGAGTCCTCTTCTGGGCACCATTCCCATTGATCCTTAATGAGATCAAACAGATACAGGTTCTTCCTGTTATCTGTGCCCACCGTTGTGGTGGTCGTTTTCTGCGTCTTTATTCACCGACAATAATTTGATCTCGAGCGACGCTTGGCACTGCCACATAAATGCCGATATGCCGCATTTTGATGGAATCATGCGCATTCAAGTTTACATCATCGCGTTTCTTCTCAGCGCCATCATGTGGGGCGTGACGTTCGATGCTGCGCGCAATGCTTATCGCGCCGCGCATACGGCTGGTTTGATGCCCAATCTGCACATCCAGCATAAGATCGACCGGATTCTTTAAGCGCCTCGTTCCGAGCAGAGCGCTTTCTTACCCCTCAAAAATCATAGGCATGCAGCGTCGACGCAGAGCGTTGCAAAATAGCAAATAATTCCAAGAGACTATCGGGAAACCACTCAGCCGGGCGGACGGAAACCGCCCGGTTGTTGGTTATTTTCGCGCTGGCTAAGGCAAGCCTCGCACAAGAACGAAATCGGATACCGGCATCACGATGAAGTTACTGCCGTTGCGCTCAGTCGAGATCGTTGCCCGCATACCGGACATATTCGCCAGGCGCATACCGGCGGCAATGAATATTATCAGACACTTTGGAGTTCGCCTGGGATGAAAGTCGTAATTCTGGCAGGTGGTCTGGGTTCGCGCCTCGCCGAAGAGACCAGCGTGCGACCTAAGCCTCTGGTCGAGATCGGAGAAAAGCCGATTCTCTGGCACATCATGAACATCTATGCCCATCACGGCCTGAGTGATTTCATCATCTGCGCCGGATACAAGGGCTATATGCTCAAGGAATATTTCGTAAATCTGTTCCTGCATCACAGCGACATCACCGTCGACCTGGCCACCAACGCGATCGAATATCACAAGGGCTCAAAGCCCAGCTGGAAGGTGACCATCGTCGATACCGGCATGAACTCCATGACGGGCGGCCGTATCCGGCGCATCCGCGACCACCTGAACCCGGACGAGCCCTTCTGTTTGACCTATGGCGACGGCGTTGCCGATATCGATATCAGCTCGGAGATCGCCTTCCACCGCAGCCACGGCTTGAAGGCGACGATGTGTGCGGTGACGCCCCCGGGCCGCTTCGGCGCGACGAATATCGAGAACGATGTCGTGACCGCCTTCATCGAAAAGCCGAAGGGCGACGGCCAGCGCATCAATGGCGGCTTCTTCGTGCTGCATCCTTCCGTCATCGACCTTATCGAAGGCGACGACACGATCTGGGAAGCCGGTCCGATGCAGTGGCTGACGGCCAACAAGCAGCTGGCAGCCTTCCGTCACGACGGCTTCTGGCAGCCAATGGATACGCTGCGCGAACGCAACCAGCTCGAGGAGCTCTGGAGTTCCGGAAAGGCACCGTGGAAGATATGGGCCTGACGGATTTCTGGAATGGCAGGCGCGTGTTCCTGACGGGACACACCGGGTTCAAAGGATCCTGGCTTTCGCTGTGGCTGGAAAAGCTCGGTGCGGAAGTGGCGGCGGTCTCGCTCGAACCCGAGACCAGTCCCTCTCTTTATGCGCGGCTTTCGCCCTGGAACGGGCAGGGCCACCACATCGCCGACATCAGGGATGCGGCGGCTTTCAAGCAGCGCCTCATCGAATTCGAGCCCGAAATCGTCATCCACATGGCAGCACAGGCGCTGGTCCGGCGCTCCTATGAAAATCCGGCCGAGACCTTCGCAACCAATGTGATGGGTACCGCGAACGTTCTCGATGCAGTCCGCGATACGCCCTCGGTCAGGACGGTTCTCGTCGTCACCTCCGACAAGGTCTATGCCAATAATGGCAGCGGCGTTCCCTTTATCGAAAGCGATACGCTCGGCGGCAAGGACCCTTATTCCAATTCCAAGGCCTGCACCGAACTCGTCGTCCAGAGCTATCGCGACAGCTTCTTCAAGGGGCGCGACATCCGCGTCGCGACCGCGCGCGCCGGGAATGTAATCGGCGGTGGCGACTGGTCCAAGGATCGTCTGATCCCGGATTTCATCCGTGCTTTTGAAAGTAGCCAGCCGATCCTGCTTCGGTATCCCGAGGCGATCCGTCCCTGGCAGCATGTGCTGGAGCCACTCGGCGGTTATCTAGCGTTCGCTGAAGTGCTGACGTTTGCGGATGAGAAAAAGCTGCCCGAGGCGCTCAATTTCGGTCCGGATCCGCAGAGTTTCGCAACCGTTGCCGAACTTGCCGAGGCGCTCGGCCTTGCCCATGGGGTCAACGATGTCTGGAAGCTCGCACCCGGAACGCATCTGCCGGAAGCGCCGGCCCTTACGCTGAGCTCGGCCTTGGCGCTTTCCGCCATCGGCTGGCGTCCACGCCTGACGCTACAGCAGACAATCGACTGGACAGCCGCCTGGTACAAGGCCAACCGCGAAGGAGCGGACATGCGAGCCTTCTCGCTGAGCCAGATCGCAGCCTATGAGGAAGCAATATCATGACAGCGCATAATTGCCGGTTCTGCGGCGCTCCCTTGAAACATCGTTTCGTCGATCTGGGTTCGACGCCGCTTGCCAACGCATATCTGACGGAAGAGCAGCTCAAGCAGCCGGAACCGTCCTATCCGCTGCGCGCCTTCGTCTGCTCCGAATGCTGGCTGGTGCAGGCCGATGCTTTCGTCCCGCCGGAAGACATTTTCAGCCATTACGCCTATTTCTCTTCCTATAGCGATAGCTGGGTGGAGCATGCCCGTCAGTTCACCATCATGGCCCGCAAACGCTTCGGCCTCGACGACAAATCGCAGGTCATCGAAGTGGCGAGCAATGACGGCTATCTGTTGAAGCACTTCGTCGAGGCCGGTGTGCCCGTGCTCGGGATCGAGCCGGCCGAGAACGTTGCTGAGGTCGCCCGGCAGGTCGGCGTGCCAACGGAAGCTCGCTTCTTCGGTAAGGAAACGGCTGCCGATCTCGTCTCCCGCGGCCTTGCTGCCGACATCGTCATCGGCAACAACGTGCTGGCGCATGTCCCCGATATCAACGATTTCGTCGGCGGGCTCTCGGGCGTGCTGAAGGCTGATGGCGTCGTCAGCGTCGAATTCCCGCATCTACTGCGGCTAATGGAAAACATCCAGTTCGACACCGTCTATCACGAGCATTTCTATTATCTGTCGCTGCTGGCAGTCGAAAAGGTCTTCGCGGCGCACGGCCTGAAAGTGTTCGACGTGGAAGAACTGCCAACGCATGGCGGCAGCCTTCGCGTGCTTGCCTGCAGGGCGGCCTCTACCGCTCATCCGACCGGCCCCGGCGTCGCCAAGGTGCGCGCAGATGAGGCGGCTGCCGGCTTCGACAAGGTCGAAACCTACGAGGCCTTCCAGAGCCGCGTCGCGCCAATCAAGGACGGGCTGCTCGCCTTCCTCAACGAAGCCAAGCGTAACGGCAAGACGGTCGCTGCCTATGGTGCTGCTGCCAAGGGCAATACGCTCCTGAACTTCTGCGGCGTCGGCACCGACCTCATCGACTACGTGGTCGACCGTAACCCGCATAAGCAGGGGCATTTCCTGCCGGGCAGCAAGCTGCCGATCTATGCGCCGGAGAAGATGGACGAGACACGGCCGGACTACATTCTGATCCTGCCTTGGAACATCAAGAACGAAGTCGTTGCGGCCAACAGCAGGGTCGACGCCTGGGGCGGACGCTTCGCCGTCGCCGTGCCTGAACTGACGGTGATCGGATGAAATTCATTCCGACCGCGGTTTCGGGTGCTTTTATCGTAGAGGTCGACGGGCGCTCCGACGAGCGCGGATTGTTCGCGCGGACCTTCGACGCCAAGAGCTTCGCGGACCACGGTCTCGTGCCTGTCTACCCGCAGTGCAACGTCTCGCAGAACCACAAGCGGGGTACCTTGCGCGGCATGCACTATCAGGCCGAGCCGCGACCGGAGATCAAGCTGGTGCGCGCCACACGCGGCAGGGTCTTCGATGTGGCGCTTGATCTGCGACGGGATTCGCCGACCTATCTGAAATGGGCCTCGGTCGAACTCGATGCCAACAGCTACAACGCCTTCTATATACCTGCCGGCTGTGCACACGGCTTCCTGACGCTCGAGGATGATTGCGAGCTCTTCTACCAGATGTCGGAAGTCTATGTGCCGGAGCTTGCCCGCGGCGTCCGCTGGGACGATCCCGCCTTTTCCATCGCCTGGCCGTTTATGCCGAGCGTCATCAGCGAGCGCGACGCCGCGCTTGAAAGCTACAGCCAGGAGACGAGCCTTTGAGCGGTATCAAACTCAGCATCTGCATCCCGACCTACAATCGCGAGGCTTATCTCAGAAACGCACTGGAGCATTGCGAGAGCTACAATTTCAGCTTCCCCTACGAGATTGTCATTTCCGACAACGCCTCTACCGACAACACGACACAGGTTGTCGAGGAATTCATCGCCAAGGGGTTGCCTATTCATTATCACCGCCGCGCCGTCAACGGCGGGTCAGGCCCGAACCTTGCCTGCGCCTTCCACCACGCGGTCGGCGAATATTCGATCTACCTCGCTGATGACGACTTCCTGGTGCCTGCCGGCGTTGAAGCTGCAATGACCTATCTGGACGCCAATCCGGATGTCGTCGCGTGCCAGGCGCCCTGGTATCTCTATGATGAAGTCCACGATCGGGACCTCTCGCAATTCTATGAGATCGCCGAGAACACCAAGTTTCCGCAGCAGAATTTCATAGAGCTCTTCCAGTTCATCTTTAACGGACACATCTTTCCTGAGATCGGCATCTATCGCTCCTCTGCCCTGCGCTCCGCCTGGGTGCCACGCGATTTCTGCTTCTGGGCTTTTTCCTATCTCGCCCATTTCGTCGATCAGGGTGCCGTCACTTTCCTCAAGCAGCCCTTCTATCGCTCGGTAGCGGTTTCCAAGATCGCGCCGGCACGCCAGCAGGCCGGCAATGACGACGTGATGACCGCCTGGGACAAGTATCGTGGCGGTCTCGAATACTTCCTTTATATCGCCGCCAAGCGCGGCAAGCTGAATACCAGCCGCGAGGCGCGCACCATCTACGACGAGATGTGCAAGATCTTCACGCTGAACCGCATGTCGGTTGCCGTCCGTTTCTGGGTAGCGCGCAAGGACTTCATCAAGGCCTACGAGCTTTATACCCGCATGGCGCTCGGCGGGCTCGGCGAACATCCGGAAGTCGCCCAGCTTCGTCACAGCTTCCCGATGGCAGTGGCGATCCAGACGCTCACCTATCAGGTCAACGCGACCGCCGGTATCAACAGGTTGATTCTCAGCGGCATGGCCGATCCGAAATCGATCGGCGAGATGCTGCGCGACATCGGCCTGCTGCCGGAGATCGAAATCGTCGCCGACCCGCAGACGCACGATCCGGCTCTTCTGGAGAAGACGGCGATCTTTGCCGCCGACATGCCGCGGCGCGAGAACTTCCTAAAGCTCGGCTACAAGCCGAACCTTATCTTCATCGAAACCGACCTGACGCAGCACGTGCTCGTCTGATGCCTGAAATTGCGTCCGACGCTGCAAAGCCTCGCGCCAGTTTCACCCCCTAGTTTTTACAGAGTTCAGTGTGCCCCGATTGCGTGAGTCCCAGCCCCATCACAAAGAATTAAGGCATGACCAACAGGATATTCTACACCAAACCGTCGATCACCGAGCTTGAAACGAGCTATGCAGCCGATGCTGCTGCGAACGGCTGGGGTGCGCGCTGCTACGACTATATCATCCGCTTCGAGAAGGAATTTGCCGCCTATCTCGGCACCGGCCACGCGATTGCGACGTCGAGCTGCACCGGCGCCATGCATATGGGTCTTGCCGCGCTTGGCATCGGTGCCGGCGATGAGGTGATCCTGGCCGACACGAACTGGATCGCAACCGTTGCACCGATCAAGCATCTGGGCGCCGAGCCCGTGTTCGTCGACGTGCTTCCCGATACCTGGTGCATCGACCCGGCGGAGGTCGAGCGCCAGATTACGCCGCGCACACGCGCCATCATCGCAACCCATATCTACGGCAATCTCTGCGACATGGATGCGCTGCTCGACATCAGCCGCCGCACCGGCATCCCTGTTATTGAAGATGCGGCGGAGGCGATCGGCTCGGTCTGGCATGGCCGGCGTGCCGGCTCCATGGGCGTCTTCGGCACCTTCTCCTTCCACGGCACCAAGACGCTGACGACGGGCGAAGGCGGCATGTTCGTGACGAGCGACGCCGATCTCTATGAAAAGGTGCTGACGCTCAGCAATCACGGCCGCGCTCGCAGACAGAGGAAGCAGTTCTGGCCGGACGCAATCGGCTTCAAATACAAGATGTCGAACATCCAGGCGGCGCTCGGCTGCGCCCAGCTGGAGCGCATCGAGGAGCTCGTCTCCCGCAAGCGGGAGATCCTGGCAGCCTATATGGTGCGGCTCTCGACCCTGAACGGCATCAGCATGAACCCGGAATATACCGGCACGATCAACGGCGCCTGGATGCCGACAGCCGTCTTCCATCCCGCCACCGGCATCACCCGCGAAGTGCTGCAGCAGGCCTTCGAAGCCGCCAATATCGATGCGCGCGTCTTCTTCCACCCGCTTTCCAGCCTTTCGATGTTTGCGGAAAAGCAGGCCAACATCAACGCCTGGAGCATTCCGGAGCGGGCGATCAACCTGCCGAGCTATCACGACATGAGCGAGGCCGATATCGACCGCGTGGCGGAAACACTGATCTCGGTCGTCCGCAGCCATCAAGACAATGGCGCCGTTCACCTCCGTCAATCGGCCTGAGCGCAGAATATACAGAAGGTTTCAAAGAGTTATGACCACCAAGGACGATCGCCTCGAATTCGAAGCCCATAAGCGCGAAATGTCGCTTGCTCTCGGCAAGGACGAGGAAGCCTTTCAGCATTCGCTGAACACGCTGGTAGCGCTCGACAAGTATGACTACGCCTACCTCTGGTCCTGGATGGGTGTGCCGATCATTCAGATGCCAGCCGACGTGATTGCCACCCAGGAAGTGATCTGGAACACCAAGCCCGACGTCATCATCGAAACGGGTGTGGCGCGCGGCGGCTCGATGATCTTCATGGCTTCGTTGCTGAAGGTGATCGGCAAGGGCAAGGTGATCGGCGTCGACATCGATATCCGCGCCCACAACCGCGATTCCATCGAAAAACATCCGCTTTCGCCGTTGATCACCCTCATAGAAGGCCCCTCGACGACAGCCGAGACGCTTGCCAGGGTCAAAGCGGAAATTCCGGCAGGCGCTTCAGTCATGGTCGTACTCGACAGCGACCACAGCCGCGACCACGTTCTCGACGAGCTGCGCTGCTACGGCCCGCTGGTCACCGAGGGCCAGTATATCGTCGTTGCCGATACTCTGCTCGGCTACGGAAAAGATACGGCTCTGACCCCGAACAGGCGCTCGAAAATCTGGCATCCCGGTGACGAGCCCTACACGGCGCTCAACATGTATCTCGAGGAGACCGATCGTTTCGAGACCGACGAAGCGCTAAACGGCAAGCTGGTGCTTTCCAGCTCGCCGGGAGGATATCTCAAATGCATCGGCAAATGACGGAGGGCCATCGGCATGTGGCCGGCGGCATGACGCGCGACGTGATGCCATCCGAGCAGCGACTGGAGAAGGTGTGACATGACTGCCGTCGTCATTACGCAACCCATGCTGTTTCCCTGGCCGGGCTTCTTCGAACAGCTCATGATCGCCGATAGCTATATCTATCTCGACGATACGCAGTTTTCGAAAGGCAGCTTCACCAACCGCATCCAGCTTCTACGTGGTAACGACCGCTGCTGGATGACGATTCCGCTTGCCGGCAAGGGCAGCTTCCAGAAGATTTCAGAGCTTGCTGCGGCAGGCGAGGACTGGAAGGCGAGCCATCGCGCCCTGCTGCGCCAGTCGCTGCTTGGTGCGCCCTTCATAGACGATGCTCTTTCGATCTTTGATAGCGTTTACAGCCATTCCTCCCTGGTGGAGCTGCTGATCGCCAGCATCGAGGAGCCAGCCCGCTATCTCAGCGTCGGTGCGAACCGGACAATCGGGAAAACCAGCGATATGGGTGTCGAGGGCACTTCCTGGCAGCGCGTGCTCGACATCGTTCTGAAGGCTGGAGGCAACCGTTATCTCACGGGCCATGGCGCGGCGAATTATATGGATCACAAGGCTTTCGAACGAGCTGGCGTGCAGGTGGACTACATGGACTACAGCCGCACCCCTTGGCCGCAACCGGCAGGCTCTTTCACTCCCTATGTTTCTGTACTCGACCTAATCGCCCGAATGGGTCCGGAGGCACGTCACTGTCTCATCCCGACCACCGTGGCGTGGCAAGACTTCCTGAAGGAGGAAACGGTAACATCATGACCGACGCAATAACGTTCACCGACAGCCTGCGCGCTGAATTCGACAGCAAAGGCTACCTCGTCATCCGCGGTTTCTACGATCCGGCGACCGACATCGCGCCTATCCAGGAAGGTATTCGCAAGATCGTCGAAGCCATCTGCAGGAAGTACGGCGTCGACGCCCCGACCGAAACCACGCATGAGGCCATGACGATCGCCTATCCGAAGCTGATCGCCCAGAACCGTTCGTGGGGCGGCGAAGTCTATGATGCGGTGAAGCAGATCCCCGCCTTCATGCAGCTCGTGACCAAAGCGAAGAATGCTACGATATTCGAAGATCTGCGACCCGGGTCCGTGCCGGGCATCGCTGCCGGCGGTTACGGCATCCGTATCGACAATCCTGGAGAAGAGAAATTCCGCGCGCAATGGCACCAGGAATTTCCGGGCCAGTTGAGAAGCCTTGATGGTATCGTCTTCTGGACGCCGCTACTACCGGTCACCCCTGAAATGGGTCCGGTGCAGATCGCCGAAGGCTCCCATGCCGAGGGCCTGATCCCGGTCTATCGCGATAGCGCAGGTCTTGGAAAGACGGGCGCCTACGCACTGTTCATGGATCGCGTCGACGAACGGTTGGCGAAATATGACGTCGTCGCGCCACTCCCCAAACCGGGTGACCTCATTCTGATGGACTTCCTGACAATGCATCAGGGCGGCCATAACGTTTCGAAGACACCGCGGTGGAGCATTCAGTTCCGGTATTTCAATTTTGCCGAACCGCTCGGCGTTCGCATCGGCTGGTGCGGCTCCTTCGCCGCCGGCGTTGATTTCAGCAAGATCCTGCCGGAACTGGTGACCGATGGGGAGAACACCATATGACAGCGTGCCGCGTCTGCGGGTCGCATATCGCCGAAGCCGCATACGAGGCTTCGGCGCCGGCGCTCACAACGACCATGGCGTTCGTCGATATTCCGACGCTCGCCTTCGTTTGCGATGAATGCGGGCATGCGCAATCCGGCGATCTGCCCGATATCCAGGCCTTCTACGATACGTCCTACCAGATATCGATGGAGTCGGACGATCACGACCAGATTTTCGCCATCGGTGCAGACGATCAGCCGATCTACCGCACCGACCATCAGGCGGCCGTGAGCCTGCGTCTGCTCGACCTACCGCAGGGCGCCGCCATCCTTGACTACGGCGCGGCAAAATCGACGACCTTGCGCAAGATGCACAAGGCAAGGCCGGATCTGCGGCCGCACGTCTTCGACGTCAGCGCCGACTACAAGCCCGCCTGGCAGGGATGGGTCGCACCGGAAGATCAGGCGTCCTATACGATACCGGCCGAATGGGCTGGTCGCTTCCATGCGATCATGAGCCATTTCGTCATCGAACACGTGCCCGAGCCGGTCACCTTTCTCAGGGCCCTGCATGATCTCCTTGCTCCTGAGGGACGTCTTCTGCTGTCGATGCCGGATGTCGCCGCCAATCCAGGCGACATGGCGGTTGCCGATCACCTCAACCATTTCAGCATCCCATCGCTGAAACGGGCCTTCAGCCTTGCCGGCTTCAGCGTCGATACGATCGACAGCGAGGTTTTTCCTGGCGCATTCTTCGTCGTTGCGAAACGTGCAGCCGATTCTGTTCGCCTGATCGTGGACAGGGACGAGATCGTTACGGCGACAGAGAACGCCAGAGAGATTTGTGCTTTCTGGAAACAAGCCGCCATCCGTCTCGACGAGGCGGCGAAAGAGTTTGCCGGTCGCCGCGCGGCAATTTACGGCTCCGGCTTTTATGGAAGCTGGATCTGCAGCCGGATCGAAAGCGAAGTCGATCTCAGCGTCTTCCTCGACCAGAACCCCAACCTGCAGGGGACCAGCCATTTCGGCAGACCGGTCATAGCGCCTGCGACCCTCGCGGACGAGGTCGACGTGGTTTTTGTCGGACTCAATCCCCTTAAAGCAAAGGCAGCCATCGCGCAGCAGCCAAGTCTGCATCGCTCCGGACTGAACCTCGTCTGGATCGACGGCTAGCGTGCGAAGCTACCAGCAAGCCTGGGGCCTTATAAAAGGGCCATGAGCCGGACGATCGTCGTCGCCAACTGCGGAACCGAAAGAACCATATCGGTACATTCGGGAACCATCGACTCGAAGGAATTTGTATAATGACAGCAGCAGCCATAAACCTTGATGCGGTAACGTCAGAATATCGTCCGAACGGTGCAACGGCGATCGAGAACGATCTTATCCTCAACTGGTACCCCGAGCGGATCATCAAGCGCTTCGGCCATTGCGGCTCGCTGCTGGAATTGGGCATCGGGCATGGATACACGCCTGGCATCTTCAACGCTGCCTGCGATCGCCACGTCATCATCGAAGGGTCGCAGGTCGTCATCGATCTCTTCAATGAGAAGAGCCCTGACTTCTCGGGTGAGGTTGTCTTCTCCTACTTCGAGGACTTCGATACGGAAGAGCGCTTCGACGTCATCGTCATGGGCTTTGTTCTCGAGCATGTCGAGGATCCGGGCCTGGTTCTTGACCGGTTCAGAAAATTCCTGAAGCCGGGCGGCAAGCTCTTTGCAGCGGTTCCAAACGCAAAGTCGATGAACCGGAGACTCGGGGTCGAACTCGGCAAGATCGACGACATCTACAGCCTGAATGCGAACGATCTGGCACTTGGGCACCGTCGGCAATATTGCCGCGATACGTTCCAGCAGGAGTTGGAACGTCACGGGTATTCGATGACCTACCAGGAAGGGATCTATCTTAAGCCGCTTCCGCTCGGCGTTCTCAAAACACTGCCGGATTTCCAGGAAAATCTCGAAGCGATGCTCCACGTCGGCATCGAATTTCCCGATCTCTGCGTTGCTTTGCTGATGGAAGCCGAAGCGGCATGACGACAGCCCTCGTCATTGCTCCGCGGTCCATGCTGGGAAGCCAGATTATCGAGCGGCTGCGGGCGCTCGATATCAAGACATTGACCGCGGGACGATCGAGTGCAGACGATATCTTCCTTGATCTCGGCGTCTCCGGGGCCAAAATGCCGGAAGGACTTTCCGCCGATATCGTCTTTCACTGCGCAGCAAATTTTGCCGACGACAGTGACAAGGGGCGCAGGCAGAATTTCGACGTCAATACTGCCAGCGCTGTCGATGTCGCGCAGCTGGTCACGGAGCTCGGCGCCAGCGTTCTTGTTTATGCAGGCTCAGCCTCTTCCGACGAGAACTTGGATCCAGGCAATTTCACATCCTATGGTCTGACCAAGGGTCTCGCGGAGCAAGTCCTTGCCTGGGCGGCGCAAAAACAAGGGTTTCGGTTTTGCAGCCTGCGTTTTCCGCAGATCTACGATATGGAGGGACGCTGCTGCAGCCACCAGGCTTGGTTCGGCCGGATCATCGCGTACACCTCACGTGGCCAAAATATCCGCATGCCCCGGTCGCTTGGTATCCGAAACTTCCTTCATGTGAGGGATGCCGCCGATTTGATGATCCGCGCCGGCCAAATCGAGATTACCGGCATATTGAATATTTCCCATCCGGAAGCGATGACCTGCGATGAAATCGCGGTGGTCGCTTACGACACGTTTGGCCTCGGCGGCAATGTTATCGAAGCGCCGGAAAAGGCGCCGTTCCGGCGGATAAACTTCCCCGATGGCGCACAGGCATTCAGCCAACTCAACTTGTTGCCCTCGATCACAATGAAAGACGGCGTCGGCATGATACGGGATGCGGGGACCTCAAAGGCTTTCGGACCTATGGATATAACATGACGGCAGCAGGCATGAAGACAGCTCCTATCACGGTCGTCGTTACCGCGGTCGGCGCCATCATCGGGCAAGGAATCGCGAGTTCCTTACGGAAATCCGGACTATCTATCCGGATCATCGGCGTAGATCGCGATGCGAACGGTATAGGCCGATACTGGTGCGACGACTTCTCCGCCAAGCCACCATGCAGCGAAGACAGCCCCGAATATCTGGACTTTTGGAAAAATCTTCTGATTCGGGAAAATGTCGATCTCGTGTTCCCCGGGCTGGAGTCGGACGTACTGTTCTTCAATCGAAATCGGGCCCTGACCCAGGAGACAAACGCTCGGGTCGTCCTTAACAATCCCGATCTGATCGAACTTGCGCAGGACAAATGGGATTTCGGCGAAGGGCTTCAGCGCCTCGGCCTGCCGGCCATACCCAGTTGCCTGAGTGCGGACTGGGAAGGTGCGATCGATCGTCTTGGCGCCCCTCCGCTACTTCTGAAACCCCGGCGCGGAAACGGATCGCGCGGCATCGCCATTCTTCGGGACGAGCATGATTTTGCCTACTGGAGCAGGAAAAGCACCGACGATTTTCTCATCCAGAAATTCATCGGCAGCGACGACACGGAATTTACCGTCGGCGCCTTCGGCTTCGGCGACGGCACCGGCCTGCCGCCGATCATCTTCCGTCGTAAGCTGTCCGTTGCCGGCAATACCCAATATGCCGAAGTCGTCGAGCATCCGGTTCTGGCCAAGACGGTCGAGACGATCGCCGGCCTTTTCAAGCCATTGGGACCGACAAACTATCAATTCCGCGTGGATGGCGAGATCCCCTATCTTCTCGAAATCAATCCCCGGTTTTCCAGCAGTACTTCCCTGCGCACCGCCTTCGCATACAACGAAGCCCTCATGGCCGTAGAGCTTTTTCTTTGGGGCAAACGGCCCGCAGCACCGGAGATCCGCTCGGGTCGCGGCTGGCGATATTATGAAGACTATGTGGTGACATGATCGCAATCATTTCCGATATTCACGGCAATCTGCCTGCCCTCGAGGCGGTGCTGGAACGCATTGATGCACTCGGATGCCGCCGGATCATCTCGCTCGGCGATGTCGTGGGTTATTATGCGCAGCCAGGCGAATGTATCGATCTGCTGCGTGCTCGCGGGATCGTCAACGTTCTGGGAAACCACGACCACTATATCGTCAGTGGCGAGGGATGCCCGCGTTCGAAGCTGGTTTCGGATATCACCGACTATCAGAGAACGATCATTTCGCCGGAGCAGGTCACATGGCTGGCGACTTCGATGAGTTTCATCTCCAATAGTCCGATCCATTTCTACCACGGCGGCATGCGGGACCCTATCGATCAATATCTCTATGAGATCGGGCCTGGCGACATTCCGGACGACGCATCGATCCTCTTTGCTGGCCATACCCATGTCCAGACGTTGCTGGAACTGGGCGGGAAGCAATTCTGCAATCCGGGTGCCGTCGGACAGCCGCGCGATGGCGACCCGCGCGCCGCCTTCGCCACGCTTTCCGGCGATGTCATCGATCTGCATCGTGTCGACTACGATATCGACCGGACGGCATTTCATATGCGACAGACCGGCTTTCCGGCAAAGTGCTACGAGAATCTCTATATCGGAGCCCAGATCGGTGGCCGGATCGACAAGATCTCCCTGGCAGCTGCCTGACGGCTAAAAGTCGGCTTCAGGTTAAGGCTGTCAGCAGTACCCACCTCCGGCTTTCACCGCACCGGCTGGTAGTGGCCGCGCAGCGGCACGCGGCTGTCCATCGAAATCACACCGTCGCGTTCGCAGACATACATCAGTGTCGGCATGCCGCCCGAGCGGAAGATCTGGTCATGGCGGCGGCGGATCTGCACCGTCTCGGTGTGGCAATCATACGACTCCTCCACCTTCTTATCCGGCTGGGCCTTTACGCCCGGAAGATCCTTGTAGGGATAGAGCGGTTGCGCGGCCTGCTTGCCGGAATTCTGCCAATCGATGGCAAAGGCGGGCGCAGCCGAAGCGCCGGCAACAAGCGACAGCAGGAGAACCGCAACGAACCGCATCACAACCTCTTTCACGGGCGTCCTTCGTTCAGTACCCGTGTTCAGGATGTAGGAAGATTGGAAGTCGCCATCAAGCGGAAGCGCGAGCAGGCTTGCGGAAATAGCTCCTGATGACGGGGTGAGAGAAGAGGCCGGCGAGGATTGCAAAACCGGCGCCGACAGCAAAGCCGGCAAGCAAGCCACCGATCACGCCTGCGACCATGATGATTTTCTTACTCGGCCCATCCGCCTTAACAGGAACTTCGGCTGGCGAGACGACGCGGATATTGCTCTGGTTGAGGTTCTGCTCTTCGCTGGTCTCACCCGAGCGTTTCAGCACGGCCTCGTAAAGCTCACGGGCGGCAGTCGCCTTGCGCTGCAGTTCGTTCAGCTGAACCTGCTTGTCCGATGTCGTGGCTTGCAGGGCTTTCTGCACGGCCAGTTCCTTGGCAATATCGTCTTCGGCCTTCTTGGCCTGTTCGTATTCGGCTCTTGCCGAGGTCGCGACCCGCTGCAACTCGCCCCTGATTTCCACCCCGATGCTGTCGAGCGAAGAGCGCGCAGCCTGAAGGCGCGGATGACGCGAACCCATCTGGCTCTGCAGGCTGCCGACGACAGCGGCCTGGGCGGAATATTGCTGCCGCAGGCTCACGAGCGGCGATGTGCCCGTGGCGCCATCCGTCTGGCTGCCGGCAACGATATCTTCGACCCGCAGATTTGCAGCGGCATCGGCGCGGGCCTTAGCCTGAATTGTCTTTTCCTGGGCGGTGATGAGCAGCGTATTCAGGGACGAAAGGCGCTGGTCGGAAATCAAATTGCCCTCGGTCGCCGCCATGTCGTTGTCGGCGCGGAAGGTTTCGACCGCCTGCTCCGCTTCCTGCACCTTCTGGCGCAGATCGTCGAGGCGACCGCCGAGCGCTGAGGAGGTGGTCTCATAAAGGCCGGTTGATGCGCTGCTTTCCTCCTGCATGAAGGAGGTGACGACCTGGTTCGCGAGCTTTGCGGATTTTTCAGGATCGTGCGTCGTCGCGGCAAGCGAGACCACATAGGTATTATTCTCACGCGTGATCAGCAGGGCCTTTTGAAGAGCGCCGATGATAGCGGCACCATCCGTCCTGCCGCCGGTGAATTCCGGATCCTGATCGAGCTTCATGGCGTCGGCTACGCGACGCAATACGTTGCCCGAGGTCAGCAGCTGAACCTGGCTATCGATCAGCGTCGAAATCATTTCCGGTGACGGGGCCGCGGTCTGCGCGCCGCTGTCGGCAAGTCCGATCTGACGCGGATCGAAATAGAGGGCGGCAACGGCAGTGAATTTTTGCTGAATGCGAGGCGCGATCACCGCGCCGGCAGCGGCACCGACGAGGCAAAGACCGGCAATAATCAGGCGCCTGCTCCAGATGGCGGCAACCGCGGATCTGATATCCAGCAATGGTCCGACGACATCAGGTGCTTGCTGGACCACGGGTTCAGGCGCTGATGAGGGTTCGGGGATGGCAGGAATATCGCGGCGTGGCGGCTCAGCGGGGCGGCTTTCCGACGCTGCAGGGCGAACCGGAAGAGGACCAGGCTCGGGAGCCGGTGGAGGCGGAACGAAATCGGTCGGCCGGATGATAGGGCTGCGCGCACGGGTGCCTTCAGGCGCAGGCTGAGACGACTCATAACTGCGCCAGGCAGGCAGGCGGCTCACCCTGTTCCCGTCATACTGATTCATAAACACCGCATCCGCCCGGCAGGAAAGGATGGCCGAGACAGAGCGACTTTAGAAATTCTTAGCTAACGGACCGTTAAGATGACGGCATTGAAGCCGACGTGGCGACCTGCCGCGACCCGCGAGGATAGCCATGAAACGGAAAAGACTGCTGCACAGGCTGCTGGTTGCCGCCGTCATCACCATTTCGTCCACCGCCCATGCCGCGAGCGCACCACTTTGCTATTACGGCGTCAACCTCTCCGGCGCCGAATATGGCGAGCGCGGCGGCGTCTACGGCACGAACTACACCTACCCGACCGAAGAAACGATCCGCTATTTCGCCAAGAAGGGCATGACGATTATCCGCCTGCCCTTCCGCTGGGAGCGGCTGCAGCCGACGCTTGGTGCGCGGCTCGACGATGATGAATTGCAGCGCTTGAAGGATACGGTAGCACTGGTTCGCAAGCACAAGATGAGCGTGCTGCTCGATCCGCATAATTTCGGCTACTATGACAAGGATCAGGTCGGCAAGCCGCCCGTAGCGAACGCAGCCTTTGCCGATTTCTGGGCTCGGCTTTCCGTCGAATTTGCCAACCAGGACGGCGTGCTCTTCGGGCTGATGAACGAGCCGCACGACATTCCCGCGACCGATTGGCTGAAAGCCGCCAACGCCGCTATCCGCGGCATTCGAGCGGTTGGCGCGCGCAATCTCATCCTCGTTCCCGGTACGGCCTGGAGCGGAGCTGCCAGCTGGGAAACCGATGTGATCGGCGGCGCGAACGGAACCGTCATGCTCGGCGTGCGTGATCCGCTCGATTTCTACGCCTATGAATTCCATCAGTATCTCGACGCGGATTCTTCGGGCACGCACGAGACCTGCGAGGGCGCAAAGGCCGCGACCGATGCCGTCACTAATGTGACCGCCTGGCTGAAGAAGAACGGCAAACGCGGCTTCCTCGGTGAATTTGGCGCGTCTGCAAATGCGGATTGCCTCGATGGCCTGAAGATGATGTTCACCACCATGTCCGACAATAGCGATGCGTGGATCGGTTTCTCCTACTGGGCGGCTGGCGAATGGTGGCCGGCCAACGAACCTTTCAACGTGCAGCCGCGTGACACGCCTGAGCGCCCGCAAATGCGGCTGCTTGAGCAAATGGTACCCAAACATGCGCCCGTCTGCGCAGCGGTAAAGCCGGCGGGGAAGTGATATGGCAGCAGTCGGAGAGACAAGCACGAGATTCGAAACGGTTGCTGGTGCGGCCAGCCCGGCTGCGCGCCTCGATTACCCGATTCTGATCCTCGGGCTGCTTTCGGTTCTCTACAATGGCATCCTGGCCTTCATAAACCACAACGTCATGCCACTTTCGATGACGCACGTGGCGGCCAGCGAAGGCCTGATCATGGCGAGCGCAATCATCTACATCCTGCACAAGGGGATCTATGAGGAAGACCTTCCGGCCTTCCTGTTCATGCTCTTCACGCTGATCGTGACGGTCTATGTCAGCGTGATCAACCGCATGGCCTTCATCGATCATTTCCGCAACGTACTGATCATCTTCTGCTTCACGGGGCTTGGAGGCTGGTGCAACGAGCGGACGCTGAAGCTGATCTTCCGTGTGGCGTGTTTCATGGTGCTGCTTTTCCTGATCTTCGAGATCATCAGCGTGCCCTTCTATGTCAGTATCGTGCATCCCTCGGACTATTTCGCCAACACGCGCGGGCTGAAGCCGCTCAGTTTCAACACGACGGGCCTGTTCCAGAATGCACTCGGCTTTCCCGGCCGATTCTCATTCGGCATCATCGATCACCGCTCGTCCTCGATCTTTCTGGAGCAGGTGTCGCTCGCCAATTTCTGTGGCGTGATCGCGATCTACCTTATTTCGATGTGGGACCGGCTGACGCGGATCGACCGGGCGCTGGCCATTGCGACAGCGCTGCTGATCCTCACGACCAATGATACCCGCACGATGCTCATCTTCTGCATCTGCTGTATCGGCGGCTATTTCGTCTTTCCCAGAATCCCCAAGGCTTTCAATCTGGCGCTGATGCCGCTCATCGTTTGCGCCGGCTTTCTTGTCTACATGAAGGACCCCAATGCGATCGGCGACAATTTTACCGGGCGCATCAATCTGACGATGAAGAAACTGATGGATCTCGATCCACTGGCGATCCTCGGGCTTTCCGTCGATAAAGTCGCCGAATTCGCCGATAGCGGCTATGTCTACCTCGTCTATGGCGCAACGATCTTCGGCGTCATCGCCTTCTGGCTCTTCGTCTGCCTGTTTCCCGCGGGCACGACCCCGGCACAAAGGCGCTGCGCCCATTCACTTTCTCTTTTCATTTTTCTGAATATGATGATCGGGGGAACGGCAATCTTCTCGATGAAGATCGCCGGTCTCGTCTGGCTTGTCATCGGGTTCATGCGTTTCCGCGACACGCCACGTATCCGGCAGGGTCGTCCGGCAAATGTACTGAGTTGACGAAGCGGCTTGCCTGAAGGGCGATCCGCAGAGCCTGTGGGAGCAAGACACCAGATGCTTGTCCAGCTGCAATATCTGCGTGCCATCGCGGCGCTGATGGTCGTCTATTTCCACGCGATCCTGCAGCTTGCCAAGGTCAATCCCGCCATAGACGCGACCTCGTTCATCTATGGCGAAACGGGTGTCGATATCTTCTTCGTGCTCAGCGGCTTCGTGATGTGGCTGACGACAAGCGGACGAAACATGACGCCGGTCGATTTCGTCCGCAAGCGCGTCAAGAGGATCGTGCCGCTCTACTGGCTGGCGACGCTATTTTCGGCGGCTGTCGCGCTTATCGCACCGTCGCTTCTCAAGTCTACCGTTTTCGATCTGCCGCATCTCATGGCCTCGATGCTGTTCCTGCCGTGGATCAATCCGGTCGACCCGACGATGATCGCGCCCGTCATCGTGCCCGGCTGGACGCTGAATTATGAGATGTTCTTCTATTTCGTCTTCGCGCTGCTATTGCCGATCCGCGAGGACTATCGCCTGCCCGCCCTCTTCGGTGCCTTTGCAGCCATCCTGATCGTCTGCCACCTGCTGCCGGAAACGACAGCCACTAAATTCTATGGCGAACCCATCATCCTGGAATTCCTGGCCGGCGTGGCGCTCGGCTGGCTCTATGGCCAGAAGCTTCTGCTGCCGCAGCGCTGGGCCTGGGTTCTGCTTGCTGTCGGCTTCGCCTTCCTCTTCATCAACGAGGATCTGGTGCGGCCTGGAGACCGTTATTATGGCTGGGGCATACCGGCAATCTTCATCGTCTATAGCGCTATTTCCATCGACTTTTCGAAACTTCCCTTTGTGCGCTGGCTCAACTATCTCGGCGACGCCTCATACGAGATCTACATCACGCATGCCTTCACGCTGGCTTTCCTCCGGATCATCGCCAATCATTTCCCGGTCGGCGCGCTTCAGCAGCCTGTCATCTTCGTGATCCTCTGCCTCGCGCTCTCCTCCATCGTGGGAGCGATCATTCACGAAATCATCACGCCGCGCAGAAAAGCCCGGGTCGCCAGCCGGCCGGCCGTCTGACCTCAAACTATCAGAGGGCGAGGACGGGATTTCGAACGGCGCAGGCAGAACGGAATCCCGCGCGTCCTGTCATAAGCTTGCGGCCATGAAAGCAAATGCCGCAGGCATGAAGGTTCGGCTTGCAATTTATTGCAGAAATGAAAGCTTGCCGGCCTGTTCGCGGCCGGGGGTTTGATCTAAGGACGGCCCGGCGGCTTAAGAGAGGGAAGAGGACATGACGGACTACGTATTGACGGTAACCTGCAAGTCGACGCGCGGCGTCGTGGCGGCGATTTCGACCTATCTCGCCGAAAAGGGTTGCAACATCATCGATAGTTCGCAGTTCGACGACCTCGATACCGGCAAGTTCTTCATGCGCGTCAGCTTCATTTCCGAAGAGGGTGCAACGCTTGCCGAGATCCGCGAAGGCTTCAAGCCGATCTACGAGAAGTTCGGCATGGATGCGGAGGTACATGACGGGAGCGAGCGCCTGAAGGTGCTTCTGATGGTCTCCCGCTTCGGCCACTGTCTCAACGACCTGCTCTACCGCTGGAAGATCGGTGCGCTGCCGATCGACATCGTCGGCGTCGTCTCCAACCATTTCGAATACCAGAAAGTCGTGGTCAACCACGACATTCCCTTCCACCACATCAAGGTGACGAAGGAAAACAAGCCGCAGGCCGAAGCCCAGATCCTCGACATCGTCGAGCAGACCGGCACCGAACTCATCGTGCTTGCCCGCTACATGCAGGTGCTGTCGGATGCGATGTGCCGGAAGATGTCAGGCCGTATCATCAACATCCACCATTCCTTTCTGCCTAGCTTCAAGGGCGCCAACCCTTACAAACAGGCCTATGAGCGCGGCGTGAAGCTGATCGGCGCGACAGCGCATTACGTGACGGCCGATCTCGACGAAGGCCCGATCATCGAGCAGGATACGGCGCGCATTACGCATGCGCAGAGCGCCGAGGACTATGTTTCGATCGGCCGCGATGTCGAAAGCCAGGTGCTGGCGCGCGCCATCCATGCGCATATCCACCGCCGGGTCTTCCTGAACGGCAACCGCACCATCGTCTTCCCTGCAAGCCCCGGAAGCTACGCCTCCGAACGCATGGGTTGAGGTAAACAACCCGCTATCCGCGGCTGGCGCAATCTTCCGTTGCTTGTCGGCAAGTGCCTGATTATCTGTTTTAATAGACAGTCGAATCATGCCGCGGAGGGGTGCCATGACCGAGGAAGCGCTTGTGGACCGCATGGCGCTGCCGCGCCCGGATGTTACTGATTCCGAAGCCGCGGATATCCTCCTTTCCCATTACGGGCTTTCCGGCACGCTGTCCGAACTCGGCAGCCAGCAGGACCGCAACTACCGGCTCGACACGGAAGACGGCCGCTATGTGCTGAAGATCTGCCATGCCGCCTACGAGACAGAAGAGCTCGAGGCGCAGAATGCGGCGATCCACCATTTGCGCGCCAAGGCGAGTGCGCCGCGTGTTCCCAACGTGATGGCGTCCACCGAGGGGCAGGAGATCGTTTCCGTCAGCGTGCGGGAGCAGGATTATCAGGTCCGTTTGCTGGAATATCTCGAAGGCGAAGGCCTGACCCACCGTGCCTATCTGGCGCCCGCCTCGGTCGCGGCGCTCGGCGCGCTCTGCGCGCGGCTGGCTGAGGCGCTTGCCGATTTTACCCATCCCGGGCTCGACCGCAGCCTGCAATGGGACCTGCGCCGCGCCGGGCCCGTGGCCGTGCAACTGCTTTCGTCCATCACCGACAGCGCCGCGCGCGACAGGATCGCCAAGACGATGGTCATGGCTGTGCGCCGCATCCAGCCGCTTGCGCCGTCACTGCGGCTTCAGGCGGTTCATCACGACGTGACGGGTGACAATGTCGTCAGCCGCCCTGATCTGCATGGGCGGCCTGTTCCCGACGGCGTGATCGATTTCGGCGACATCATCCGCGGCTGGCTGGTCGGCGACCTTGCCGTGACCTGCGCCTCTCTGCTGCATCAGGCAGATGGCGATCCCTTTTACATTCTGCCGGCAGTGAAAGCCTATCACGAGATTTATCCGCTGATCGAGGACGAACTGAAGGCACTCTGGCCGCTCATCGTGGCGCGCGCCGTCATCCTCGTCGCCAGCAGCGAGCAGCAGATCGCGATCGATCCCGATAATGACTATGTCAGAGGAAATCTGGAGGGCGAACGGCGCATTTTCGATACGGCGATGTCCGTACCGTTCGAACTGATGGAAGCGGCTATCCTGAAAGCGGCCGGTCTCGATATTGCCGGTGTCAATACGACGGACTGGCAGCCGCTCTTGCCGGAGATCGATCCTGCATCCATCGCCTATGTCGATCTCGGCGTGCAGAGCCCGCATTTTTCTGACGGCAACTGGCTGGCGACCGACATGGACTGGCGGCTTCTTGCCCGTGCTGCGGCGGAAACGGGAACCGCGGCGACGCGTTACGGCGAATATCGCCTGTCCCGCGCCGGCCTGCACCGTGCAAAAGTCCAGGCGACCTATGCCCTGCATATGGATATCTGCCTTGCGGCCGGCAGTATCATTGCGGCACCCTTTGCCGGTCGGATCACCTGGTACGACCAACATCTGGTCCTCACAGGCGCCGATATGAAGCTGCATATCGACGGCATCGAGCTTTCAGTCGAGGACGGCAGCGAGGTCGCCGCCGGTCAGGGGCTCGGCACGGTCTCCGGCGAGACGTCCTCACTCGGCGGATTGCGCCTGCAGCTTTGCAGCATCGCCGGCTTCGAGCCGCCACTCTTTTCGACACCGCAACAAGCCGAGGCGTGGTCCGCGCTCTGCCCCTCGCCTTCGGTGCTCCTCGGGCCGGGTGCGGATGCACCAAAACCCGAAACGGCAGCGCTTCTCGAGCTGCGGCAGGCACATTTCGCCAGTCCGCAGAAGAATTATTACGCGCACCCGCCGCAGATCGAGCGCGGCTGGAAGGAGCATCTCTTCGATATCGAGGGTCGCGCCTATCTCGACATGGTCAACAATGTCACGATCCTCGGCCATGGTCATCCGCGCATGGCGGAAGCGATCGGCCAGCAATGGCTGATGCTGAACACCAATTCGCGCTTCCACTATGCCGCCGTCGCGGAATTCTCCGAGAGCCTGGCATCGCTGGCGCCCGACGGCATGGATGCCGTCTTCCTCGTCAACAGCGGCTCGGAAGCGAACGACCTGGCGTTGCGGCTTGCCTGGGCGCATAGCGGCCAACGCAACATGCTCTGCCTGCTGGAGGGCTATCACGGCTGGTCGGTGGCAAGCGATGCCGTCTCCACCTCTGTCGCCGACAATCCGCAGGCGCTGACGACACGGCCGGACTGGGTTCACGCCGTCGTCTCGCCCAATACCTATCGCGGCCAGTTCCGTGGGCCGGAAACCGCAGCGGATTATCTCGGCACGATAACACCGGTGCTGGAAGCCATCGATGCCAAGAGCGAAGGGCTGGCCGGCTTCATTGCCGAATCTGTCTATGGCAATGCCGGCGGCATTCCACTGCCCGACGGCTATCTCACGGAGGTCTACCGGCACGTGCGAGAGCGCGGCGGCCTCTGCATCGCCGACGAAGTGCAAGTGGGCTACGGGCGGCTCGGCCATTATTTCTGGGGTTTCGAGCAGCAAGGCGTCGTGCCCGATATCATCACCATTGCCAAGGGCATGGGTGACGGCCATCCGCTCGGCGCCGTCATCACAACGAAGGAGATCGCCGCTTCGCTGGAGAAGGAAGGTTATTTCTTCTCCTCGGCCGGCGGCAGCCCGGTCAGTTGCGTTGCCGGAATGACGGTTCTCGACGTCATGGCCGAGGAGCGGCTACAGGACAATGCCCGGGAGGTGGGCGACCATCTGAAGGCGCGACTGGCGGCACTCATCGACAGCTATCCGATTGTCGGCGCCGTGCATGGAATGGGCCTCTATCTCGGCCTCGAATTCGTGCGCGACAGAACGACGCTGGAGCCGGCGACCGAAGAGACGGTGGCGATCTGCGACCGGCTGCTGGAACTCGGCGTCATCATGCAGCCGACAGGTGATCACCTGAATGTGTTGAAGATCAAGCCGCCGCTCTGCCTCACCGAACAAAGCGCCGATTTCTTCGCCGATATGCTGGAAAAGGTGCTTCGGGAAGGCTGGTAGACAAGGGCTCCAGCCGTTTACTAATTCGGTCTTTTCAAGGCTTTCCAAATTTTAACCAAACGCCCCATTGCCGGAATCAGATCGGCCTCCTATCTCTGCTTCGGCGATTACGAGGCTACTCGGACCGTCACATGGGTTGCACGAAGACGTGATAGATTTCTTTCTGCAAACCGACGTGCGATGGAATGAAATTTTTCGGATCGCCGATATTTTGACACGTTTCGGAATATGTTTCTTATAGGCCATCGGCTATTCTCTACTAAGTTAGTAGATTAAAGAGATGGTCTTTCACCGGCCCCGGGCTCTACCGGGACCACGCAAGTGCAACGCCAATACAAGGAACGAGACATGATCGATTTCGCAATTCTCGCCAGAGTCCTTGGGCGATCTGTACTTGGCAATGACCGTCCGGGCGCCCTCTCCCGCCCGAACTGTCGAATGTGACGTTCGTCCCCTTTCAACGGTAACAGACAAGTCAATTCGCCATAGCCAGCGCATCCGCGCGGCAGGAGTTCTACGCATGAAAAAAGAAGTTATCGAATATGCAGGCATCCCGGTCGGGATCGTCATTCCGGACGATGACCGGTTGAAGTTCATTGCCGTCAAGTTCCATGTCCATGACCTCGACGAGCAGCATTTCAGCTCGCCCGCCGAGGTGAAGCTGGCCATTCACGACCTGATGACCCGCCGCCACCCGAAGCCCCTTCATGCCTGACGCAGAACGCGGCTTTAATACTCAGAGGATTTCCGACCGGCCCGGCAAAACGGGCCGGTCTTGTTTTTTGCCAGTCTTGTCTTTTAAACGCATTTGACTTCCTATCGGCGCGCTTCCCTTCAAGACAGGAGCCAGCGCTTGTCCGATCTTCTCAACCTCCTCACCGATATTGAAGGCGTCTCCGTCGGCCACGCAACCGACCTCTCGCTTGGTTCCGGCGTCACGGCCATTGTCTTCGATGAACCGGCAGTCGCTTCCGGCAGCGTGCTCGGCGGTGCGCCGGGCGGGCGCGATACAGCGCTGCTCGACCCTTCCATGGTCGTCGATGCTGTCGACGCCTTCGTGCTGTCGGGCGGATCGGCCTTCGGTCTCGACGCTGCGGGCGGCGTGCAAGCAGGCTTGCGAGAGATGGGACGTGGATTTCAGGTCGGCCCGGTTCGCATTCCGATCGTGCCCCAGGCGATCCTGATGGATCTGCTGAATGGCGGCGACAAGGATTGGGGCGTGCATTCGCCCTATCGCGAGATGGGCTATGAGGCCGTGAAAGCCGCCTGCAAGGGCGCGTTCGATCTCGGCACTGTTGGTGCGGGCACGGGGGCAACGACCGCGACCTTCAAGGGCGGGCTCGGCTCGGCAAGTGCGGTCAGCAGCGCCGGGCATCGCATCGCGGCCATCGTCGCCGTCAATGCCGTCGGTACGGCGACGATCGGCGAAGGCCCGCATTTCTGGGCCGCCCCCTTCGAACAGAATGCAGAATTCGGCGGGCTCGGCTTGCCCAGCCTGATGGACCACAGCCTGCGGCTGAAGGGCGTGAAGACGACGGCCACGACGATCGGCGCCATCGTCACCGATGCATCGCTGATCAAGGCGGAGGCGCACCGGCTTTCCATCGTCGCCCATGACGGGCTGGCCCGCGCCGTGTTGCCCGCCCACCTGCCGCTCGATGGCGATACGATTTTTGCGGCTTCCACCGGCAAACACAAGCGCAACGACATGGCAAGCCTGATGGAATTGTGTCATCTGGCCGGGATCGTCATGGCGCGGGCGATCGCGCGCGGCGTCTACGAGGCGACGGCGCTTCCGGTGCCGGATGCGCTGATGGCATGGCGCGACCGCTATCCGGCCGGACGCTAGTTGCCTAGATTACATAAAAGAGCCTCACGGCGGAGAACGGGTGAATGCAGATTCGGGCGCTGATGTATTTCGACGAGCTGGTGCGAACCAACTCCATGCGCCAGGCCGCCGAAAACCTGAATGTCGCGCCGACGGCCATCAGCCGGCAGATCGAGAACCTCGAATACCACTTCGGCGCGCCCCTTGTGGAACGCAGCGCCCGCGGTGTGAAGCTGACGGCTGCCGGCGAGCTGCTGGCGGCGCGTGCCGGGCGCACCCTGCGCGAGCTCGATCATGTGCAGCAGCTGATTGAGGATCTGAAGGGCCTGCAGCGCGGCCGCGTCAACATTTATGCAAACGGCGCAACCGTTGCTAATCTGCTTGCGCCTGCGCTGGCCGAATTCAGCCTGAAATATCCCAAGCTGCGCTTTGCCGTGACGATCACCAGCGCACGGGCGGCCATCGAAGCGGTCAACAGTGCGGAAGCCGATATTGGGGTGACCCTGTTTGCGCCGCCGATGTCCGGCACCAAGGTGCGGCTGCGCTCGGAAATCGCCTACGACCTCATCACCTCGCCGAGCCACCCCGCAGCGGCGCGTCCGGATATTCCCCTGAAGGAATTGGCCGATTACGCGCTGGCTCTGCCCGATCAATCCTTTGGTTTTCGCCAGGCCTTCGACGCGCTCTTCGAGAAGGAAGGGCTCAGCCTCGATCCGGTTTTTGTGACAAGTTCGCTGGAGATGCTCAAGGAACTGGTGTTGAGCAACGCGGCGGTGACGCTGCTGCCGGCGCTGACCGTTCGCCGCGAGATCGAGGCCGGGCAGCTCTGCGCCATTCCCTTTGCCGGCAAGACCAGCATCCGCACGCATGTCGATCTCTGCGTGGCGCCCGATCGACAGCTTTCCTTTGCCGCAACGAAGCTTCTCGATTTCATCGAACGCTTCATGCGCGAGCAATCGAACCGCAAGACCGACAGCAAAGAGTAGAACTCGCGGACTTGCATCAAGGCAAGAATTGCGGTGTAGCTTTTTCGGCTACGCTGAGCACACAAAATCGTCATTGTGTGTGCACTGCCGTAGTGTCACTCTACTCGCAAAAGGGATCCGCCAAGCAGCGGAACCAAACAGGGGAACAGGATGATCAAGGTCTCGCTCGTGCCGTCGGCGCGTCTCATGCGGCGTCTTTCCATTGGTGCGGCGCTTTTCGCCGGCATCATGATGCTGGCGCTGACGCCCGCCGAAGCCGCCAAGACCACACTCAATCTCGGTATGAGCGTCGAGCCTGCTGGACTCGACCCGACGATCGCCGCACCGGTCGCCATCGGCCAGGTCACCTGGCAGAATGTCTTCGAAGGGCTGGTCAGCATCGACGAGACCGGTAAGGTGCAGCCGCAGCTCGCCAAGAGCTGGGAAATTTCCCCCGATGGCCTGACCTATACGTTCAAGCTGCAGAGCGGCGTGAAATTCCACGACGGCGAGGCCTTCGATTCGGCCGCCGCCAAGTTCGCTCTCGACCGCGCCCGCGGCAAGGATTCCGTCAATCCGCAGAAGCGCTTCTTCGCGTCGATCGCCTCCATCGACACACCCGATGCCGAAACATTGGTGTTGCATCTTTCCGCCCCGACCGGCAGCCTGATCTACTGGCTCGGCTGGCCGGCCTCCGTCATGGTCGGCCCGAAGTCTGCAGCGGACGACAAGACGACGCCTGTCGGTACCGGACCGTTCAAATTCTCCACCTGGGCCAAGGGCGATCATGTGGAACTGGTCAAGAACGCCGACTACTGGAACAAGGACGGCACGGCCAAGCTCGAAAAGGTGACCTTCCGCTTCATCAACGATCCGCAGGCACAGGCGGCAGCACTGAAATCCGGCGATCTTGACGCCTTTCCGGAATTTGCCGCGCCGGAGCTGATGAGCTCCTTCGATGGCGACGCGCGTCTCGCGACCAAGGTCGGCAATACCGAGCTCAAGGTCGTTGCAGGCATGAACAATGCCCGCAAGCCTTTCGACGACAAGCGCGTGCGTCAGGCCCTGATGATGGCGATCGACCGCCAGACCGTCATCGACGGCGCGTGGTCCGGCCTCGGCACGGCGATCGGCAGCCACTATACGCCGAACGATCCCGGTTATCAGGACGCGACAGGCGTGCTGCCTTACAATGTCGAAAAGGCCAAGGCACTGCTTGCCGAAGCCGGCTATCCCAGTGGTTTCACCTTCACGATCAAATCGCCACAGATGACCTACGCCCCGCGCAGCGCGCAGGTGATGCAGGCGATGTTTGCCGAAATCGGCGTGACCATGAACATCGAGCCCACGGAATTTCCGGCGAAATGGGTGAAGGATGTGATGACCAGCCGCGATTACGACATGACGATCGTCGCGCATGCCGAGCCGATGGACATCGATATCTATTCGCGTGATCCCTATTACTTCAACTACAAGAACCCCGCCTTCAACGATCTCATGAAGAAGGTGCAGGAGACTACTGATACGGCCGAACAGGCCAAGATCTACGGCGAAGCACAGAAGATCCTCGCCGAGGACGTGCCGGCGCTCTACCTCTTCGTCATGCCCAAGCTCGGCGTCTGGGACAAGAGGCTGAAGGGCCTGTGGGAGAACGAGCCGATCCCGTCCAACGTTCTCAGCAACGTTTCCTGGGAAGATTAAACAACCGAGTGCGGGCGGCGACTGACAGGGTGATGAAGACGATATGATCGCACTGCTTTCCCGCCGCCTTGCCGGCCTTGCCATTACCCTTCTCGTTGTATCGCTGGTGATCTTCGCCGTCATGGATCTGCTGCCCGGCGATCCTGCTTCGATTATGCTCGGCACTTCGGCAAGCCCGGAGACACTGGCGGCGCTGCGGCATGAGCTCGGCCTAGACCAGCCGCTTCTGTTTCGTTACGGCCAATGGCTTGCCGGTGTCTTCTCGGGCAATCTCGGACAATCCTACACCTATGGCGTTCCGGTCGCCGGGCTGATTATCGAGCGGTTGGCAGTGACGCTGCCGCTCGCGCTGATCGCCATCATGCTCTCGGTTTTGATTGCCTTGCCGCTCGGCGTGCTGGCGGCGGCGCGGCGCGGCGGCATTGTGGATGCGATTGCCACGGTCTTCTCGCAGGTCAGCATCGCCGTGCCGGCCTTCTGGGTGGCGCTGCTGCTCATCATCCTGTTTTCCACTACGCTCGGTCTCATGCCGGCAGGCGGTTTTCCGGGATGGGACGCCGGGCTTCTGCCTGCATTGCAGGCGCTGGTGATGCCGGCCGTAGCGCTGGCTCTGCCGCAAGCCGGAGTGCTGACGCGCGTGACGCGATCTGCCGTACTCGACACAATGCATGAGGATTTCGCCCGTACGGCCGTCGCCAAAGGATTGGCGCGCAGCACCGTGCTCTGGCGGCATATCGTGCCGAATGCACTGGTCCCGATCCTGACCATCCTCGGGCTGCAATTCACCTTTCTCGTTGCCGGCGCGGTTCTGGTCGAAAACGTCTTCAACCTGCCGGGGCTTGGCCGGCTTGCCTTTCAGGCGCTGTCGCAGCGCGACATCATCGTCATGCAGGATGTCGTGCTGTTCTTCGCGAGCCTCGTCATCGTCATGAACTTCATCGTCGATCTCTCCTATCTCGTGATCGATCCGCGCATGCGAAAGGCGGCATGATGGCACCCATCGTCTCCTCCGCCATCATTCCGCGACGCAGAAGCTTCAGGCTTAGCCGGCGAAAGAATCTGATCGCCGGAGCCGTGATCGTTGGCTTTCTGGCCGCGATAGCCCTGCTGTCGCTTGTCTGGACGCCGCTGCCTCCGGCAAAGATGCAGATCATTCACAAGCTGCAGCCGCCGCTTGCCTTCGGCCTGCTTGGCACGGACCAGTTCGGCCGCGATGTGCTCTCCATGCTGATGGTCGGATGCTGGAATTCGCTGTCGATCGCCGTCAGCGCGGTCGCCATCGGTGGGACGCTTGGCTCGATCGCCGGCATTTCCGCGGCTGCGATCCGTGGCCCCTATGAGACGCTGATGATGCGCGCCTGCGACGTGATCTTCGCCCTACCTCCGATCCTTTCGGCCATGATCCTCGGCGCCTTTCTGGGACCGGGGCGCTTTACCGCCATCACGGCAATCGCGGTCTTCATGGTACCTGTCTTTGCCCGCGTGACGCTCGCTACCTCCTTGCAGGCCTGGAGCCGAGATTACGTTCTGGCGGCGCAGGCGATCGGCAACAGCCGCTTCACGATCTCGGTCCGACATGTGCTGCCGAACATCATAAGCCAGATCATTGTGCATGCAGCGATCCAGCTCGGCTTGGCGATTCTTACCGAGGCCGGCCTTTCCTTCCTCGGCCTCGGCATGGCGCCGCCGGCGCCGACCTGGGGGCGAATGCTGGCGGATGCCCAGACCTTCCTTTCGCTGGCCCCTTGGCTGGCGATTATGCCCGGCCTTGCGATCGCGCTCACCGTCTTCGGCTTCAACATGCTGGGCGACGGGCTGCGTGATCTTTTCGACCCGCGCGAAGCGAGCCGCTGATGTCCTCCCAAGACAAAACGCCCGAAAGACCAGACCATGCTAGATACCGATTTCACCATCCACGAACTCAGGCGGCGCTTCACTGACAAAAGCCTCTCGCCGCTCGAATACTGGCTTGCCCTCGAAAGGCATATCGACGCCTGGGAACCTTCGATCGCAGCGCTTTATCTCTACGATCCGCAGGCGGCGCGCGAGCAGGCGAAGGCATCGAGCGAACGCTGGATGAAAGGCGGAACACTCGGTCCACTGGACGGCATCCCGGTCACGCTGAAAGAGCTGATCGCGACCAAAGGCCAGCCAGTACCGCTTGGCACGAAAGCGATCGAACTGAAGCCCGCGGAAGCGGATGCCCCGGCGGCGGCTCGTCTGCGGGAAGATGGCGCAATCATCTTCGCCAAGACGACCTGCCCCGATTACGGCATGCTCTCTTCGGGCCTTTCCAGCTTTCATCCTCTGAGCCGCAATCCCTGGGACATCACTCAAAACCCCGGCGGTTCGAGCGCTGGCGCCTCGGCGGCAACCGCTGCCGGCTACGGGCCGCTGCATGTCGGCACCGATATTGGCGGCTCTGTGCGCCTGCCGGCGGGCTGGACCGGCGTCTTCGGCTTCAAGCCAAGCCATGGGCGCATTCCGGTCGATCCCTATTATGTCGGGCGCTGTGCGGGGCCCATGACCCGCACCGTGGAGGATGCCGCCTATTCCATGGCGACGCTTTCCCGTCCCGACTGGCGCGACGGCACCAGCCTGCCGCCGAATGATTTCGACTGGCTGGATCTCGATATCGATCTCAGCGGCATGCGGATCGGGCTGATGCTCGATGCCGGCTGCGGTCTTGCCGTCGATGAGGATGTGAGGATAGCGGTCGAAGAGGCAGCTAGGCTCTTCGAGAAGGCCGGGGCAACGATCGTTCCAGCCGCACCGGTGCTGACGCGCGCCATGCTGGATGGGCTCGACACTTTCTGGCGCGCGCGTTTCTGGGGCGACATTGCCGGGCTCAGCGAGGAACGCCGCGAGAGTATTCTTCCCTATATCTACGAATGGGCGAAGGGCGGTGCCGATGTCAGCGGCGTGGACGCCGTCAAGGGTTTCAATCAGACGATCGAGATGCGCAAGACCTGCGGCCGGCTTTTCACCGAGGTCGATGCGGTGTTGTCACCGACCAATCCGATCGTCTCCTATCCGGCCGAATGGCCCTCGCCGACCAACGATCCGAAGCTGCCCTTCGAGCATATCGCCTTCACGGTGCCGTGGAACATGTCGGAGCAGCCGGCGTCGTCCATCAATTGCGGCTTCTCGAAATCCGGCATGCCGATCGGCCTGCAGATCGTCGGGCCGCGCTTCGATGACATGCGGGTGCTCAGGCTCTCGAAAGCCTTCGAAAACTGGACGGGTGGCGTGAAAGACTGGCCAAGGCCGCCAGCGGCCTGACGATTGCAGGTAACGTCAGAACGGACGGCGATAGCCGGTCGGCTGCTCGTATAGCCAGCCGATGCGCTCGACGGCCGCCTCGAAATTCTCGCGCGCAACGGTCATCGTATGGCCGTTGGCATGGATGATGGTTTCGGGATCTTCGAAAATCGCAACATGCCCCTTCCAGAAGACCAGATCACCGCGGCGCACATCCGAGCGCTCGATCGGCTCACCGAGATCAGCCGCCTGCATGTCTGTATCCCGCGGCGCGCTTCTGCCGGTCATCTGCAGCGCAAGCTGGACGAGGCCGGAGCAATCGATACCGAGGCCTGAACGGCCGCCCCAGAGATAGGGCGTTTCCAGAAAGCGGGCGGCGATATCGACATAATCCTGGCCGTCCAAGGCACCCAGCGGCAGCAGGTGCTTCGAGAAGATCGCGGTGCCGTCATCGAGCACCAGATAGCGATTGCCGCGCGCTTCCGCTTCGCCGGCAATATGAACGCGGCTACCCATGGAAAGCACTGTCTTATAGGGTTTGCGCAATTCCGGTTCGGGATAGAGGAAGGTGCGCTGCGGAACGACGATGTGGGTCGGGGTCATCGCTGCTTCTGCAATTGCGTCCTCGGGCAAGTAGCCGACATAGCCATCCGATGCGGCTTTGACCCAGCACCAGCCGTCAGCGCGATCGAATATCGTGATATCCTCGCCATAAAGCAGTTCCGTGTCTATGCCACGGGCAAAGTCCGGCTGGGGGCGCAAGGCAACGACCGGGACGCAGACACGGGCCGGCGTGCCGCTGACGAAACGCGTCGCCTCGACCTTGCCCTCGAGGCCGGCTTCCGCGAGATCCGGGCGATAAGCGTGGAGGCGGCGGTCGAGCATCGTCATGACATTCCTTTCAGATGGGCCTTTCAGATGGCCCTTTCAGTCGGGGGCCATTCAGACCGAAAGCTTGCGGCCCTGCTCGCGCACGAGGTCGCCGAGCTTTTCGAGATAAAGCGCACCGCCAACGGTGCGCTTGATGATGACGTTGCGCCGGTCGGCATCGTCGCGGACGCGATCGACGAGGCCCATTTCCCCCATCGTATCCAGCGCCCGGGTGATGACCGGCTTCGTCACGTTCAGCGTCGCAGCCAGTCCGCGCACGGTATGCGGCGGCGGCACCAGATAGATATGCAGCAGGATCGCCATCTGGCGCAACGTCAAATCTCTGTTGTCGTGACGGACCTGGTTGAGCGCCACACTGTGCCAGAGGCCCAGCGCCTGCGAGGCGGTCAGTTCGATCGGCACGGCCCCTCCGGAAATCGTTACGCTAACGTTTCATTTTCCGGCAGTTACAGCGCGCAAGCAAGAGGCGGCACAGAATGCCGCCTCACAAGGTGAATAAAATTTTAACGATCGGCTCAGCGAAGGCCTTTGTTTTCACATATCGCTATCGCAAAACCGCTGCACACTTTTGCTCGACATGCTTTGGCGGCTCAGCGGACGCTGTGGCGGATGTGATGGTAGAGCGCGCGGATGGCCTGCGCCTCGCCGCCTCCAGGCGAATGTGCGCGCTCGTTCGGTGCCCAACCGTAGATATCGAAATGCGCCCAGCTCTTTGCCTTGCTGACGAAGCGCTTCAGGAAGAGTGCCGCGGTGATCGCACCGGCCATGCCGCCCGCCGGAGCATTGGTGATATCGGCAAACTTGGTGCGGATGTCCTTCTCGTAGCCGGCGTACAGCGGCAGCCGCCAGAGCGGATCGTCCGTCTCGAGGCTTGCCTCCGTCAAGTCGTGAGCGAGGATCGCATCATCGGTGAAGAAGGGCGGCAGATCGGGGCCGAGGGCAACGCGAGCGGCACCCGTCAGGGTCGCCATGTCGATCAGCAGATCGGGTTCTTCCTCGTCGGCATAAGCGAGCGCATCGGCCAGAATCAGGCGGCCTTCGGCATCGGTATTGTCGATCTGGACCGTCAGGCCCTTGCGGCTCTTGTAGATATCGCCGGGGCGGAAGGCATTCGACGAGATGGAATTCTCGACGACCGGGATGATGACGCGCAAATCCACCTTCAGCTTGGCATCCATGATCATGAGCGCTAGGCCCATGACGTTTGCCGCACCGCCCATGTCCTTCTTCATCAGCAGCATGGAGGAAGCCGGCTTGATGTCGAGACCGCCTGTATCGAAGCAGACGCCCTTGCCGACCAGCGTCACCTTGCGGTGGCCCTTCTTGCCCCAGCGCAGCTCCAGAAGGCGCGGCGCATCGGCGCTGGCGCGGCCGACAGTGTGGACGAGCGGGAAGTTTTCCTTGAGCAGGTCGTCGCCAATGATGACCGACATCTCCGCCTTGTAGTGCTGGGCCAAGCCACGGAAGGCGGCTTCGAGCTGTTCCGGACCCATGTCGTTGGTCGGCGTGTTGATGAGGTCGCGGGCGAGGAAGACGCCGGCGAGCTGGCGCTTGATCTCGTTGCCGTCTGCATCGCGCGGGATCATCAGCGTCGCAGCCGGGGATTTTTCAGACTTGTAGCGGTCAAAGCGGTAGCTGCCGAGACCGAAGCCGAGCGCCAGGCGGTTGGCCGTCAGCGGTGCGGTCTCGATGTGCCAGTCGCCGGCCGGAAGTGCGCGGGCTAGCTTGCCGGTTATAAAAGGCTGTTCCGACGGATTACTGCCGAGCCCGAAGAGCGCGCCGCCGAGGTGACCCTCGGCGGTGGGGATCAGCAGCACCGAGCCGCTTTCCGCCTTGTAGCCGGCCTTGCCGGCCCAATCGAGCGCGATCGGATCGATCGTGCCGGTTTCGATATGGGCGGGCGTGACAGCGAAGATGGGCAGCGTCGACCCACCCTTGGTGTTGAAAGGCGTGGGTCTTTCGATGAACTGGAAGGGGGCCATGATTGTCCTTAAGCGGCGGGGCAGAATCATTTCTTAACGGTCTGTTAGGGTTAACAGACTATTGCTGGAGCGAAGATTGCGTCAAACCTTTCCCTGTTCCGCTTCGAGGTCAGGCGCCGATTTATTCAGGAACGCGCAATGCCCTTCTCGGCCTCTACCCCTTATAAGAAGCGTGTTTTTCAGGGAACCGTGGCTCTTCTCGCCATGCTCGCCCTCGGCGGCTGCTCGACGACATCAAAGGATCGGATGACAACCGGTTCGATCCCGAAACTCGACAGGCCAGTCGAGCAGATGGATGCCAACGAATTGCGGGCCGCCATCGACCGCGTCGGCCGGGCCTATGAGAAGAATCCGCGCGATCCCGTCAACGGCGTAAACTATGCGAATCTGCTGCGGATGAACGGACGCGACGCGCAAGCGCTTGCCGTCATGCAGCAGGTTGCCATCGCCAATCCCAGTGATCGCAACGTGCTTGCCGCCTACGGCAAGGCGCAGGCCGCTGCGGGGCAGCTTCAGCAGGCGCTGGATACGATCGGCAGGGCACAGACACCCGATCGGCCCGACTGGCGGCTGATCTCGGCGGAAGGCGCGATCCTCGATCAGATGGGCAAGCCAAGCGACGCACGCCAGCGCTACCGCGATGCGCTCGATATTCAGCCGAACGAGCCGTCGATCCTTTCCAACCTCGGCATGTCCTATCTTCTGACAGGCGATCTGCGCACGGCGGAAACCTATCTGCGCTCGGCCGCCGGCCAGCCTTCCGCCGACAGCCGCGTGCGCCAGAACCTCGCCCTCGTCGTCGGCCTGCAGGGCAGATTCCCCGAGGCAGAGCAGATTGCGCGGCGCGAGCTTTCGCCGCAGCAGGCCGATGCGAATGTCGCCTATCTGCGCGGCATGCTTTCCCAGCAGAATTCCTGGCAGAAGCTCGCGGCAAAAGACACGACGTCGTCTGCCGCCGCCAGTACCAACTGACCTATTTGCTGCTCAGTCCCGAGAGGATGAGACGCAGGCCAAGGCCGGCCATGACAGCGCCTGCCGCCCTGTCGATCCAGACCTTGGCGGCGATATAGAGCTTTCGCGGATGATGGGCCGAGAAGGCAAATGCCACAATCGCATACCATCCCGCCTCCACCAGGAAGACGCCCACCGGCAGCGCCAGCAAAAGCTCCGCCGGCACGGTTTTGGGCAGCAGTGCTGCAAAGATGCTGGCGTAGACAACAATCGTCTTCGGATTGCTCAACTGCGTCAACAGAGCAGCCGTAAAACTGCGTGCCGGCACGCTTTTGCCGGCGACATCGCCCGACAATACAAGCGGCTCGCTTGCTCCCTTCCAGATCGCGAAGGCGATGTAGAGCAGGTAGGCTCCGCCAGCGATCTTCAACACCAGATAGAGCCACTCGAATTGTGAAAGCAGCGCCGTCAAGCCGGCAAGCGCAAGGATAGCGAAGGTCACGCCGCCGATGCCCATGCCGAGTGCAGCGGCAAGTCCGTCAAAGCGGGAACGGGAAATGGCAATCCGCGAGACGACGACGAAACTCGGACCGGGGCTCATAGCGCCGATCATCAAAGCGCTGATGATGCTGATAAAGATGCCCAGAGAGGACATGGCAAAACTCCATTTTCACACAATTCCAGACGCAAAACCGCTGTATAGTTTTGCCGGTATTGCTCACGTGATCAAGGGTTGCCAAGCGGGTGGCGCGAAGTTCCGCCCTTATCGATGGGTCGCCATCCGTTTCGCCAGTCACGCGGAAAAGCGGGGTCATCGGATCTCTTGACGGCGGCAAGCGTCAGAACCTGTCGGCAACCTGGATGCCGGCGGGACCAAGGATGACGGCGATCAATACCGGCAGGAAGAAGAGGATCATCGGAACGGTCAGCTTCGGTGGCAGGGCAGCAGCCTTCTTTTCCGCCTCGTTCATACGTTCGTCGCGGCCTTCCTGCGCAAGCACGCGCAGCGCCGTCGCAATGGGCGTACCGTAGCGGTCCGCCTGCATGAGCGCCTGGGTGACCGAACGAACGAGATCGATCTGGGTGCGGGTTGCGAGATTCTCGAGTGCGGCGCGGCGATCCGGCAGGAAGGAGAGCTCAGCGGTCGTCAGCACCATTTCCTCGGCAAGCGGCGGCGATTGTTCGCCGAGCTCTTCGGAGACGCGACGCATGGCCGCTTCGATGGAAATGCCCGATTCCACGCAAATCAGCATCATGTCCAGCGCGTCCGGCCAGGCGCGCTTGATGGATAGCTGACGCTTGCCCATACGGTTGGAGATATAGATGTTCGGTGCATAGAAGCCGATATAGGCGATGCCGATGACGATGAAGACCCGTATCGGCAGGCCCTTCTCCGCAAGGTTGCCGAGTCCGAACATCCAGAATGCGGCAACGGCCAGGAAGAGAAACGGCAGAAGAAAGCGCGCGACGAGGAAGGTGTTCAACGCGTTTTCCGAGCGAAAGCCAGCTGCGCGCAGCTTGTTCATCGTGTTGTCGTCGACGAGCGCCTTGCGCAGGTTGAAACGCTCGACGATCTGGCGGACGGGCCGGTTGTTCTGGCTTCTGAGCGTGGCCTTGCCGCCGACGTCGGCATTCATACGGGCTCGCTCGCGGGCGCGGATCTGCTCGCGCTCGGTCGAGACAGCCTTCATGCGCTTGTTGAGATCGCCGCGCTCGAAAAAGGGAACGGCAAGCGTGTAGAAGGTGGCAAAGACGGCAATGGCGACGAGCACCGCGACGATCATGGCGGGGTCGGTCAATGTTGCGGCGAGTTCCTGCGACATGCTGCTTTGCTCCCGCTAGATATCGAAGTTGATCATATTGCGCATCACGAAGATGCCGATCGACATCCAGACCGCCGAAAAGCCCATGATGAAGTGGCCGCGCGGATCGGTGAACAGGATCATCATGTATTGCGGCGACGTCAGGTAGACGAGCGTGGCAACGATGAATGGAAGGGCGCCGATGATGACGGCAGATGCCTTGGCTTCCATCGACAGCGCCTTCACCTTGGCCTTCATCTTCTTGCGGTCGCGCAGCACCTTGGAGAGATTGCCGATCGCTTCCGACAGGTTGCCGCCGGCCTGCGACTGGATGGCGATGACGATCGCGAAGAAATTGACTTCCTGCAACGGCATCTGATTGGTCATGCGGGCACAGGCTTCGGGCACGCTGAGACCCACCTGCTGCGATTCGACGATACGGCGGAATTCGCCCTTGACGGGCTCGACCCCCTCGGTCGCAACGAGGCGGATCGCATCGTTCAGCGGGAGGCCGGAGCGGATGGAGCGGACGATGACGTCGAGCGCGTTCGGAAATTCATCGAGGAACTTGTTCTGGCGGCGCGAGACGAGGAAGCCCAGCACCCAGCGCGGCAGACCAAGCCCTGCGACCACGGGAATACCGAGCATGATCGGTGTCGATGCGCCGACGATGAAAAGCACGACCAGCAGCACAAACGCGAAGAGCGCGCTGAAAAGATAGAAACGGACGGGCGTGATCGGCAGTCCCGCCTGCACCAGGCGGGATTTCAGCGACAGTGTCTTCTTGGTCTTTTCGTGCTGCCGCTTTTCGAGATCCTTCAGGCTGTCCTGCATCGATTTGCGGCGCTTCGACAGTTCCTGCACACGGTCGCGGGCGGCCTTGACCTTGGTACGGTCGAGTTCGGCCGACTTGACGCGGTTGATGCGACTTGCCGATTTCTTGTCGCTCTCGATACGTGAGAACAATACGGCATAGCTCACCGCGGCCGCCGCAACGGCTGCGAGAACGACAATTGCCAGCACTGTCGGATCGATGCCAAACATCTCAATCCTTCGATTTCGATTCCATCTCGTCGAGCGCGGCGGCGAGGCGTTTTTCTTCGTTGTAATAGCGGGCGCGATCCCAGAAATGCGGCTTGCCGATACCGGCAGACATATGACGGCCAATCAGACGACCGCTCGCGTCCTCGCCTTCGATCTCGTAGCGCATCAGGTCCTGGGTGATGATGACGTCACCTTCCATCCCGACCACCTCGGTGATCTGGGTGATGCGGCGCGAACCGTCGCGCAGGCGCTGCGCCTGGATGATGACATCAATCGAGGAGGAGATGATCTCGCGCACGGTCTTTGCGGGCAAGGTAAAGCCACCCATGGCGATCATCGATTCCATACGGCTCAAGCATTCGCGTGGGTTGTTGGCGTGGATCGTGCCCATGGAGCCATCGTGGCCGGTGTTCATGGCCTGCAGGAGGTCGAAAACCTCCGGTCCGCGCACTTCGCCGACGATGATGCGTTCGGGACGCATGCGCAGGCAGTTCTTGACCAGATCGCGCATGGTGATCTCGCCCTCGCCTTCGATGTTCGGCGGGCGGGTTTCGAGACGCACGACATGCGGTTGCTGGAGCTGCAGTTCGGCCGTATCCTCGCAGGTGATAACGCGCTCGTCGCGGTCGATGTAGTTCGTCAGGCAGTTCAGAAGCGTGGTCTTGCCGGAACCCGTACCGCCGGAGATGATGATGTTGCAGCGGACGCGGCCGATGATCTGCAGGATGGTCGCGCCTTCGGGCGTGATCGCGCCGAAGCGCACCAGCTGATCAAGCGTCAGCTTGTCCTTCTTGAATTTGCGGATGGTGAGTGCTGGGCCATCGATGGAAAGCGGTGGCGCAATGACGTTGACACGTGAGCCGTCAGGCAGGCGCGCGTCGCAGATCGGGCTCGATTCATCGACACGACGGCCGACCTGGCTGACGATGCGCTGGCAGATCGAAAGAAGCTGCGAATTGTCGCGGAAGCGGATTTCGGATTCGATAGTCTTGCCGCCGACTTCGATGAAGGTCTGACCCGCACCGTTGACCATGATGTCGGCAATGTCGTCGCGCGCCAGCAGCGGCTCCAGCGGACCGTAGCCCAGCACGTCATTGCAGATATCCTCGAGCAGTTCCTCCTGCTCGGAGATCGACATCGCAAAATTCTTGATGGTGATGATATCGTTGACGATATCGCGGATTTCCTCGCGCGCGCTTTCGCCGTCCAGCTTGGAAAGCTGCGAGAGGTCGATCGTATCGATCAGCGCGGAAAAAACCTGCGCCTTGGTATCGTAATATTCGTCCGTGCGAGCGGGGCGCTTGCGCTGCGGCGTCTGCATCGGCGGCGGCGCCACCTGCTGGCGGACAGGCTCGCGCGACGGCTCGACGAGCACTGCGGGACCGGATGGGGCTGCCGGGGCGGCAGCCGGCATCGGCGGCGGCGGCGGAGCGGCGACACCGCCGACACCGGCCTTTCCGAAACCTTCATTTCCGCGTTTTCCGAACATTGATCCGATCCAATTCTACTCGTTCACTTACGCTTCAGAAGGCCGAGAAGGCCGCCCTTCCTGGATTTCTTGATTGCCACGCGACCGGTGACGATGTGCGAGATCTGCGAAAAAGTCTCCGCCGTCGGAGATTTCGGATCGACCTCCGAAATCATCCGGCCACTGTTGGCGGCGTTTCCGAAGAGGGCGATATCGAAGGGAATGATGGCAATCGGTTCGACTTCCAGCGGCTCGCAGAAATCGGAAACCGAGATTTCCGGCCGCTTCGGCATACCGACCTGATTGAGAATGAGATGCGGCACCTTGTCGTTCGGGCGTATCTTACGGAGCGCATCAAGCATGTTCTTGGTGTTGCGCAGGTTGGCGAGATCGGGAACCGCGCAGATAACCACTTCGTCGGCGCTTGACAGTACCGTACGGGTCCAGTCCGACCAGGCATGCGGAACGTCGAGCACCGTTACAGGCGCGCTGCGCTGCAGCACATCCATCACCGGCTGGAAGGCTTGGCCCTCGAAATCATAGGCGCGGTCGAGAAGCGAGGGAGCGGCCAGCAGTGAAAGATGCTCCGAGCACTTGGTCAGCAGGCGATCGAGGAAAACCTCGTCAAGCCGCTCCGGCGCAAAGACGGCCTCGACAATGCCCTGGGCCGGATCCTGATCGAAATCGATGTTCGCCGTGCCATAGGGCAGGTCGAGATCGGCCAGGATCGTCTCGGTCGAGAACAGGTTGGAGATGCCGAAGGCGCAATTATGGGCGATCGTCGAGGCCCCGACCCCGCCCTTGGCGCCAATGAAGGCGATGGAGCGGCCAAGCGGCTCGGCTTCCGGATCGACGAAGATCGTTGCCATTGCGCCCATGATATCGGGCATGGCGACAGGCTGGACCATATATTCGGAAATACCGTTGCGGATCAGATCGCGGTAGAGGCCGATGTCGTTGTAGTAGCCGACGATGATGACCTTGGTCGAGGGATCACAGACGGCAGCGAGCGGCGCGAGTTCGGCGAGCAGGCTGGCGGAGTTCGCCCTGGTCTCGATGATGATCAGGTTCGGCGTCGGTGTGCTTGAGAACATGTTTGCAGCAGCAGCCGTGCCGCCGCTGGTGATGCGCAGACTGACTTTCGACATGCGCCGGTCATTGGCGCAGCGCTCCATCACCCGCTGCAGTCCTTCGCTCTCGCAGAAGGCATGAACGGAGATGCGCGGCAGCGGCCGCATGTTTTCCAGTTCGCCCATGCGCATTGCCTCTTCGGCATGGCGGAGTTCGCTGGTATTCTTGATCTCGTAGTCGACGGTGCTCATCGTTCCATCCCGCCTGATCAGAAACCGGTCTGGCCGGAATCGACGTCCTCGATCGTGGACGTCGTCGTCCGGTATTCCTGGATCGCCTGATTGCGCCGCTCTGCGTCGATCGGGGTCATGCCGCGCGGAGCGACGAAATCTTCCGGATTGGCGACCTGGGCGGCGAGGTTGTTCTGCGAGGCACAGCCGAAATTGTAATAGTTCTGGTTCGTGAAGTCGGCCGTGATATCCTTCGGCCATTGGCCGCACTGGGTCGTTACCGCCGTTGTGCCGGTAAAGCTCAGCCGCAGCGGTGCAGCATCGAGGAGACCGGTTGCCGCATAGGACGTATTGATGATCTTGTTGCTGGCAATACCGCGCGAGGCAAGTTCGGCCCGGACCTGGCTGCGCAGGGCGCGGGCCGCTCCCGCATTCGGTGAACCTTCCGGAGACAGGATATAGACCGGGCCGGAGGCGCGCGACACATAGTTGGTTGCAAAGCCGCGGATCAGCTCACGCTGGGCAATCGTCAGGCGGCGATCGGTAGAGGCGACGGGAATGTCTACCGTCTGCTCGGCTTCCGTAACGACAATGGGATGGCGCTCCCGGTAGTCATCAGGGATGCCGCCCGTCGTCAGTTGGTCGCGCGGGCCGGCGCAGCCGGAAAGGATGGCAACGGCGAGCGAAGCAGCCACGAGCAGTGGTTTTGCGCCTCGGGACTGTCTCGTATTCGAAGGAGCCATCGCCTGATCTCTGTTCTTTTTCATCGGTCCAGACCGCGCTCCGCTCATTTGTAGATAAACCCGATGGAACCGTGGAACTGTGCATCGGCAACCGGCGCCTGGCGGCTGCCGTAAACCTTGTTGACGCGGTTCATGAAGAAGGCGGAGGCATCGTTTTCCGGACTGAAATTGTCATCCGGACGATTGAGCTGGTTGCGCGCCACCGGACGCACCAGATAGGGCGTTGCGATGATGACCAGCTCCGTTTCCTGGCGCTCAAATCCCTTCTGGCGGAAGAGCGTGCCGAGAAGCGGGATCTTCGAGACGCCAGGTGTGCCGTTCATCGTCTGGGAAATGTTGTCCCGAATGAGGCCTGCAAGAGCGATCGAACCGCCCGAAGGGAGTTCGACTGAAGTCTCTGCCGAGCGGCGCTGATAGGTGGGCGCGGTACCCGATACCGACGGCGCCGGCTCCGAGACGTTGGTCTTGATCTGCAGGCTGATGCGGCCGGAAGAAAGGACCACCGGTTTGAAAGCCAGATTGATACCGTAGTTATAGGGAACGACCGTGACGTTGCCTTGGTTGTCCGTCGTTGAATAAAGAACCTGACCGCCGGAATTGAAAGTCGCGGCCTGACCGGAGATCGCCGTCAACGTGGGTTCGGCCAGCGTGCGAACGACCTTGCCCTGTTCCAACGCATTCAGGTAGGTCGAAATATCGTATTTGCCGATCGAGTTCTTGAAGAGTGCGGCGAGGCCACCACCGACGACGGATGTGGCCGTATCCGCCGAGGGGCTGCCGAGCTGGGCGACCGTCATGCCCGAGGAATTGGTGACGAGATTGTCGAAGCCAAGCTGTTTCAGGATTTCACGGCGAACCTCGGCGATCGTGACCTTGAGCGTGACCTGGTCTTCGCCCTGGATTTGCAAGAGGTTGACGACCTGGGAGACCTGGCGGTTTTCAGCAAAGAGCGCAACCGCACTGTCGCCGCCGGTACCTGAAGCGGTTTCCGTGCGCGTCGTGGCCTCGCCGCCCTTCAGGAATGCTTCGGCGAGCGATGCTGCCTGGGTTGCATCCTGCGGCGTGCGAACGGTACCCGTCAGCACGATATTATCAGAAACGATCTCGACTTTGATGGCGGAGTCGGGAATGAAGCGGCGCAGATTGGTCTCAAGACCGGAAACGTCGCGCTCGATCTCGATATCAAGGCTGACGACCTCCTCGCCGCTGGCGCCGAAAACGAAGATGTTGGTCTGTCCGACCTTCTTGCCGAAAAGATAGATGCGCCGCGACGTACGGGTCACGGCATCGGCCATGCTGGGATCGGAAACGAGAATGTCATGTGCGTCTTCCGGCAGGTCGACGACAACAGCCTTGTTGAGGCCGAGCTTCAGACGGCGATGTGCGCCGGGACCGCTTTGCGAAATGCGGATGAGGCTTTCCGAGCCGGCGTTGGCCTGCTTCACGTCGAAAGGCGCATGAAAGGAAGGCAGCGTAACGCCCGTCGCCGCCATTGCCAGAGAAAGGCAGCCGGTCAGGAAAAGCCTGGTGCGCTGTTTTGAGTTGCCCATCTGCATTTCCCTTACTCCGGCTTTATTGAGCCGGTGGCATCCGTGACGATGGAGCCGGACTTGATGACCTGGATGAGTGCGCTGCCGTTATCGCCGCTGAGCAGATAGTCTGCCGCGCTGGTATCCTGCTCCTGCGCATCGGCGACGGAACGCAGCGCAAGCGAAAGGCGATCGGCCATCTGTTGGGCGACGGCCAGAACCTTGGTCTGGTCGGGGGTCAGCTCCAGGGTTGCTGTCGTGCCGACCGCTGCCTTGGTGCCGTCTTCCTTCTCCTCGATCTGCTGGTCGATGGCGAGAACACGGACATTGCTGAGCACGGTTTCGGTTATGTATTTGTCCGTGCCCTGCCCCTTGCGCACCATGATGACATCGACGCGGTCATTGGGGAGGATGAAGCCGCCGGCGCCGGTCGCGACGGAGATTTCGGTCGCGACGGCGCGCTTGCCGGCGGGCAACAGCGAAGACAGGATACGACTGTTGGAATCGGCGACCTTCTCCGGACGGATCGGCTCTCCTTCGAAGACGGGCAAGCGCACGACGGCGCCCTGCAGATCCTTGATCGCATCCGGCCGGTCGGTCTCGGTAATGAAACCCTGGACAACGCCGTTCTGAGGCCAGGCCATCCAGTGAACGGCCTTCTCATCCAGTCTCGCGCCGACAGGAAGATTGGCGCTGGAGACCAATACGTTGACGGTCGGCTCCTTCTCGATAACGGATTGAACCTTCGTGACGACACCGCCACTACCGGCCATGTTCATCGCAAGAAGACCGGCGAGGCCGGCTGCCACCACGGCGACAGCTAGGATAATAAGGCGGGCCGGTTTCATTGATCATTCCTTGGGGCACAACGCGTTCGCCCCGCAGAATGCTCAGGAATTGGTATAATTATGGTTAATGGAACACTTACATTTTAAGTTAACGGCCGATTAAAATGCCGTCATTTCAGGCTTTCCAGCGCGGCGATGAAGAGCGGCGAGGACGGAAACGCCAGGAAGCCGCCGATCGCGATGGCGATACCGTAGGGAATCTTATTCGCTAGCAGGAGCGAATTGGGAATAGGGAGCCCAATGGCCAATATCGTATTTGCCTGCGAGCGGATCAACAGGATTGCGAACGTCACCAGGCCGCCGGTGACACTGACATAAACTAGAAAAGACAGCAGAGCGGGATCGTAACCGAACCAAATTGCGGCCGCGCTCAAGAGTTTGGCGTCTCCACCGCCCATCACATTGAGCGCAAACAGGGCAAAACAAATGCCGAACACGATGGCGGCGCCAAGTGCGTGCATTCCGATCGCCGGAAGAGCCAGGCCGCTCAAAGGCGCCAGCACGGCGAATGAAATTATCAGGATCAACGATACCCTGTTCGGGATCGTCATTGTCAACAGATCGGATATGGCCGCGAAAGCAAGGCAGAGCGGAAAAACCAGAAGTATTGCGGCTACGATCATCTTCTCACCTGCCCCAAGTTCTCATCTGCCCAAGACAAAACAGGCTCACGGCGGTTCGCTCGTGAGCCTGATCGCAGTGAACCAGAGCTACGCTCCAGTTATTACGGAGTGGTCTTCGTCGTGGCATTAGTCAGCTTTAGACCGAGCTCGCCGAACGTGTCATTGAGCTTGGTGCCGAGCGTGGTGGCGCCAGCAACGAGGGCTACGGAAATGAGGGCGGCGATCAGGCCGTATTCGATTGCGGTCGCGCCGGATTCATCTTTCAAAAAACGGCTAAAAAGCTTGATCATGGTCACTCCTAACTCCAGTTGATGCTCTGAACCAGAGCTACGCCGCAGCTATTAAGGGGCCGTCTTCGCCGTAGCATCGGACAGCTTTGTGCCAAGTCCAGCGAACGTGGCGTTGAGCTTGGTGCCGAGCGTGGTGGCGCCAGCAACGAGGGCTACGGAAATGAGGGCGGCGATCAGGCCGTATTCGATTGCGGTCGCGCCGGATTCATCCTTCAGAAAACGGCTAAAAAGCTTGGTCATGGTTACTCCTAACTCCAGTTGATGTTCAGCACGTCCGCCAACTGTTGCCGTTGATCGGATGGCTGCAACCTAGCGAATGGCTGTTTCCATCGACTTAATGAAATGCGTTAACAAGGCGTAAACGAGACAACCGGCCCAGTCAGGGTAAGTAATTCCTTACCGCATTGCTTGCATTTCTAAGGAATTTCCGGAAGCAAAGTGAAACAATAGCTTTCAAGCATCCAGAAATGGCACGAATTTCTGCTGCCCGTCGATTTCATGCCTCATCGAAGCGTACCGAAACAATCCAGGGCGTTTCACTCATGAACATGGCATGGAGAGCTTAAAGCTTCGTTCACCATTTTTTTCCATTCTATCTGCAATTAGCATTACGATCGTGAAAGAGGGCCAAAATGCCATCGAACGGCAAGACCGTTTTCTTTGCCTGGGTGATTGCGGCTCTTACGGCATCCGCGGCCTCCGCCCAGGAAGACATGCTGCGCGTCTATATGGATCACGCGCGCGTCCTGAAGCTCGACCGGCCGGTCAGCAAGGTCATCGTCGGCAATTCCAAGGTTGCCGATGCGACTGTCGCCGATGCCAAGACAATCGTCTTGACGGGCCGCGCCTTCGGCACCACCAACATCGTGCTGCTCGATACCGATGGCAACGCCATTCTGGACGAACGCATTCTCGTCTCCATCGATGAAGGCAACACAGTGCGCGTCTATCGCCAGACGGAGCGCTCGGTTCTTTCCTGCACGCCCAATTGCGAGCAGCATTCGCAGCAGGGTGAAGCGGCTTCCGGAAACTAGCCAATTACGCCCAGCTCACACCTATTCGTTAAAATAGCTGCTCCGACCTGAAACGGAAAATCAACGAACGCGTCTTAGTGTGGCGCCCGAAGAACATTTTCGAGGCCAGACCATGGCGATCCGTGAGCAGGAGACGGGCAAGGTGCGTGCGTCCCTCCGTTTATCCAGACTTCGCGCCTTGGCCCGCTCGCGTGATGGCTCTGCCGCGATCGAATTCGCGTTGCTGGCCATTCCCTATTTCATCATCATATTCGCCATCCTGGAAACCTTCATCGCCTTTGCGGCGGAACAACTCGTCTCGAGCGCCGTCGATACGATGAGCCGTCAGATGCGGACGGGGCAGATCACATTCGATTCCACCCGTACGACCTACAAGACGCAGACACAGTTCCGGCAGGCCTTCTGCGACGAGATCTCGATCATCATCCGCTGCTCGGCGACGGAGGCGGCGACACCTGGCAAGCTATATTTGGATGTACAGAGCTTCACAAACTTTGCGTCCATTCCGACGACGATCCCGAGAGTGTCTGCGGATAAATATTCCGATCTCAAGACTTCGGATTTCAAGTTCACGCCCGGCGGCCCCGGCTCGATCAACATGGTGCGCGCCTATTACCGCTGGTCCATCACCGTCGATCTCGTCCGTCCTTATGTCACCGGCCTTCGCCCAGTCGGCAGTTCCATGCCGAGCGAATATCTGATCGTCGCCACGGCAGCCTTCCAGAACGAGCAGTATCCATGATGGCACGCCGCGGACCCCTGATCTGGCTGGCTTCGACGGCGCGGCGCTTTGTACGCGACCGGAAGGGCGTGGGCGCCATCGAGTTTGCGATCATCTTCCCGGTTCTGATCATGCTCTATCTCGGCGCATTCGAGATCACGCTCGGGCTCAACGTCAGCAAGCGCACGACACGTGCCGCCGGCTCGATCGCCGATATCATTACCCAGCAGCAGAGCGTCACCAAAAGCTCGCTCACAGATATCGCCAAAGCTGCCCCGGCGATCTTCGCGCCTTATGACAGTTCCGGTCTCTCATTGAAGGTCACGGCAATCCAGATCGACGGCAGCGCCAATCCCACGGTTCTTTGGTCCTGGGCCCCAAGCGGTGCAGCACCCTATGCCAAGAACAGCGCGGTTTCAGATGTGCCGACGGAAATGAAGAAAGCAAACAGCTTCCTTGTCCGCACCGAGCTCAGCACGCCCTATACGCTGCTCGTCTTTGCTCCCAGCTTCTTGCCGGCGGAGACGCGCACCATCACGATCAGCCGCAGCTATTTCTATCGCCAGCGGCAAAACGACAATATTCCCTGCGGCGACTGCTGAAGCGTGTCGCGATCCTTCGGATCCGCCTGCCAAACTTTAAGTTCCACACCGCAAATTTGCCAAGCCGTTCCCGTCATTATATGGCTGTGCGCTACTGCATAATTCCTTAAATCGGAATCGATTTAAGGATAAAATTATGCAGCAATTTAAAGTGCTACAGCGTCCTTTGCGCGTCCGAAAAGACGCGCGGCGCTGTAGTCGGATCGTTCCAGCTATACGCTGGCGACGGCAGATAATACGGGTGAAAAATGGCGCGTGCCTTTCTCTTCGTTCTGGATTCCTTCGGTGTCGGCGGAGCACCGGATGCGGCGACCTATGGCGATGAAGGCGCCGACACGCTCGGCCATATCGCCGAATTCTGTGCGGCAGGTGCTGCCGACCGAGCCGGTCTGCGTTCCGGCCCCCTCGCACTCCCGAACATGTCGGCGCTCGGGCTGCTGCATATTGCGCGGGCGGCTTCCGGCCAGTTTCCGGCCGGCATGCCGTTGCCGGACAAGATCTACGGCATCTACGGCGCTGCCAACGAAACTTCGCGCGGCAAGGACACGCCATCAGGTCATTGGGAAATCGCCGGAACGCCTGTTACCTTCGACTGGGGCTATTTTCCGAGCGAAGGCGATGCCTTTCCGCAGGAACTGATCGACGCGCTCTGCCGCGCAGCGGATGTGCCCGGCATTCTCGGCAACTGCCATGCCTCGGGAACGGAGATCATCGCCCGTTACGGTGAAGAGCATATGCGCAGCGGCAAGCCGATCTGCTACACTTCCTCGGATTCCGTGTTCCAGGTGGCGGCTCATGAGGTCTATTTCGGCCTCGACCGCCTGCTCACCTTCTGCCAGATCGCCCGCAGCCTTCTCGATCCCTATAATATTGGCCGCGTCATCGCGCGCCCCTTCATTGGCCAGAGCGCCGCGACCTTCCAAAGAACCGGCAACCGTCGCGACTTCTCGGTGCCGCCGCCGGAGCCGACATTGCTCGACCGGCTCGTCCAGCATGGCCGCAATGTGCACGCGATCGGCAAGATCGGCGATATCTTCGCTCATCATGGCGTTTCACGGGTCATCAAGGCTAATGGCAACGATGCCCTGATGGATGCCTCCCTTGCTGCGATAGACGAAGCGGAGGATGGCGATCTTGTCTTCACCAATTTCGTCGATTTCGACATGCTGTACGGCCATCGCCGCGACGTGCCGGGTTATGCAGCTGCCCTTGAAGCCTTCGACGAGCGCCTTACTGAAGTTCACCGGAAGCTGCGGGCCGGCGACCTCGTGATCCTGACTGCCGATCACGGCTGCGACCCGACCTGGCGCGGCACCGACCATACGCGCGAGCGCGTGCCTGTTATCGCTTACGGTCCCGGCATCAGGTCACGTTCGGTCGGCCTGCGCCGGACCTATGCCGATATCGGCGAGAGCATTGCGCGGCATCTCGGTATTCCCTCGGGACAGCATGGGAGGAGTTTTCTGTGACATCGCATTTGAGGAAGGTCGAGCTGCACTGCCATCTGGAGGGTGCTGCTCCCCCTGATCTGACCGAGGCTCAGGCGCGCAAATACAACATCGACATCAGCGCCCATCTGCAGGGCGGCGCCTATGTCTGGCATGATTTCGCGAGCTTTCTGGAATGTTACGACAAGGTTTCCGAGGTCTACAAGACCGAGGAAGACTATGCGCTGCTGACGGAAACCTATCTGGAAGAACTTGCCGGCATCGGTACGATCTACAGCGAGCTCATCGTTTCACCCGACCACGGCAAGCGCATCGGCCTCGGTGCGGACGCCTATATATCCGGTGTTTGCGAAGGCATCCGCCGGGCGAAGGCAAAAAGCGGCATCGAGGCCCGGCTGATCGTGACCGGGGAACGACATTTCGGTCCGGAAAGCGTGATCGGCGCTGCGGAATATGCGGCAAAGGCCAATAACCCGCTGATCACCGGCTTCAATCTCGCCGGCGAGGAGCGGATGGGTCGCGTTGCCGACTATGCGCGCGCCTTCGACATCGCCCGCGATGCAGGGCTCGGCCTTACCATCCATGCCGGTGAAGTTTGCGGCGCCTTCAGCGTTTCGGACGCATTGGATGAGGTGCGCCCTTCGCGTATCGGCCACGGTGTGCGGGCAATCGAGGATGCCGAACTCGTCAAGCGGCTTGCAGACCTCGGCACGGTACTGGAGGTCTGCCCCGGCTCGAATATCGCGCTCAAGGTTTTTCCGGATTTCGTCTCGCACCCGTTGGGCAGGCTGAGAGATGCGGGCGTGAAGGTGACGATCAGCTCCGACGATCCGCCATTTTTCCACACATCGCTCAAGCGGGAATACGAGCTTGCCTCGGAGGCCTTCGCCTTCAGTGACGCTGAAATCAATGCTATGACGCGAACGGCCATCGAGGCAGCCTTCGTCGACGAAGAGACCCGCCAGGCGTTGCTTGCCCGGCTCTAAAGCGTGCCGCGATCTATCGGATTCGCTTACCACGCTTTAGACTTTTATTTTCGCATGCCGTTATCGCAAAACCGCGGCGCACTTTTGCGCGGCATGCTTTAGTGGTGCGAGATTGTTAATGCTCCAGGCAAATTCGCCTCCGCTCTTGCAGAGGAGACGATTTCCATGAAAGAAACAGCCGATAAGAACAAAGAATTGGAAGGTTTCCCTATGGACGGCGTCACAGTCATCGATCACCCGCTCGTGCAGCACAAACTCACCATCATGCGGCGCAAGGAAACCTCGACAGGCAGCTTCCGCCGGCTGTTGCGCGAGATCTCGACATTGCTTTGTTATGAGGTCACCCGCGATCTGGAGCTGACGATGGAGACGATCGAAACGCCGATCCAGCAGATGCAGTCGCCGATCCTCGAAGGCAAGAAGCTGGTTTTCGCCTCCATCCTGCGCGCCGGCAACGGTCTTCTGGAAGGCATGCTCGATCTCGTGCCGTCCGCCCGTGTTTCCCATATCGGCGTCTATCGCGACCATGAAACGCTGCAGCCGGTCGAATATTACTTCAAGGCGCCCGAGGATGTCGCCGAGCGCCTGATCATCGTGGTCGACCCGATGCTTGCGACCGGCAACTCCTCGATTGCGGCCATCGACAAGCTGAAGGAGCGTGGAGCCCACAACATCCGCTTCCTCTGCCTGCTGGCCGCTCCGGAAGGTATCAAGAACTTCCGTAGCGCCCACCCTGACGTTCCGGTCTTCACGGCGGCGATCGACAGCCATCTGAACGAGAAGGGCTATATCGTGCCCGGTCTCGGCGATGCCGGCGACCGGATGTACGGTACCAAATAGTTTCGGCTTCCTTTACCAATTCGAAAACCTTGCAAGGCCCGGCGGTTCGTTCCGGGCCTTTTTTATGTCGCCGTTAGCAACTTTTCAGCACTTATGGCTTAGCTGCTTGAAGCGTGAGGTCCCGCATGAGGCGGGGTTTATACAGGAAGGATTTCTGTTTCATGCTCATGCGTACCGTCATATTTGCCAGCATCGCGGCTGCGCTGGCGACACAAGTGCCTTCTCTGCTCACCCGCACGACGCAGCAGCCCGGCAATACGATCTCCGCAAATTTCGTCTCGACCGAAGATAGTGCACCCGATACGTCGGCCACGATCGCCGATGGCGGCATGATCCGCCTGCAGGCTGATGCTCAGGGCCACTATACCGGCAATTTCAGGATCAACGGCAAGCCGGTACAGGGGCTGATCGATACCGGCGCCACCTATGTCGCGCTGAACGAAAGCCTCGCCCGCAGGCTCGGCTTTTCCGGCAACCAGCTCGATTTCCGCTATGCGGTCAATACGGCGAACGGCCAGACCAAGGCGGCGCATGTGATGCTCGACCGCGTGGAAATCGGCGGCATTCGCGTTCGCAGCGTCGAAGCCTTCGTGCTGAAAGACGAGGCGCTGAGCGGCACGCTTGTTGGCATGAGCTTCCTGCAGAAGCTTGCCTCCTACTCCGTCGCCGACGGCTCACTCAGCCTCAAGCAGTAAACTCCATCAGATACGGCCGGCGATAACTGGGGGAAGCTCCGGCTTCTCGTCTGCAATGCGATAGTTTGCGGCAAGTGCGACGACGGCCCTTTCTGCCGAAGCCTCGTCGGCAGCGTGAACGAGCGCTATCGGATCGCCCTCATTCACACGCGTTCCAAGCGGCAGCAGACCGGTGAAGCCGACGCTGTGGTCGATCCTGTCAGCCGGATGGCGTCGCCCGCCGCCAAGGTCGATCACGCTCACGCCCACATCGCGGGCGTCGCAGGCCGCGAGCCAGCCGGTGCGCGATGCCGGAACAGGCCGCTCTATCGGTGCCTTGCGCAGATAGGCATCCGGCCGTTCCAGAAGATCGGCCGGGCCGCCGAGCATATGCACCATGCGCGCGAAGATCTCCGCAGCCTTGCCGGAAGAGAGAGCATCCTGTGCCTTGCTCTCCGCCTCCATAAGCGAGCCCGCAATACCCGACTGCACGAGCATCTCGGCGGCAAAGGCAAGCACCACGGTTTCAAGACGGGTACCGGCCTTTCGGCCTGCCAGGAAATCAAGGCAGTTGTGTATTTCCACGGCATTGCCGGCGCTATCGGCAAGCGGCTGATTCATGTCCGTGATCAGCGCAGATGTCTTCACGCCCGCGCCATTTGCGACTTCGACCAGCGAATGCGCCAGCACGATTGCCTGCTCCGGATCGGCCATGAAAGCGCCGTTGCCGGTTTTGACATCGAGCACCAATGTCTGAAGGCCGGCGGCAAGCTTCTTCGACAGGATCGAGGCTGTTATCAGCGGGATGGAATCGACGGTGGCCGTCACATCGCGCACGGCATAGAGCCGGCCATCGGCCGGCGCCAGGGCACCCGTCGGACCGATGATGGCGCAGCCGACCTCCTTCACCACTTTGCGGAAGAGAGTGGCATCCGGATTGATCGTATAGCCTGGAATGGATTCGAGCTTGTCCAGCGTTCCCCCGGTATGACCGAGGCCGCGGCCGGAAATCATCGGCACGGCCAGACCGCAAGCGGCGGCGATCGGGGCAAGCATCAGCGAGACGTTGTCGCCCACTCCCCCGGTCGAGTGCTTGTCCGCGACTGGCCGATCGACGCCTTCCCAGGAGAGCATGTCGCCGGAGCGCGCCATGGCAAGCGTCAGCGCGACGGTCTCGGTGCGTGACATGCCCTTGAACCAGACCGCCATGGCAAAGGCGCCGATTTGGCCTTCCGACAGATTGCCGGCAGCCAGGGCTGCGATAAAGGCGTCGATATCATCGGTCGGCAGTTCGGCGCCGTTGCGCTTCTGGCGGATGATCTCCTGGGGGATCATCTCAATAGCTCGAGGCTGCCGCCGGCTTCGGCTCCGTGCCGCTGAGCACGGAGAGGATATTGTCGAGCAGGCCGGAGGCACCGAAACGGAACGTGGAGGGCATCGCCCAGTCCGGCGTCATGATGGTTTCCGCAAGGCTCAGATAAAGGGCCGCATCCGCAACGGTCGATATGCCGCCAGCCGGCTTGAAACCCACCTTGCGGCCGCTCTCTCTGATCGCGCGGATCATGATGTCGGCTGCTTCCAGCGTCGCGTTGACGGCAACTTTGCCGGTAGAGGTCTTGATGAAATCGGCGCCCGCTTCGATCGCCAGTTCCGAGGCACGGCGGATGAGGGCGGCATCCTTCAGCTCGCCGGTCTCGATGATGACCTTCAGGAGCACGGGTGCAACGCACTCGGCGCGCACGGCCGCGACCATATCGGTAACGGCCTTCTCGTTGCCTGCCATCAGCCTGCGATAGGGGATGACGAGATCGATCTCATCGGCGCCATCGGCGATCGCCTCGCGCGTTTCGGCGGCGACATCAGCGATTTCCATGTCGCCGGAGGGAAAATTGACGACGGTCGCGATACGGACCGGGTGGCCCTTGCCGAGCACGATGCGGGCATGGGCGACGAAACGCGGCCAGATGCAGATTGCGGCACTGCTGCCATAGGGTGTCTGCGCGCGGGCGCAAAGCGTATCGATCTGCTCCTGGGTGCAGTCATCCTTCAGATTGGTGAGGTCGAGAAGGGAAAGGGCAACGGCGGCCGTTTCCCGGCTGGAATAGCTATTCATTTTCGCTTCCTCCACCGGCAATCATTTACCGGCAATCATTTCTTTGAGTATAGCGGCAAGACGGGCACCGCCAACCGGCGCCATGTCCTTGGTTTCCTCGTGGCTGAGCTCGTCTCCGGTCATGCCAGCCCCATAGTTGGTGATTACGGAGGCAGCCGCAACCCTCAAGCCCAGCATTCTTGCAATGATGACTTCAGGCACGGTCGACATGCCGACCGCGTCGGCGCCGAGAACACGGGCCATGCGGATTTCGGCCGGCGTCTCGAAGCTTGGGCCCGAGAACCACATGTAGACGCCGCTTGCGAGCGGGATATCAAGCGTCTTTGCTGCATCTCGCATGGCAGCCGAAAGCTCGGCGTCATAAGCATTGGTCATGCCAACGAAACGGTGGTCGCTCTCTTGCCCGATCAGCGGATTCATGCCGGAATAATTGATGTGATCGGCAATCTGCATGACCGAACCGGGCGGTATGTCCTCTTTCAGCGAACCCGCCGAATTGGTGAGAATCAGGACCTCGACGCCGAGCGCCTGCAGGACCTCGATCGGCAGGCGCATGGCGTTTGCATCGCCCTTTTCATAATAGTGGACACGGCCGGAGAGCATGATGACCGGCACCGAACCGAGATGGCCGGCGACGACCTCTCCGGCATGGCCGGAGACGGCGCTGACCGGAAAACCCGGCAGATCCTTATAGGGAATACGCACGACATCGGTGAGCTCACTGACCAGCGAGCCGAGGCCCGAGCCGAGCACGATGCCGTAGCGCGGTTTGAGCCCGCCGAGCAGAGCCGCGAGCAGATCGATGGTCGCGATCATCCGAGTTCCGTCTCAAAACTGAAGGGAAGAAGCTCTTCCATGGTCATGGTCTTCTTCACACCGGCTTCATCGCAGAGATAGACCTTCGTGTCCTTCGAGGCGAATTCCGAGATCTTCTGCCGGCAGCCGCCGCAAGGCGGGCAGAGCGGCAGTTTTTCGGCGATGACCGCCATTTCGACGATCTTCTTCGCGCCGCCCATGATCATGGCGCTGATTGCCGTCGGCTCTGCGCACCAGCCCTGCGGGAAGGAGAGGTTTTCGATATTGGCGCCGGTATAGACTTTGCCGTCCTCGGCGCGGATTGCCGCGCCGACGGGAAACTTGGAATAAGGAGCATGCGCGAAGGCCATGGCGCCGCGGGCGGCTTCGAACAGGTCGTGAGACATATCAACGCTCCTTCGTATAGGGCACGCCGCCGGCCTTCGGCGGTATTGCAACGCCGATGAAGCCGGCGAGCAGAACACAGGTCAGGATATAGGGCAGAGCCTGGAAAACCTGTACCGGTACTTCGCCGATCAGCGGCACCTGTTTGCCCTGCATGAAATTCGCCAACGCATCGAGAAAGCCGAAGAGCAGGCAGGCGAACATGACAGGCACCGGCCTCCACTTGGCGAAGACGAGAGCGGCAAGCGCGATATAGCCCTTGCCCGCCGACATGTCCTTGATGAAGGCAGCCGATTGGGCGATCGCCAGGTAGGTGCCGGCAAAGCCGCAGAGGATGCCGGCGCACATGACGGCGCGGTAACGCAGCCAGGAGACCGAAATGCCTGCCGTATCCACCGCTCCCGGATTTTCACCGACGGCGCGAAGACGCAGGCCGAAACGCGTGCGGTAGAGGACCCACCAGGAGAAGGGCACGGCGAGGAAGGCGAGATAGGTGAGGATATTGTTGCCGGAGATCACGCCGGCATAGAGCGGGCCGATGATCGGCACTTCGCGCATGGCCTCGGCGCCGGGAAGCACAATCGGCGAGAAGCGGGCTTCGGCCGCCAGCTGCGGCGTGCGGCCGCCCTGCTCGAACCAGGCCCCTCCAAGCACGATGGTGATACCGGCGATGAAGAAATTGATGGCGACGCCCGAGATGATCTGGTTGCCGCGATTGGTGATCGAGGCAAAACCATGCACGAGGCTGAGCGCCACCGAGCAAGCCACGCCGGCACCGAGGCCGGCCCAGGCTGAACCGGTGAGATAGGCGACACAGGCGGCGGCAAAGGCCGAGCCCAGCATCTTGCCTTCCAGGCCGATATCGAAAATGCCGGCGCGCTCGGAAAACAGGCCGGCGAGTGCTGTAAAGATCAGCGGAATGGAGAGCCGGATCGTCGAGCTCAGAACGCTGATGAAGATTTCATAATAATCCATCATTCGCTCCTCAGGCTCGCTTGAACTGCTGGTAGATGAGCGCCATCGCCGGGCGGAACATATATTCCAGAGCACCGGCAAACAGGATCACCAGACCCTGGATGACGAGAACCATCTCGCGGGTGATGTTGGGCATTTCGAAGGAGATCCAGTCGCCGCCCTGATAGAGCACGCCGAAGAGAAGGGCTGCGAAGAGGATGCCGAGCGGATGGTTGCGGCCCATCAGCGACACGGCGATGCCGACGAAACCGGCGCCGCCGACGAAGTCCAGCTGCAGGCGGGCAGACGAGCCCATGACCGGATTGAGCGCCATCATGCCGGCCAGCGCGCCCGACAGCATCATGGCGATCATGACGATCCGGGTATAGGGAATGCCCGCATAGGAAGCAGCGGTCGGGCTGACGCCCAGCGTGCGCATTTCGAAGCCGAGTTTGGTGCGCCAGACCAGAAGCCAGACGAGGTAGCACATGATCAAGGCGATGACGAAAGAGACGTTGAGCGGCGCCGCGCCGAGCTTCGAACCGAACATTTCCATCAGCCATGTCAGCTTCGGCAACTGGCCGCCTACGAGGAAGGTGCGGGTTTCCGGCGCCATCTTGCCCGGCACTTTCAGCACATGCACCAGCACGTAGTTCATCAGCGTGGCAATGATGTAATTGAACATGATCGTCGTAATGACGATATGGCTGCCGCGCCTTGCCTGGAGCCATGCCGGAATGAAGGCCGCGACTGCTCCGAAAAGGGCCGCGCCGACGATGGCGACCGGCATGGTCACATACCAGGGCACGTAATTGTCGAGCGACAGCGCCACCAGCGCACAGCCGAGGCCGCCAAAATATGCCTGGCCTTCCGAGCCGATGTTGAAGAGGCCGGCATGGATGGCGACGGCGACCGAAAGGCCGGTGAAGATGAAGCTCGTTGCGTAATAGAGCGTGAAGCCGATGCCCTCGCCGCTGCCGAAGGCACCTTCGATGAGCAGCGACAGCGCGGCCAGCGGACTCTCGCCGATCAGCCAGACGACGAAGCCGGAGATCAGGAAGGCGACGACCAGGTTCAAAAGAGGGATCAGACCGTAATTGATCCATCTCGGTAGTGTTACGGAAGCAGTGCTCATCGAGGCCTCACGCGGCAATGCCGGCCATCATCAGGCCGAGGGTCTGTTCACCGGCATCGGGCGTCTTCTCGCCGACCACGTGGCCGGCAAACATGACAAGGATACGGTCTGAAAGGGCGCGGATTTCGTCGAGTTCGACGGAGACGAGCAGGATGGCCTTGCCCGCATCGCGCATCTCGATAATCCGGCGATGGATGAATTCGATGGCGCCGATATCGACGCCACGGGTCGGCTGGCCGATGATCAGCATCTTCGGGTCGCGCTCGATTTCGCGGGCGACGACGATCTTCTGCTGGTTGCCGCCGGAGAAATTCGCCGTTTTCAGGCGCGGGTTCGGCGGGCGGATGTCGTATTTCTCGATCTTCTCCATGGCATCCTTGCGGATGGCTTCGAGATCGAGAAATGGGCCACGGCTGTAATCCGGCCGGCGGTGATAACCGAGTACCGAATTCTCATATTCCTCAAACTTGAGGACGAGGCCCATATGGTGGCGGTCTTCAGGGATATGCGCTAGGCCGAATTCGCGCAGGCGTGCAGGATCGGCCTTGTCGATCGGCTGCCCATCGAGCAGGACCTCGCCGGAGGCAGGCTTGCGGATGCCGGCAATCGCTTCCAGCAGTTCCGACTGGCCGTTGCCCGCGACACCGGCAATGCCGACGATCTCGCCGGCGCGGACATCGAAGGAGACGTTGTCGACCATCGTCACGCCCCTGTTATCCTTGACCGTCAGGTTGCGGACGGAAAGTACGACATCGGCGGGCTTGGCCTCGCCCTTCTGGACACGAAGCAGCACGCGGCGGCCGACCATGAGTTCGGCAAGCTCTTCGACCGTGGTCTCGCTGGTCTTGCGCGTGGCGACCATTTCGCCGCGGCGCATGACGGAGACCGTATCGGTGATCGCCATGATCTCGCGCAGCTTGTGGGTGATGAGGATGACGGTCTTGCCCTGGTCGCGCAGCACGCCGAGGATGCGGAACAGGTGATCGGCCTCAGCCGGCGTCAACACACCTGTCGGCTCGTCGAGGATCAGGATCTCGGCGCCGCGATACATGGCTTTGAGGATTTCCACCCGCTGCTGAAGGCCGACCGGAAGCTGCTCGATCAGCGCGTCCGGATTGACCTCCAGGCCGTACTCGGTTTCCAGCCGCTTGAGTTCGGCGCGGGCCGATGCCACGCCCTTGGCCAGCAGCGCGCCGCCTTCGGCACCGAGCATGATGTTTTCGAGGACGGTGAAATTATCGACCAGCATGAAATGCTGGTGCACCATGCCGATGCCGGCTGCGATCGCCGCCTGGCTGTCCCTGATGGTGATGGGCTGGCCGTTGACGCGGATCTCGCCGCTGTCGGCCTGGTAAAAACCGTAGATGATGGACATCAGGGTCGATTTACCAGCGCCGTTTTCCCCGATAATGCCATGGATCGAGCCCTTGGCAACGGTCAGGTTGATGTCCTTGTTGGCGTGAACGGCGCCGAATTTCTTGTCGATGCCGACAAGTTCGATAGCAGGCTGATCTGTCACAGCAGGCTCCAAATAAGAAAAGGGCGTATGGCGAAAATCCTTGTCCGCCATACGCCCGATCTCAGTTACGACTCACTTCGGGCAGGCGTTGTCCGTGGTGTAATCGTGGACCTTGACGGTGCCAGCAATGATGTCGGCCCTGGCCTTGTCGACGGCGGCCTGCATTTCCGGCGTGATCAGCGACTTGTTGTTCTCGTCCATCGCGGCGGCAACGCCGTCTTCCTTGACGCCGAGAGACTGGACGCCAGCCGTGAACTTGTCGTTCTTGGTGTCGTTATAGGCGTTGTAGACGGCGAGATCGACGCGCTTGACCATCGAGGTCAGGACGGAACCCGGGTGCAGGTGGTTCTGGTTGGAATCGACGCCGATCGACAGCTTCTTGTTGTCGGCTGCCGTCTGCAGAACGCCGAGACCGGTCGCACCGGCTGCTGCGTAAACGACGTCAGCACCCTGGTCGATCTGGTTCTTGGCGAGCTCGCCGCCGCGAACCGGGTCGTTCCAGGCAGCACCGGTCGTGCCGGTCATGTTCTGGAAGACTTCGACGTCGGCCTTGACGGCGCGTGCGCCCTGCTCATAGCCGCATTCGAACTTGCGGATCAGCGGAATGTCCATGCCGCCGACGAAACCGACCTTGCCGGTCTTGGACGCCATGCCGGCGAGAACGCCGACGAGGTAGGAGCCTTCTTCTTCCTTGTAGAGGACGGAACGGACGTTCGGCTTGTCGACGACGGAGTCAACGATGATGAACTTGGTATCCGGGAATTCAGCGGCAACCTTCTCGACAGCCGAGGTCCAGGCGAAGGAAACGGCAACGACCGGGTTGAAGCCGCGGCTTGCGAAGTTGCGGATGGCCTGCTCGCCCTGGGTGTCGCCGGTCGGCTCGAAATCGCGGTAGGCGATGCCGGTTTCCTTCTTGAACTTTTCAGCGCCGTTAAAGGCAGCTTCGTTGAAGGATTTATCGAACTTCCCGCCGGTGCCGTAAACGAGAGCCGGCTTGATGTCGGCGGCAAGCGCCGTCGTCGACATCGCTGCCACGGCAAGGAGGGTGAGAAGGGATTTTTTCATGAGTTTGCAGCCCTGTTGTTGCTATTTGTTTGGGTCCTCCCGCAAGCCTTTTTCAGGCATGTCTGCGGAACCACCGACCTCCCCCCGGAGGCCTGGCTGCGTGCATCCTTGCATGGCTCAGCGAAAAATTCACCAGAAATTTTTCGGTTGGTAAAGATTTGCCATTATTGCCGAAAATCAGTCCTTTGGTGCTGAATTCTGGGCAAATCGACTGCTAAAATGCGAATTTTCTAACCAATGCCCTGGCGTCATCGGCACCATTATCTTCCCGTTCTGGTAGCTGCCGATTGCGCTCATCCACACCCTCCAGCCCCTGTCTGTCAGGCGGTAAAACGGCCTGCCACCGGCGGCTTCTTGTAGCCGATCATCCACAGCAGCAGCGACAGCACCAGAAGCACGGCAAAGGCCGGCTGCAGCATGAGCCATTGGAAGATGAAAGCGTAGAAACGCGGATGGACGTAATAGGAAACGGAGGACTGCAGCGCGACAAGCGTCGAGGGGCTGACGTCCTCCCATGCATCCGACATCGGGGTCATGATCACTTGCGAGGATGCGACGGACTGGATCGAATCGATGGTACCGGCAATGACCGCAACTGCCAGCGCAAACAGACTGGCAAGACGCAACAAGAAACGCATCGATTCCTCCGACGACGGGTAGGCCTGATTATACGGCGAGCCGCGCCATTCTCCACTCAGACCTAGAGATAGGTTGGCAACGGAGACGGCGCAATGGACGGCATTGCGCGTAGTTTTATCGGAAGAAGTCAAAAAACTGTTAGATTTGGGTTGATCGGTGAAAAATCATCGGTATATATCGCGCCGTTCCGACGATTTGCATCCTCTGCGGATGCGAACACCCAATAAGGACAGGTGGCCGAGTGGTTTAAGGCGCACGCCTGGAACGCGTGTGTACGTGAAAGCGTACCGTGGGTTCGAATCCCACCTTGTCCGCCATTGGTTTCATCTAATGCGCTGAAAATTTGCATTATTTAATGCCGGCTCACCTGCATCCCCATTTCGATCGCGACTTTTAGCTCTGAGTGACAGCTACTGAAGACCTATTAAGAATGTTCACGCTTGCTGTGAAATTGAGGTCATGTGCTCCAGTCGTCTTGCATGGCGTGCAAGAGGTCAGCGGTTCGATCCCGCTTAGCTCCACCAAATTTCGCTTCGTTCGTTATTTCCCTTAGAAATCAATCTGATGTGGCCTGCCGCTGAGCGGGCAAGTACCCAAAGAAGTACCCAGCGAGCGTACCCAAATCTGAGCGCTATGGTTTCGTTCTACTCCAGCGTCGAGTCATGTGTTCGTACTCGGCCCGGAAGAATCGGCAGATTGACCGAATCGAGCGCAGCTTTTGCTCGTCATCGCCATTAGTTTTGCTGAGCCGGTCCTGCCAGACCCGCAAACCCTGGGCTAAAGACTTCAAGATTTCCTGCGGTGCATTTGAACGTGAGCCTTGCAGCCGTTGCGGATAAACGCCTGTCATGATGTAGGGGTGGCGAAGTTGATCCTGATAAGCCTCGCGTTGGGCTGACCAAAGAGCGTGAGCAAGTGGCTTACCAAAATGCTTACCGATTGTTCGCAGGAGTACATCCTCTGCCTCGACGCCTGTAACCGGCCATAGCGTGCCAACGTAGGCCCGTGCGTTCGCGAACATGAAGCGCTTGGAGAGTTCGTGCCATGAAACGCAAGCGTTGTTAAAAATGACCGGTGTGCGGTAGTTAGCTAAAGCTGCCGGGAGCGCTATGAGGTTGTTGTCGAACATGCGAAGTGCCGCCGAGCCCAAAACGCGGTCTATGGTTTCCTTGGAAATTGGCTCCAATTCGTGCGTCTCGTGAGTTTGACGCATATATTCAAGTATTGCCGAGCCGACGAAGACCTTCTTGCTTTTTTCTGGATCATTCCAAAGCACGCTATCCAGGGAATGAAATCGGTCAAATCGTGTTAAGTGTACCATGTCAGGATCGTCATCTGACTGAGCAATACCCAGCGCTATGTCTACAACAAGCTGTCTCGACTTACCAACGGCATCCTTGAATTCGTACGTCCAACGATAACCTGGGGCGTCCCCGCAGTGAGTAGCGATGATCAATAAATCATATGGGAAATGCTCAATCATCAGGCTTACGTCGCGCACGTTCGCAGCGGGTCCCTTGTATCCCCGCACGAATGTCCCCCGTTGCGCCAGCAGCTGGGCGGCGGTCGCAATTTCTGGTGCAGGTGTCTGACCGGGGTCTACTACAACTGCCGAAACAGTTTCACCCTCGTTTGAGGTTGTGCCAGCGAAACCGTTGATGATCGCCATTCCGAGATCGGGATAGGTGAACAAGTGCGTGGAGGGCGCTTCGGTATATCCAAAACCAAAGGGCAGCTTGTTTGTTATGAACGTCAGTGATGGAGATACCGGGAGTCTTAAATCTCCACAGAAAGAGCGTAATTGCGACCGCAGGTTCTCTCTAAGTTCATGGGGAGAGTAGTCCGGATGGTCATACAGCGAGTAAAAAGTCTCCAATATGGCGTCAGCCACATCAGCAGGGACCTTGGGGATGATAGCAAGTCCGGCTCCCAGTCCATATGCGTAGTTGGCTGCAATGACCTCACTGAGTTCATGTCCCTGTTCACAAACCACTAAATGCCCTGTTCGACCTTCGACAACTTCGCAGGGGGATGGTCCAGTCGTAAACTCGATCATCCGACGCTCACGGAGAGCTTTAAGAACTCCGATCCCAAGGTTGTCGCATCCCCAGACCAAAGCGGGTGACGTTGACGAGTCGTGGGCAGTCTCACCTCCCAAGCCTATCAGCGAACTTGCGTCCGAGATGTAGGTGGTTCGGCGGATTGGAAGATAATTTCCAAGCTGGGAACGAGCGGCTCTGGATAGGCCCACCATATAAATTGACTGGGCACCTGAGCGAGCGACCGCGTTGTTGCATCTAACAACTTCAGAATCAGCGTCGGGTCTGGAAAGGCGCGGGCCAGCCAGCACGGGTAAGTAACTGCCTCGTACGGCTAATTTGCATGAAACCTGTGCAGCAAGTTTCGCATCTTCAGCAATAACTAGTGAGTTGGAGAGTTTTGGCGGTTTCAAACTATGCTCGATTCACTGCTGTCCTACAGGCGCGAGTTGCATACAAGGTGGAGGTCTAGCACTGTGATGAAATGGACCGAGGCTATCCACCTTGCTGCTGGACGGTTCCCGACGTTCGCGGACTGGTAAAGACCATGCCGAAAAACATTACTTCTCCAGTCTGTCGGTTCGGTTATCTCAGTGGGATACAAGCGGGCCATCACCAAGGACAGCGCTGATCCGGTTCTTGAGCTTTTCACGCAACTCTTCTGGGGTCTTCCATGTGATGTGGTTGAACTGTCGAGTATCGAAGTGAACGTGATTAATGTGATCCTCGCGGCAACACCAAATCACTGGGATACCTAGACCCTGTGCAAAGCCCGCCTCGTAGTAGACACCGCCTCTTGGTATCGCGGTAATTCCTTCTCCAGAACCGACTAGCCCACACGTAAAGTCCGCGATGAGGAACTTGGAGCGCCTGATTTCGGCGATGATCTCGTCGTCAATCTTATTACTATGCTCCTTCTGATCGATCGTAAGCGCGAATTTCGGTGCGCCTTTTGAGACGCAGCGCTCTGAGGCATGAGTGTCCACCAAAATAGGTGGACACCAAATCATGGATGAAGATGCTCCTAAACTGCAGGTGCGGCTTGTTGGTCGCGACGGCCGCCGTCGATATGACCC